>DASRLC010000391.1:0-7101 GCA_035648655.1 Polyangia bacterium
CATCTACACCTACACCAAGAGCATGGGCGACCAGTTGGTGGCCCGCGAGACCGGCATCGTGCGCGCCATCGTGCGGCCGGCCATCGTCGAGAGCGCGGTGGCCTATCCATTTCGGGGTTGGAACGAGGGCTTCACCACCTCGGCGCCGCTGGTCTACCTGGCGCTCAAGGGCCAGAACGTGTTGCCGGTGGCACCCAAGCTGATCCTCGACGTGGTGCCGGTCGACCACGTGGTGGCGGCCATGCTGATGGTGGCCGCGCAGGCCATCATTGGGCAGCCCAAGCTGGTTTTTCAACTCTCGAGCGGCGACCTGAACCCGATGCGCATGGATCGGGTCACGACGCTGACTGGCCTCTACAAGCGGCAGCGGTTTCGCGATAAGGAGACCGGTAACCGCTTCGTCAACGAGCTGGCGGCCCGGATGGAGTTCCGGCCCGTCACCGAGGACCACTTCGATCGCTATTCGATCCCCACCGTGCAGCGGGCCGCCCAGCAGATCTCCAAGACGCTGGGCCGCATCCGGCCACGCTGGGGCGCGGGGCGCTTCACGGCGGTGGTCGATCGGATCATCAAGGGCTTCGACGAGGTAGATCGGGTCACCACCGAGGCGGCCGAAAACATCGAGCTGTTCCGCCCGTTCATCTTCGAGAACGCCTACGTCTTCCGCGCCGACAACATCCGCGCGCTGCGCGATCGCATGGATCCCGAAGATCAGGTCCGCCTGCGCTGGGGGCCGGAGAAGCTGGATCTCTATGACTACTGGATGAACATCCACTTCCCGGGGCTGGCGCGCTGGGTGTTGCCCGAGCTGGACGAGACCTACGCGCAGCGGCCCAAGCAGGTCTACAGCTACCACGATCTCCTCGAGCTGTTCGACACGACGACTAAGCTGCACGCCACCCGCGTCGCGTTGCGGATCGAGCGCGGCAAGCGCGAGCAGATCTACACCTACGCCGATCTGCGCGAGCTGGCCGGGCGGGTGGGGGTGTTCCTGCTCGGTGCGGGCGTGGCCGCCGGCGAGCGGGTCATGCTGTGCGCCAAGAACTCGCCCGAGTGGTCGATGGCCTACTTCGGCGTGCTCAAGGCCGGCGGCACGGTGGTGCCGGTCGACCACGAATCGAAGGTGGCCGAGCTGGTCAACGTGGCGCGGGCCTCGGCCGCGGTCGGTCTGGTGCTGGGCGACGAGCTGAACGACAAATACGGCGAGGCCATCGCGCGTGCGCTGGGCGAGGCCGGCCTGCCCGCCAAGATCTGGTCGTTTGCGGAGATCTTCGCGCTGCCCGAGCTGGCCGTCGAGCGCGAGCGCAGCGCAGCCCTGATCCGCCGCAACAGTCCCGACGCGCTGGCCTCGCTGATCTTCACCTCGGGCACCACGGGGAACCCCAAGGGGGTGATGCTCACGCACCGCAACTTCACCTTCATGGTGTCGGAGCTGTCGAAGATCTTCGAGTTCGGCGTCAACGACGGGATGCTCTCGGTGCTGCCGCTGCACCACACCTTCGAGTTCGCCACCGGCCTGCTGGTGCCGCTGGCCCACGGCGCCCAGGTGACCTACCTGTCCGAGCTGACCGGCGATGCGATCTCTTCGACGCTCAAGCAGGGGCGCGTGACGGCCATCGTGGGCGTGCCCGCGCTGTGGGATCTCTTGCGCCGCCGGCTGTTCCAGCGCTTCGCCGACAAGTCGCCACTGCTGGAAGGCTTCATGAAGGTGTTGGCGGCGGCCAACTTCGAGCTGCGCTCGCGCACCGGGCTCGATCTGGGGATCTTGATCTTCCTGCCGGTGCACGAAGGGTTCGGCGGGCGCATTCGCTACCTCATCAGCGGCGGCTCCGCGTTGCCGACCGACGTGATGAAGGCCTTTTACGGCATGGGCTTCAACTTCTTCGAGGGCTACGGCCTGACCGAAACGGCGCCGGTGCTGACGGTGACCTCGCCCAAGGAGAAGCCCATCGCCGGCTCGGTCGGGCGGCCGCTGCCCGGCATCGAGGTGCAGATCGCCGAGCCCGACGCCAATAGCGGCGTGGGCGAGGTGATCGCGCGCGGCCGCAACGTGATGGCCGGCTACTGGGAAAACGCCGAGGCCACCGCCGACGCCATCCGCGACGGCTGGTTCCACACCGGCGATCTCGGCCGCTTCGACGCCAAGGGGAACCTCTATCTGGTCGGACGCTCGAAGGACGTCATCGTCGATTCGAACGGCAAGAACGTCTACCCCGACGAGATCGAGGACCTCTACGGCGAGAGCGCCTTCATCAAAGAGCTGTCGGTGGTCGGCGTCCCCGACGGGACGGGCGAGCAGGTGGCCTGCGCCGTGGTCCCCGATCTCGAGCACGACCCGTCGCTCTCGCGTCCGGAGGTCGAGGCCAAGATCGAAGAGCACTTCCGAAAGGTCTCGGCCGACCTGGCGATCTGGAAGAGGGTGCGCGGGGTGCACTTTTGGACCGGTGACCTGCCCAAGACTTCGTTGCGCAAGGTCAAGCGGCGCGACGTGTCGGCCGAGATCGCGCGGCTGCGCCGCAAGACCGAGGAGACCAAGGGCGCGCTGGCGGTGGCCACTGGCGATCGCGGTCAGGTGAGCTGGTTGCTGGAGACCATCGCGACGGTCACGGGTCGACGGCGCGCCGACGTGCAGCTCGGCAGCCGGTTCGGCGAGCTGGGCTTCGACAGCCTGATGTACGCCGAGCTGTCGAGCGCGCTCGAGAACGCCGGCGCCACGCTGCCCGACAGCGTCGACGTCACCACCATCGGGACGGTCGCCGAATTGCACGAGCTGCTCTCGCGGGGTCCGATCGCGGCGGCGCGCGAACGGGCGGCCCGCGCCGCCAGCGGGGACGACGACGGCGATATTCACGTGCCATCGTCGGTGTCGTCGGCCGGCAAGCGCGGCCTCGCGCTGGCGCAGCGCCTCTTCTACGAGAGGGTGCTGGTGACCCGCGTCAAAGGCGAGAGCCACATCCCGCAGCACACCAGCTTCATCGTGGCCGCCAACCACTGCTCGCACCTCGACATGGGGGCCATCAAGGTGGCGCTCGGCGACGCTGGCAAGGCCCTCGCTTCGATGGCAGCGGCCGACTACTTCTTCCGCGGCCGCTACCGGCGCGCCTATTTCAAGCACTTCACCAATCTGGTGCCGATGGAGCGCAGTGGCTCGATCCGCAAGTCGATGGACACCACGCACGAAGTGCTCCGCCGCGGCCGCAGCATGGTGGTGTTCCCCGAAGGAACCCGCTCGGTGAGCGGCCAGCTGGCCGATTTTCTCCCCAGCCTCGGCTACCTGGCGCTTCGCGCGGAGGTCGGCATCTTGCCGGCCCACATCGCGGGCAGCTTCGAGTCGTTGCCCAAAGGCGCCGCGCTGCCGCGGGCGCGCGAGCTGACGGTGTCGTTCGGTCCGTTCCTGCCGTCGGACTGGCTGATCGCGCTCACCAAGGGGCTGTCGGCTCAGGAGGGCTGGCGGCTGGTCGCGGCTTTCTCGCAACGCGCGGTCGAAAATCTGCGCGACGGGGTCTCGACCGCCCTGGACGCCGACGCGGCGCGGGCCGCCTGGGACGGCCGGGTGCTGGGTCCGATCGCCGTACGCGCGCGGGTGCCCCGCCGGCGGGTGCTGCGATCGCTGCCATGAAGAAACCCGCCTCCGGCACCATCGCCTCCACCACGCTGATCACCGGCGGGACGGGATTTCTCGGTACCCACCTGTTGCGCCGGCTGACCGAAGATGCCGGTGCCGCTGCGCGCCTGCGGGTGCTGGTCCAGAGCCAACCGCCGGCCTGGCTGCGTGCGCTGGGGGTCGAGATGGTCACCGGCTCGGTGACCTCGCCCGAGGACGTGAAGCGCGCGGTCGACGGCGTGGAACAGATTTACCACCTGGCCGGTTTGGTATCTCACTTGCCGGGCGACGCCCACCGGATGTACGCGGTGCATGTCGAGGGGACGCGGCTCGTCTGCGAGGCCGCGGCGCGCGCCGGCATTCGCCGGATCGTGATGGCCTCGACCAGCGGCACGGTGGCGGTCTCGCGGCGCGCCGACGAGGTGGCCGACGAAGAGACGCCCACCCCGATCGAGCTCGTCACGCGCTGGCCCTACTACGCGAGCAAGCTTTATCAAGAAGAGGCGGCCCGCCGCGCCTGCGGCGAAAAGGTCGAGCTCGTCACCTTGAACCCCAGCCTGCTGCTCGGTCCGGGGGACGATCGCCTCAGCTCGACGCGGCCGATCCTGCAGTTTCTGGCGCGCGACATCGCGCTCATGCCGGCCGGCGGTCTCAACGTGGTCGACGCGCGCGACGTCGCGGCCCTGCTGGTGGCGGCGATGGATCGCGGGACGCCGGGCGCGCGCTATCTGGTCGGCGCGGTCAACTGGACGTTCGCCGAGCTGTTTGGTCGGCTGGAGCGCCTCACCAAGGTGGCGGCGCCCAAGGTCAAGATCACCGGCGATCTGGCGTTCTGGGCCGCGCGCGCGCAGGCCGGCCTGTTTCGACAGCTCGGACGGCGCGTGCCGGTCGAGCCCCAGAGCGTCGAGATGGCGCAGCACTTCTGGTACTTCGATTCGGGCAAGGCGGCCCGCGAGCTGGGCTTCCTGCCGCGCGATCCGGCCGACACGCTCCGTGACACCGTCAAGTACATCCGCGAGCACCTGCTCGGCTCGGACGCCTTCGGCCGCGCCGCGGGTTGACCGGCGCCGTGGGGGATCCGCGGCAGCCGGATGGGCCGCCGCCGATCCGCCGGATCCCGCCTCAGGGGACCGTGACGGAGAAGTCGGTGGTTTCGAGGCCCACGCCGCCGCTCCAGATCTCGTAGCCGGCGAAGACGTTGGTCAGGTACCACGAGCTCTGCAGATAGCCGCGCGTGACCGCATCCTGGATGAAGTCGCCCAGGCTGTAGGTCATCGAGTTGATGGTCTGCTGCGCCACATACGACACGCACGGCTTGCCGTTGCCCGAGTTGTTGCCGTACCAGACGTTGTAGTCCTTGCCGTCGATGGTCGCACTGGCGACCGAGGTGCCGATTGGCTGGTTGGCGGTCGGCTTCTCGTACCAGACCATCAGATAACCACCACTCGGTGACGAGGCGGTCGGCTCGCCCGCCGAGCTGGTGCTGAACCAGACGTCATAGGCCGCGTTGTAGCTGCCGGTCGCGCCATTGGACGCCCAGGTCCAGCTGGTCGACAGGCTGCCTTTGGCGATCGAGCTCACCGCCCGCGGCAGCCCGCTGCCGGCGGTGGTGTGGCTGGCGTTGGCGCCCGTGAAGATCGAGGGGAACGAGGCGGGGCTGCCGCCGGTGCCGGTGCCGTTCTGGACCGTCACCTTGAACTTGGTGCCGGGGCCGTAGGTGATGGTCTGTCCCGCCGTCGAGCCCCAGGCGTTGTTCTGGACGATGTAGTCCTTGCCGCTGCAGGTGACGTGCGCCGTGTCGTATTGCGCGCTGAGCGTGCCGGAGCCGGTCGTCGAGGTGCAGCTGCTGGTGGTGCCGGTGGTGCCGGTGCTGGTCACCGGCACGATGCTGCTCACGCAGACGTTGTAGGTTCCGACGCTGGCGGTGGTGCTGCCGGCCGAGACCTGGATCTGCATGTCGTACGGCGTGCCGGCGGTGCCGACCGGCTTGCTGCACTGGGCGGTCGTCGCCCAGCTCGGGCACTCCGCGTCGGTGAAGCAGACCTGGCCGGTCCAACCGTTCGTGAAGGCCGCGATCTCGCTGTACGGCGCGACGGTGGTCGAGTTGGCGCTCTGGGTGAAGCCGACCCGCACCACGTTGCCGCCGCTGCTGCCGGTGAGCGTGATGTTGAAGCACTTGACCGGCCCGGTGTACTCGCTCTTGACGGGTGCGGTGCCGCCCGAGGAATCCAGCTCCATGCCGATGCCGCAGCCCCATTTCGTGCTGGTCGGGTCGACCACCGTCGTCCCGCCGATGCAGCAGCTGCCGGTGGTACAGATGTTGGTGGGGATGGGGGTCGTGCACGACGAGCCGTCGCCGTAGCCGTAGATGGCGCCCTGGATTCCGATGGGATCGCTCAGATCGCAGTTCCAGGCGGCGCTATTCACCAGCTGGGAAGGGTTGGCGACGCAGGCGGTGCCGCTGCCGGTGCCTCCGGTCCCGGTGGTGTTGCCGGCGCCGGTGGTGTTGCCGGCGCCGGTGGTGTTACCGGCGCCGGTGGTATTGCCGGCGCCGGTGGTATTGCCACCACTGGAGTCGCCGGCGCCCGAGGTCGAGCTCGCCGGTCCAGGCTTGGCGCAGCCGACAGCCAGCAGCAGGGAACCGAGCAAACAACCAAAGCATGCACCGCGGAGACGGGGGGCGTACGCGCGCATCAAATCCTCCTTAAGCGCAGTTTCAAGCGAGCCGAGCCCAAAGAGGGTAGCACGCAGCCGCGGGGGATCGGAACGTTCCGCGCTGGTTCGAAAATGCCGGTGACCGACGCCGCGCGTCGGCTGAACGCCGATTGCTTGGATCGAAGAACGGCGCCTGTGGCGAGCTCTAGACCCGTACGCGCAGGGCGGACGGGAGGACCTCGAACGTGGCCGGAAGATAGCCGGGGGTCTCGCCGTCCAGCTCCAGCGGGATGCGCGCGTCGGCTTCCACCGGCTCCGCGACCAGGCGGGTCACCCGCGCGCTCGACACCTCTTCCAGCTCGAGGTGGGTACCGCGGTAGAGGCGGCCGATCTTGGTCAGCACCTCGCCGCGGGAAAAATCGCCCACGGTCACCAGATCGAGCGCGCCGTCGTCGAGCTTCGCCTCCGGGCAGATCTGCATGCCGCCCCCGAAGTAGCGCCCGTTGCCGACCGCGGCCAATAAGATGCGCCGCCGCTCCCGCGGCGCCCCGTCCAGCGAGAGCCAGACGTCGGTGTTGTCGTAAGAGGTCAACACGCGCACGGTGGCCGCGAAGAAGGCGATCCGCCCGCCGAGACGCTTGGACGAGGCGTTGGCGCGGGTGGCCACCGCGCTCGAGAAGCCGAAGGAGGCCACGTTGAGAAAGTGCCGCGTCTCCTCGGCGCCACCATGTCCGAGGTAGCGGACGCGGCCGGCGTCGAAGGGGCGCGCCTGGCCGTCGCGGATGCGGCGCGCGGCGGCCGTCACCTCGGTGGGCAGATCGAGCGAGCGCCGAAAATCCCCG
>DASRLC010000392.1:0-11413 GCA_035648655.1 Polyangia bacterium
CCCGAACGCCTCATGCTGGAGATCGACCGTCTCCCAGCCGAGTTCCGCCAGCAGAGCAATCGCCGGCCGCTCGACCAGCTCGTCCTCCGAAAACCCCGCCGGCGGGGAGCGACGGCCTGGCGGGGTTTTCGGAGGACGAGCTGGTCGAGCGGCCGGCGATTGCTCTGCTGGCGGAACTCGGCTGGGAGACGGTCGATCTCCAGCATGAGGCGTTCGGGATCGACGGGTCGGCGTGGCGGGAGAGCCGGCGGGATGCGTTCCTCACCCGCCGGCTGAGGATGGCGCTGGAAAAGCTCAATCCGGATCTGCCGGGCGAGGCGCTGGAACTTGCCGCCGACGCCCTGACCCACGACCGCTCGTCGATGGTTCCGGTATCGGCCAATCGCGAGGTCATGGAGGCGGTTCGGGACGGGGTGAAGGTCACCTTCCGCGATCCGGATCTCGGCGGCGAACGAACCGAGACGGTGCGGTTCATCGACTGGCGCGACGCGGGGGCCAACGATTTCGTGCTGGCCTCGCAGGTGTGGTTCAAGGGCGAGCTGCACGAGCGGCGGGCCGACCTGGTGGGATTCGTCAACGGCGTCCCCTTGCTCTTCGTCGAGCTGAAGGCCGGCTACCGAACCGCGCGGCAGGGGTATGACGAGAACCTGCGCGACTATCGCGACACCATCCCGCACGTCTTCGATCCGGTCGGCGTGGTGCTGGTCTCCAATGGCCTGGACACCCGCATCGGCCCGAGCCCGCAGTCCCCGTGGGAGGAGGGGTTCAAGGAGTGGAAGCGGATCGACGACGAGACGAGTGAGGGTGTGGTGTCGCTGGACGTCGCCCTGCGCGCCGCCTGCGCGCCCGACCGGCTGCTGGACCTGATCGAAAACTTCCTGGTCTTCGAGGAGACCGCCGAGGGCCTCATCAAGAAGGTGGCCCAGAACCACCAGTTCATCGGCGTCAACCGCGCGGTGGAGGCGGTGCGCGACGTCGGCGCCAACGAGGGGCGGCTGGGGGTGTTCTGGCACACGCAAGGCTCCGGCAAGAGCCTCTCGATGGTGACCTTCGCGCGCAAGGTGCTGCGCACCCTGCCGGGCGCCTGGACCTTCGTGGTGGTCACCGACCGCGATGAGCTGGACGACCAGATCGCCCGCACCTTCGCCGCCTGCGGGGCGCTGAACCGGCCGCTGGGCGAGATCCAGGCCGGATCGCGCGAGCATCTGAAGACCCTGCTCCGGGGCAATGACCGGTTCGTCTTCACCCTCATCCAGAAGTTCGGGACGGCGCGGGGCGAGCGCTTCCCGCTGCTGTCGGAGCGGTCGGACATCATCGTCATGGTCGACGAGGCGCACCGCTCGCAATACGACATCCTGGCGGCAAACATGCGCCGGGCGCTGCCCAACGCCGCCTTCATCGGCTTCACCGGCACGCCGCTGATGGCCGGCGAGGAAAAGACCCGCGAGGTTTTCGGAGAATACGTCTCGACCTACACCTACCGGCAGTCCACGGACGATGGGGCCACGGTGCCCCTCTACTACGAGAACCGCATCCCCGAGCTGCAGCTCTCCAACGAGGCGTTCGAGGACGAGGTCGCCGAGATCATCGACGAAGCGGACCTCGACGAGGACCAGGAACGCGAGCTGGAGCGGCGGCTGGGGCGGCAATACCACCTGCTCACCCGCGACGACCGGCTGGATCGGGTGGCCGACGACCTGGTCAGGCAGTTCGTCGCCCGGGGCTACCGCGGCAAGGCGATGTTCGTGGCCATCGACAAGGCGACGGCGGTGCGGATGTACGACAAGGTCCGCATCGCCTGGGCGCGGGGGATCGCCCGCCGCGAAGCGGAGATCGCGCGCCGGCCGGAGGACATCCGCGAGGGGCTGGCGGCGCTGGTGGCCTGGATGCGCGAGACCGACATGGCGGTGGTGGTGAGCCAGGGCCAGAACGAGATCGCCGACATGGCGGCCAAGGGCCTGGACATTCGGCCTCACCGTGTACGGATGAACATTCCGCCGGACGATCCGGGAAATCTGGCGAAAAGGTTCAAGAGGGCCGACGACCGCCTGCGCCTGGTCTTCGTCTGCGCCATGTGGATCACCGGCTTCGACGTGCCGACCTGTTCGACCGTCTATCTCGACAAGCCGATGAAGAACCACACCCTGATGCAGACCATCGCGCGGGCCAACCGCAACGCGCCGGGCAAGCGCGCGGGGCTGATCGTCGATTACGTCGGCGTGTTCCGCAATCTGCAGCGGGCGCTGGCGATCTACACGGTCGGCGCGGCGGGCGGTGGCTCGCCGGCGCGGGACAAGGCCGAGCTGGTGGCGGAACTCGACAGGGCGACGGTGGAAGCGGCGGCCTTCTGCGAGCGCCGCGGGGTGGCCCCGGAGACGCTGTTCGAAGTCGAGGGGTTCGCGCGGCTGGCGCGGCTGGGAGACATGGTCGAGGCCCTGACCGGGACGGACGGTGAGCAGCGCGCCTATCTTGCTCTCACCGGTTCCGTCTGGGGCCTGTTCAAGGCGGCGATGCCGGACCCGAGGGCCGACGCCTATCGGGGCCGCGCCGCCGCCATGCAGGTGATCGCCGAGCGCATCCGGGCGATCACCGGACGGCCCGACGTGGCCGACGCGCAGGCGCGGATCGAGGCGTTGCTGGACGAATCCATCGCCGGGGTGGAGATCACCGCGCCGATCCGCGAAGACGGCGACACCGACGGCCTGTTCGATCTGTCGCGGGTCGATTTCGAGCGCCTGCGCGGGGTGCTCGCCGGTTCGGGACATCCAAGAACCCGCGCCCAGGCGCTGCGCCGGGCGGTGGCGAAGAAGCTGGGCGACATGGTCTCGGAAAATCCGATGCGCCGCCGGCTCGTCCAGCGCTTTCAGAGCCTGATCGACCAGTACAACGCCGGCAGCGTCCAGGCCGAGGCGTTCCTCGAACTGCTGCTGGAGCTGGTCGATGACCTCGACGACGAGGACAGACGGGCGATTCGCGAGAACCTGTCGGAAGAAGAGCTGGCGATCTTCGACATCCTCACCCAGCCCGACCCCGAGCTGGACGCGGAGGAGCGCGAGACCGTCAAGCGCATCGCGCGCGAGATGCTGGAAAAGCTGAAGTCCGAAAGGCTGATCCTCGACTGGCGGCTGAAGGAGCGCGCCAAGGCCGCCGTGCGCCGGACGATTCAGGAATCTCTCGACGCCCTGCCCAAGGCCTACGAGGACGCGATCTGGAACGACAAGGTCGGGCGGACGTACGAGTGGGTTTTCGAGCGGTATTGAGGTCGCCAAAGGCGGCGGCGGCAGGCCTGCCCGTTTCATCCCGGATTTGCCGGCGTCGCAGCGCCCGCGAAAACGGGGACATGAACGAAATTCGGGGGAGACGAATTTCGATCAAGTCCCCATTTCGCACCAGGGGTTGACAAAACGCAATGTTCGTGCCAAATCACCTCGAATAATGCGAGGAAGAGATGGCGGCATTGTGCAATACGCGGCACGAGGCGTTCGCGCGGGCGCTGGCCAGGGGCGTGTCGCTGCGGGAGGCGACGGCGGCGTCGGGGCTGAAGTATTTTCCCAAGCGGATGCAGGCGCGGGCGGCGACGGCGGCGGTGGTCGCGCGGGTCGAGGAACTCAAGGAGGAGGCGCGGTGGCGCGGTCAGCAAGACCTCAAGCGGGTGTTCGAGAAGCTCTTCGACCTGGCCTCGTCGGCGTCGGAACTGAAGACCGGAGCGGCGCTGACGGCGGCGCGGGGACTGCTGGCGGAGGCGGCGCGGCTGCGGGAGCATCTGCCGGGCGCGGGCCACGGCGCCCCGCTTCAAGGCGTGCGGCCGGCGCCGGATCTCACCAAGGAAGAATGGCTCGCGGCCTTCGCGCCGCGGCGCTCGTGAGGCCCGGGTGACGGCCTGGTCGCCGCAACGCGGGCCGCAGGCAGCCTTCGTTTCCAGCAAGGTCTTCGAGGTGGTCTATGGCGGGGCGCGGGGCGGCGGCAAGACCGACGCGTCGCTGGGCGACTTCGCCATGCACGCGGTGACCTTCGGAGCCGACGCCAAGGGCCTGCTGGTGCGGCGCACGCGGGTGGCGCTGGAGCCGACCATCGCCCGGGCGCGGGCGATCTTTGGACCGGAGGGGGCGGTGTGGAGCGCGAGCCGGTCGGCGTTCGAATGGCCCAGCGGGGCGCGGCTGGCCTTTCGCCACCTCGACCGGGACGCCGACGCCGACGGCTATCAGGGCCACGACTATTCGCGCCTCTATGTCGAGGAGCTGACGCAGTTCGCCGATCCCCGGCCGCTGGACAAGCTGAAGGCGACCCTGCGCAGCGCCGGCGGCGCCAGCGTCGGCTACCGGGCCACCTGCAATCCGGGCGGCGCGGGGCACAACTGGGTCAAGGCGCGGTACATCGACGCCGGACCGTATGACCCGAGGAGCGAGGTGTTCACCAGCCCCTTCGACGGATCGACGCGGACCCTGGACCGGATGTTCATCCCCGCCCGGCTGACCGACAATCCCAGACTGCTGGCGCGGGATCCGGACTATGTGGCGAGGCTGGCGCAATCAGGCTCGGCGCCTCTGGTCAAGGCGTGGCTGGAGGGCGACTGGAACACCATCGAGGGGGCGTTCTTCGACAAGTGGTCGGCGCGCAACATCGTCGCGCCGTTCGAGATCCCGGGCTTCTGGACGCGGTTCCGATCCTTCGACTGGGGATACGCCTCGCCGTTCTCGGTCGGCTGGTGGGCGGTGGCCAGCGATGACTACCCTTCGCCCTCGGGGTTCATCCCGCGCGGGGCGCTGGTGCGCTACCGGGAGTGGTATGGGGTCGGCGAGAGGCCCGGCGTGGGCCTGAGGCTGGAGGCCGAGAGCATAGCGCTCGGCATCCGCGAGCGCGAGGCGGGGGAGATCATCGCCCATGGCGTCGCCGACCCGTCGATCTTCCGCCAGGACGGCGGCGCCTCGCACGCCGAGCGGATGGCGCGGGTGGGAGTGCGCTTCCGCCGCGCCGACAACACCCGGGTGGGGCCCGCGGGCGCGCTGTCGGGCTGGGATCAGCTGCGGGCGCGGATCACCGGCGATGGGGTGCGGCCGATGCTCTATGTGTTCGACACCTGCCGCGACTTCATCCGCACCGTGCCGGTGCTGCAGCACGATCCGGCCAGGGCCGAGGACCTCGACACCGGGACCGAGGACCACGTCGCCGACGAGGCGCGCTACGCCTGCCTGTGGCGACCGCTGACAGCCCAGGCGCCGGAACCGGCGCGCAATCCCAGCGACCGGTACGACTGGGACCGCAACTGGGGCGGGACGGGGCGCTCGCAGCTCGACTGGAGAACCATGTGAGAGCGGCGAAGGGTGTTCCCGCCGTGCGTGGAGAGGGTGATCGTGTGCGCGATGAGTGATTCCGGTCGCCTGAACCGCGAACTCACCGGATGGCGTCGATGTCCACGCCGGCGGCGCGCAGGGCGATGATGAACTGGCGCAGATTGGCGGCCCCGCGCACCAGGATGGCCCGGGCGGTGTCGCCGGCCAGGACCTCGGCCGGCACGATCCAGCCGGGTCCCCGCTTCACGCACAGGCCCATCTTCTGGAGCCGGCCGACATAGCGGCGGGCGGTCTCGTAGGGCAGACCCAGGGACGCCGCCAGCGCCAGAACCGAAATCGGCGTCTTCATCTCGTCCGGGATGGCCCGGTCGGTCCCGGCCCGGAAGGTGGCGAATTCGGGTGACCGGGCGACGCGCCGGACGTTGGCCGATCCCATGGCGGTGACCACGAGACCCAGGATCAGGTCGCCATCGACGATGGCGCCGATGGTTTCCACCTGGCGGAGGAAGTACTCGGTCGTCGCTCGCGCGGCCGCGCGAGGCTGGGGGACGGCCGCCGAGGGGGCGCCCCCGGGACCCGCCGGCTCGGCGGAGGGACAAAGCGCGGTATCCATGGTGTCGAATTCCCCGGCGAGCCAAAAACCTGAAGGCGATTCTTCCCGGAACTCCAGCCCACAAATTCGTGACGCCCCCGTCATTTTTCTTGACAGGGACCCCATTCGAGGCAAGATGGCAAGACCCGAAGGAAGCTCGCGAGGAGATCCGGCCATGGCCGACGGCAACATCACCAAGGACGCCATGTACGAGGCGGTCTCCCCCGACGATTTCGAGTCGCTGCTCAATCTGGACCGCTACGGCGCCCGCTCGACGGCGTTCGACAAGATCATCAGCGCCACCCACGACCATTTCTGGGATCCGCTCGACAAGAAATACATCGATTTCGACGAGCCGTTCGACATGGAGAACGAGGCGCTGCTGCCCGAGGAGATGATCGGGGCGCTGCAGACCAGGTACGTCTCCGACGCGCTGTCGGACCCCAAGGAGCGCATCCGGTTCATCAACGAACAGACGCTTCGCAGCTATTCCTCGATCCTGCATGGCGAGCAGGGGGCGCTCAATCTTTCGGCCTCGCTGTGCCACGTGCTCTACGACCAGGGGGCGCAGGAATACGCCGCCAACCAGACCCGCGAGGAAGCCCGGCACGTCACCGCCTTCGCCAAATACATCAAGGCCCGCTGGGGCCGCCCGGCCCCGTGCAGCCCGGTTCTCCAGAACCTCCTTGTCGAGATCATCTCCTCGCCGGAGGTTTATAAGAAGATCGTCGGCATGCAGATGCTGGTCGAGGGTTTGGCCATGGGCGCCTTCGCGACGTTCTTTCAGAAGACCCGCGACCCGCTCGGCCGCAAGCTGATGCAGCTGGTGATGACCGACGAGGCGTTCCACCACAAGTTCGGCAAGATCTGGGCCGACCGCACGGTGCCGCACCTCTCGGAAGAGGAGCACAATGTGATCGAGGACTGGGCGGCGCACTGCTTCCAGACCCTGTTGTTCAACCTCGTCGCCCCCTCCGAGCAGCGCGACCTCTACGAGATGTTCGGCCTCGACCCCGACCGGGTGATCGCCGAGTTCGCCGAGATCGCCACCGACGAAGCCCGGCGCGAGGACATGAAGGAAGCCACCAACATCTTCCGGGTGCTGATCAAGACCCTGCTCAACGCCGGCATCATCACCGACCGCACCCGCGCCTTCTACGGCCTTTACGTCGATATGGATGAACTCAGGAACGAGGGCGACCGGATGGTCGGCGACGACATCGCCGAGGACGGCATCGCCTACCTGAAGACGATCAACTTCCGCGATCGCGCGCCGCTCACCAGCCTGGCGGCGGAGTAGGGGCTCGGCCACCCTTCTCCCCTCGCGGGAGAAGGTGTCCCCGCAAGGCGACCGATGAGGGGGCGCGTCGATCTTCGAGCTGAACCTTTCGTAAGTCGAGGATGGGGCGGTGCGGCCCCTCATCCGACCCGCTCTCGCGGGCCACCTTCTCCCGCGAGGGGAGAAGGTTACGCGGCGTGCTTGATCGTCCATTCAACCCATGCCATCATGATTGAGTGATCAATCAAGCGACGTCCGATCGGCTGGTGTATGCCGCCATGCGACTGTTTTCCGAGAAAGGCTATGGCTCGACGAGCGTGGCCGACATCCTGCGCGAGGCGGGGGCCAATTCGGGGAGCCTGTACCACGCCTTCCCGACCAAGCAGGACCTGTTGCTGGAGGTGTTGCGGCGCTATCGCGACGGCATCTGGCCGATGCTGCTCAAGCCCGCCTGGCAGGGGGTCGCCGATCCCATCGAGCGGATCTTCGCCCTGCTGGCGCGCTACCGGGCCATGCTCACCGACAACGGCTGCGTCTACGGCTGCCCGATCGGCAGCCTGGCGCTCGAGCTGCACGAGCCCGATCCGGCGGTGCGCGAACTGCTGAGCGTGAATTTCCGGGGGTGGGTGGCGGCCATCGAGGTGTGCCTCGAGGCGGCGCGCGAGGAACTCCCCCGGGACGCCGACATCCGGCGCCTCGCCCAGTTCGTGCTGACGGTGATGGAGGGCGGGGTGATGCAGTCGCGCACCCACCGCACGCCGGAAGCCTTCGATTCCGGGGTCGCGGTTCTGCGCGACCATTTCGAGCGGCTGCGAGCGGCGGCCAGAGGGGAGAGGACATGAAGAGACACCGGATCATCACGCTCGCGGCGATCGGCGTCGGCCTGGCCGGCGGCGCGGCGGCCCAGACGGGCAAGACGCCGGACGTGGAGAACACGTCCTATGCCATGGCCGACGGCGCCCGGACGCTCCAGGAATCGGTGGTCATCGCGGCGCCCTCGACGATCCTGTGGCGAGCCTTCACCGACACCGAAGAATTCGAGCGCTGGAACTCGCCGGTGGCGGCCATCGACCTACGGGTCGGCGGGTCGCTGGAGGCGAGCTACGACCCCAAGGCGAGGCTCGGCGACCCGGACAACATCAAGCACCGGATCATCACCTTCGTGCCGGAGCGGCTGATCATGTTCCAGAACATCCAGGCTCCCCACCAACTGCCAGGCGCCGCGGCCTTTCAGAGGACGGTGACGGTGGTGGAGTATATCCCCGCCGGCCCCGGCCGGATGCGGGTGGTGCTGTCCTCGACCGGCTGGGGCGCCGATCCGGCCTCCGACCGGCTCTACCGGTTCTTCGAGGCCGACAATGCCGAGCTGCTGGAAAAGATGAAGAAGACCTACGAACCTTCCGGAGCGCCCCGATGAGCGGCCGGCCGCTGGCCGTGGCCACGGCGATCGGCATCGTCCTCCAGGTCGCGATGGTGATCGCCGGCCATCTCGACCCGGCGATCAAGGCCGCCTACGCCATCGGCGGCACGGGATTTTCCCTCATCGCCGGCTGGATCTACCCGCGGATGGCCCGGGGGCGGTGGGGTCCGGCGCTGGCCGGCGGGGCGATCGCCGGCGGCGCCGGCGCCTTCGTCGGCATCGCGCTTTCCGCGGCCCTGAAGGACGTGCCGGTTTCACTTCTGGCCCTCGGCAGGATCGCCTCGGTCGCCGCCGGCCTGGTCGGGGGCGCCCTGGCGCGCGCCCTGCCGGCGGGAAGCAGAGCGCGGGCTTGAAGTTCGCCGCCTCGTGCCTCGCCGCCTGCGCCCTGGCCGGCCCGGCGCTGGCCCGCGCGCCGGCGCCGGTCCGCCCGGTGGCGGCCAGTCTCTATTCCGGGCGATGGTGGGACGTCGCCCACACCCCCAACAGCCGGCAGAAGAACTGCCACGCGCCGACCAGCGATTTCACGGGCGGAAACGGCGCGGCGTTTTCGATCGTCCAGACCTGTCACAAGGGATCGGCGAACGGCCCGGCCGAGGTGTTCCGGGCCAAGGGCCGGATCGTCGCCGGCAGCGCCAACGCGAAGTTCAAGATCGCCTTTCTGGGCGGCCTGATCAGCCAGGAATACTGGATCCTCGACCACGCGCCCGACGGCCGCTGGGCGATCATGGCCACGCCCGGCGGCCACTACGTCTGGCTGCTGTCCCGCGTCCCGGCCCTGGAGGCGGCTACACGCGCGGTCGCCCTGCGACGGATCTCGGCGCTGGGGTATGATGTGGGTCGCCTCAAGCCGCGTTGAGGCGGGGGACACGGGACCGCGCCAAACGTGAGCGGCGACTACCGGATGGCGTTGGCGTCGATCCACGCGCCGAAGTCGTCCAGCTTGTGCGACCAGAACACCTCCACGCTGTCCGCCAGGAGTCGATGGACATCCTTGTAGCCGACGACGCCCTGAAGCAGCGCGGCGGTTCGCACGAATGAGCCCCAATGGTCTTGCCAGGCCTTGGCCTTCTTCAGCACGTCATTGATGCGCTTTACCGAATTGGTCTCGTCATTGGTGACCTTGCATTCCATCGCCAGAACGACCGTCTGACCGAGACCGCAGGCGATATCGACCTCCTGGGCCTGGGTCTTCGTCGCGAACAGCGTCTTGTGCATGAAATGCCTGGCCGGGACGTCGGAGAGGGTCTTGATCAGGCCGCTTCGCAGCGGAGACCAGCCCTTCTCCGTGAGAAGCTCGATGACCGCGCCCTCTTGCCGCGCCGACAAGCGATGGCGGCGGACGGTCGCCACGATCTGCTGAGCGAGCAGTGCGCCCGCGATATCGGTCAAATTGCGAGAAACGCGGAGCGCTTCCACGAGCACTCGTCGCGCCTCCGTATTGGCCTGTTTCCAGTCGTTCGCGGCCTCGTTCGAGGTCAGTCCCTCGACATATTTTGCCGCCGCGATCTTCGCCTCGCGCGCGTGGTACTCCGAGAGAGCCGCCGAAACGCTCAAGCCGTGCTCCGCGTCCCAAGACCGCGCTCCGCTCCGGCTCGGCGCGACTCGCCATTGCGCAGCTCCTCGCGGACAGTATAGCGGATCGCCGATTGCAGGCGCGCGGGCAACGGTTGCAGATCGCTCCATCGCTCCTGTCGCGCCGGGAGCGGTCGGTCGATGTCTTGTCGAAGCGCCAGGCCGAGGTGCGTCGCAAGCCGGGGCGAGACGGCGTTGCCGATCAGGCGATACTGGTCCGAGCGCCGGCCTTCGAAACCCCAGGACGCCGGAAAGGACTGAATCGCCGCGCATTCCCGGGGACAGAGGCGCCGCAATCCCAGGTTCGGGTCGCGAATCCAATCCTGTTGAGCGCTCGCGGTGACTGTTCGCGCCGGAAGGGCGAGGTCGGCGATGAACGCTCCCTGTTTATAGCCCCAATGGCCGCCCGGCCTGGTGGACTCGCGCTTGCCGGGGCTTTTCGCTCCAGTTCCCGCGGGCAGGATCGCAAGCTCGTCGGCCATCTTTCCCGACGGCCTGATGACTTCCGATGCGTCCAAAGCCCCGACCCTCACGAGGCATTCGGAAAGCGTGATCCACGGCGCCATTCCGGCGCGCCCGCCCTCGGCGTGCGTCCGCCTTGGCGCGCCGGGCGGATCCCCCGTGCGGAAGCCGACCAGGATGATCCGAACCCGGCGCTGCGGGACACCAAAATCGGCGGCGTTCAACAAATCCACCCGCGTCTGCCAGCCAAGGTCCAACAGCCGGCGGCGCACGAAGTTCAGCGCGCTTCCCGGAACGCGATCCGGGCCGCGTGCCGTCAGGAGGCCGCGGACGTTCTCGAAGACCAGCCACCGGCCCCTTCAGCTTGCGGATGTCCGCTTGCAGAATCACCGTTCCGGAGAAGGCCCGGCGCCCCGGCCGATTCGCGCGCCCCTGTTCGCCTCCAGGGTCCGAACCGCGACGGGATCGGCATCGGTCGCCAGCACGCAATCCCACCCCGCCGCCTCCAGACCGACGTCGAGGCCTCCGGCCCCGGAGAACAGCGAAATGAAATCGTTCATGGCCCCGACTTCGCGATCCATCGTAGTGGCCGCGCGGCTCATCGCGGCCCTTGTCAAACGCTCCGAGGACGCCCTTTGAATCCCCCTAGGTCGGTTCGCTTCGACCAATATGAAGGGATGCGAGTTCGTCGAACCTCCGCGGCCGGAGCGCGGGCTTCCAGCCCGCATCTGCGAAGCTGTTGATGTTCCAAAGAAAGTATGCGGGCTGGAAGCCCGCGCTCCGAAGGCGATGTGATC
>DASRLC010000393.1:0-4299 GCA_035648655.1 Polyangia bacterium
CTTCCGATACGACGTCGCCTTCGCGGACATGGGCATCTGCGGCGCCACGCCCATGAAGGGGGACGAGGGCGTCAACAACTCGCTCCTGCTGGCCCCGGCGCAGCCCGCGGACTCGGTGGTCTGGCTGCGCATGGACGCCACCGTCGACAACGGCCGGATGCCCAAGCTCGCCAGCTACGTGATCGATCAGAACGCGGTCACGCTGGTCGGTAGCTGGATCACCTCGATCACCAGCTGCCCCGCGCCGACCATGTAGACCGGCCGACCGCGCTCAGCCCCGGCTCCAGTGGTTGGTGCCGACGTGGGTATTTTCGATCACGGCGACCAGCTCGCGGCGGTGCTCGAGGTTGCCGACGAAGTCGATCTCGGAGGCGTTGACGATCAGCAGCGGGCCCTCGCTGTAGCCGAAGAAGAACTCGGCGTAGGCCTTGGCCACCTCTTCGACGTACTCGGCGCGGATGGGTTTTTCTTCCGGGCGACCGCGCTTTCGGATGCGATCGAGCAGCACGTCGGTGCGCGCCTGCAGGTAGACTACCAGGTCGGGCGTGACCGTGCGGACCTTGAGCATCTGGTAGATGCGATCGTAGAGCACCATCTCGTCGGCGGAGAGATTCAGGAGCGCGAACAGACGATCTTTGGCGAACAGGTAGTCGGAGATCACGCCGCCCCGCGAGAAAAGATCGTCCTGCGCCAGCTCACCCTGCTGCGCGTAGCGCTGGAGCAGGAAGAAGAGCTGGGCCGACATCGCGTGGCGGCGGCGGTCTTTGTAGAACGAGCCTAAGAACGGGTTCTCTTCCGGGCTCTCGCGGATGATCCGCGCCGAGAGCTCCTCCGCCAGGATCTCGGCCAGGCTCGACTTGCCGGCGCCGATCGGGCCTTCGACGGCGATGTATCGCGGCCTGGCGCTGCGCACCCCTCACCTATACCCCGCCCCCTCGGCGGTTGGAACGCCGATGATGAGCTCGGTGCGGGCGTGGGTGGCCCGGCCCGTGCCTGCCGCGCGCAGGTGCAAGCCGTTCTTGACCGCCCCTTCCGCGCAGCGCGCGAAGGACTCGCCGAGCGACGCGGGAACCTTGGCCACCGCACCGGTCAAGCGCCCGCGGGCATCGACGTCGATCTCGATCGCGAACCGGATCCCTTCGCGGTCGGGCCGCGCGCCGGCCAACTCCGCCGGAAACGCGCGGTCCAAACATTCGTCCAAGAGACCCGCCTGCTGGTGCCAGGCGGCGTCGATGAGGGGCGCGGCCAAACCGCCGATGGCGAGCACCGTTCCGCTGGCCACGATCCGCGGCCCGGACGCTTCCGGCGCTCCGCCGCGGACGCGGGACAGCTCGACGATGTGTTGCTCCGCGGCGCGCACCCATCGGCTGGCCGGCGACTGCACCGCGAACTGTCGAAAGGCCTCCAGCGCATCGGCGCGCCGCCCGGCGACCGCGGCGGCCAATCCTTGGTAGTAGAGGACCTCGCCGTCGGGGACGAAGAAGAGATCGCCGTCCGGTCGCGCGGCGAGCTGCAGCACCGCCGTCCGCGGATCCAGCGCCAGGGCGCGACCCATCATCTCGCGCGCCGCCACCGGCTGGCTGTCCCGATCGAGCGCCACCGCCAGCCCGTAGTCGGCCAGCACCAAGTCGGAGACTGCGGAGCGGGCGTCCATCGCACCGGCGGCCGTCGCGACGGCGATGGCGTCTCGATAGCGCGCCTCGGCCTCGCCCAGCCGACCGTCCGCCATCAGGACCTCGGCCAGGTCGGCGTAGACCGCCGAGTTGGCGGCGCCCGCCGCCAGAGCGGCCGCGTAGGCCTTGGCGGCTGCGTCGTAGCGCCTCGCCTTGGTCTGCTCGAGGCCAAGCTGAATCCATCTGCCGCGCTCGGCCGCTGGATCGCCACGGCCCGGCGACGCGCCCGGCGGCTCGGCGGCGTGCGACGCGCGGAGCCAAAACGGCTCGCCGGACGCGGACGCGGCCCGAGAGGCCTCACCGGCAGTGGCGCCCGCCGAGCCCGGCCCGGCCACGGTCCAGACCAGCGTCGCGGACAGAAACCGGAGGCCGCGCCGCAACACAAAAGGCCAACCCCGACGCGGCCCACCCCGACCGAGGTGCATGAATGCAGTATAGCGCGCTCCACTTTTTCGGATTTCGCGGTAAGGTTCGGCCGTGGCAACCGGGGAGCATTCCGGCCGTTCGGCGTCCGCGTCGGGAGCGATCGCCCTCGAGCCCGACGAGAGCGGCGCCACCGTCCCCACGGTGGCCGCGTCGGTGCGGACCCTCCTCGAGCCGGTCCCAACAGCGCGCGACGCCGAGGAAAATCGACTCATCGCGCGCTGCCTGGCGGGTGAAGTCGAGGCCTTCCGCCCGCTCGTGCAGCGCTACCAGCGGCTGGCCTTTTCGGTGGCCTTTCGGATGCTGGGCAGCCGGGCGGACGCCGAGGACATCGCCCAGCAGGCCTTCGTCGATGCATTCAACGCGCTCGAGCGGTTCCGCGGCGAGGGGCGCACGCATGCCTTTTCGACCTGGCTGCTGCGTATCGCGGTCAACCGGTCGAAGGATATCCTCAAATCGCGGCGTCGGACCGAAGAGCCACTCGATCGCGACGTGCCGGGCGGCGAGGCCGCCTTCGCCTACGACCCACCCACGCCGGAGGCCAACGCCTCCCGGGGCGAGCGGCGCGAGCGCTTGGAGGCCGCGCTCCTCGAGCTGCCCACCAAGTACCGCGAGGTGCTGATCTTGCGCGACGCCGAGGATCTCTCCTACGAAGAGATCCGCGCCATCCTTCAGCTGCCACTCACGACGCTGAAGATCCGGGTGGTCCGCGCCCGCGCCATGTTGCGCGATCTGATCGAGCGGGTGGGGGTCACCTCGTGAGCCCGGCCACCGAACGCCCGCCGGCGGTGATCGAAATCCTCGAGCAACCGATCTCGGAGCTGGCCCATCTGCGCGAGGTCGATCCACCGGTTAACTTGGTGGCCCGTGTGATGACCCGTCTGTCGGAGCCGCGCCTGCCTTCGGTCTGGCAATGGCTGCGGCGCCCCTTCTGTATCGAGATCCGCATCTCGCCGCTGGCGCTCGTTGGCCTGGGGCTGGTGGTCATCGCGGCCTTCGTGTTCGTCGGCGCGACACTGCGCTGACCGACGCTGCGCTGGCGCGACGCTGCGCTGGGCCAAGCTTCAGCCCGGTCGGACGTCGACGCACAGGACGTAACGCCGATCGGCGGCCGGATCGCGGACCGAGGTGCTGATGGTGCGGCACAGGTGACCGCTCGCCAGCGAGACGTAGGGGTCGGTCGTGTACTTCTGCAGCTCGACGTCGACCAGCAGATAAAAATACTCTTTGAAGGAGTGGTCGGTCCCCTTGGCCGCCGGGCGGAACATCGCGCCGTCGTGTCGGCGGGGCATGGCGGCGTTGCAGATGGTGTCGGTCACCTGGATGCCGGATTCGTCCAGTACGTAGAGACACTCGATCTTGGGATCGTCCTCGATGACCCGCGAGAGGATGGCGTCGAACTGGAGCGCGTCGGCGCTGGCGAGCTGGCCGAGGATGCGCGCCAGGATCTCGTTGAAGCCGCGGTAGGCGCGCTTGCGGTCGTTGATCTCGCCGACCATGTGGGCCTTGAAGGCCCGCGCCAACGACTCGACGCACCCGGCGGCGCGCCCCATCCCCGCGTCGTCGAAAGTGATGCCGGGCTGTGGGCGGCCCAGGAAATATCCCTGCAGAAGATCCGCGCCCAGCTCGAGCGCCGTGATCGCCTCGGCCTCGGTCTCGATCCCCTCGGCCACCACCAGCGCGCCGATGCGGCGGCTCAGGCCAACCAGGCTCTTGAGCGTCTCCTGCTTGTAGAAGTCGGCCTCCACGCCGGTGATCAGGCTGCGGTCGATCTTGATGACGTCCGGCTTGAGCAGCGGGATGCGATCGAGGTTGGAGTGACCGGCGCCGACGTCGTCGAGCGCCATCAGAAATCCCCGCCCGCGCAGAGCGGCCGCCAGCGCGCCAAACCGCCCGGCATCGTCGAAGCGCGCTTCGAGGAACTCGACGGCCACGTTGCGCGGCTCGAGGCCGGCACCGAAGACCAGCGCCTGTAGCTCGGCGGCGGAAGCGGTCGGACTGGAGGTGGAGGCCAGATCGAGGTTGAGGAACAGCAGCAAATCATCCGAGCGCGACGGCAGGCGCGAGAAGCTGCGCACCGCGCTCTCCCGGCAGAGATGCTCGACGGCGTCGGCCAGCCCCGCCGCGGCCGCCATCTCGAACATCGCGCCGGGTGGAATCAGCCCGCCACCGATCTCGAGCCCCCGCGACAGCGCCTCCATGC
>DASRLC010000394.1:0-2468 GCA_035648655.1 Polyangia bacterium
GACCGACGTCGACAGCGATCACGCCAAGACCTTCGCCGGGCGGATCTTCGTGCAGCCGTTCGACGCCGACGCGCTCAGCTTTCTGGGGCGTCTCGGGCTCGGACTGGCGGCCAGCACCGGCAACGAGAAAGGCGTCGCCACGCTCACCGCGCCCAACCCGTGGATGGGGACCTTCAAGTCGGACGGCCAGCAGTCCATCGGCTCGTACCTCACCAGCACGATCGACATCATGCAGACCGTGGTCGCCTACGGCCGCCACACGCGGATCAACCCGCAGCTCTACTACTACAACGGGCCGGTCGGCCTATTGGCGGAGTGGGTCAAGGAGTACCAACAGGTCGCCGAGTTGACGACGACCGGCACCCCCTTCGGGACCGGCGCCTACAACAACACCGCGGGGCACGTCACCGTCTCGGGCGCGCTGGGCGGCGACGTAACGTACGAGGGGATCAAGCCGCACAAGCCGCTCGATCTGGCTGCCGGCACCTTCGGCGCGCTGGAGCTGGCCTTCCGCTACGACTGGCTCAACGTCGACAGCGCGGCGTTTCCGACCGGCATCGATCCGACCAAGTCGGTCCGGCAGGCCCGGGCCCACGGTGTGGCGGTCAACTGGCAGCTGAGCCGCAACGTCAAGGTCGACGGCGACTACGAGCAGACGTCATTTACCGGCGGCGCCAAGACCGGCAATCGCCCGACCGAGAAGGTCCTGCTCGGCCGCTTCCAAATCGCGTTCTAACGAAAGACCAGACAGGGAGACCCCATGAAAATGAAGCGAACAGGCAGGCTGGTTCTCGGCGCGTTGCTCGCGCTGGTGGGCGCGGGGACGGCACGCGCGCAGGTCAAGTTGCTCAACGTTTCGTACGACCCGACGCGGGAGCTCTATCAGGACGTCAACCAGGCCTTCGGTAAGCAGTGGCAACAGAAGACCGGTCAGACCGTCAACATCAGCCAGTCGCACGGCGGTTCCGGCAAGCAGGCCCGCTCGGTCATCGACGGGCTCGACGCCGACGTCGTGACGCTCGGCCTGGCCTACGACATCGACGCCATCGCCGAGAAATCTGGGCGCATCGCCAAGGACTGGCAGAAGCGCCTGCCGGACAACAGCTCGCCGTACACCTCGACGATCGTATTCGTGGTGCGAAAAGGAAACCCCCGCGGCATCCACGACTGGGACGACCTGGTCAAACCGGGGACCATCGTGGTGGCGCCCAACCCGAAGACCTCGGGCGGCGCGCGCTGGGCCTACCTCGCGGCCTGGGGCTACGCCCTGCAGCGGCCGGGCGGCAACGAAGCCTCGGCCCGGGAGTTCGTCAAGAAGCTCTACAAGAACGTGCCGGTGCTCGACTCCGGCGCGCGCGGCTCGACCACCACCTTCGGACAGCGCGGGATCGGCCAGGTGCTGGTCTCCTGGGAGAACGAGGCCTATCTGCTGGTGAACGAGCTCGGCAAAGACAAGTTCGAGATCATCAACCCCAGCGTGAGCATCCTGGCCGAGCCGCCGGTGGCGGTCGTCGACAAGAACGTCGACAAGCACGGCACCCGCGCGGTCGCCGAGGCCTACCTCAGGTTCCTCTACAGCGACGAGGGTCAGGAAATCGCGATCAAGAACCACTACCGCCCGCGCAGTGCCGCCGTGGCCGCCAAGCATGCCGGCACCTTCCCGAAGATCAAGCTCTTCACGATCGATCATGTGTTCGGCGGTTGGCAGAAGGCGCAGGCGACCCACTTCGCCGACGGCGGCACGTTCGATCAGATCTACCAGCCCGGGTCGTGATGGGGGGCGCGGCTTCGATCTCGGCCGCCGGTGGGGCAGCGACCCGGTGGCGCGCGCGCGGCAGTCTGCCCGGCTTCGGGCTTTCGCTGGGGATCACCATCACCTATCTATCGGTGTTGGTGCTCATCCCCCTGTCGGGGCTGGTCTGGAAGACCGCGTCGCTGGGCCTGCCGGCGATGGCGCAGGCGGTGCTTTCGCCGCGCGCGCTGGCGGCTTACCGGCTCAGCTTCGGCGCGGCCTTGATTGCCGGTGGCGTGAACGTGGTGTTCGGACTGGTGCTGGCCTGGGTGCTGACGCGCTACGATTTTCCAGGGCGCCAGCTCATCGACGCGGCGATCGATCTGCCGTTCGCGTTGCCGACGGCGGTGGCCGGCATCGCGCTCACCACGCTATACGTCGAGCAGGGGTGGCTGGGGCGTTTTCTCGAGCCGCATGGGATTAAGGTGGCGTTCGCGCCGGCGGGGGTGGCGGTGGCGATGGTGTTCGTCGGGCTGCCGTTCGTGGTGCGAACGGTGCAACCGGTGTTGCTCGATCTCGACCTGCACATGGAAGAGGCGGCCGCGACCTTGGGGGCGTCGCGCCTGTACACCCTGCGCAAGGTGATCTTCCCGACGGTGTTGCCGGCGGCGCTGACCGGGTTCGCGCTGGCCTTTGCCCGGGCGGTGGGTGAGTACGGCTCGGTGGTCTTCATCTC
>DASRLC010000395.1:0-12655 GCA_035648655.1 Polyangia bacterium
GCTCGAATCCCGCCAGCATCGCCAAGTGACCGCCCACGATCGCCAGCGCCAGCACCACCAGTGGCCGAAGCGCGACCGTTCGGCGGTAGCGCAGTGGGAGGATTCCCACGCCGACGACCAGCGGCACGCAGATCAGAAACCCGCGGCTGGGGCTGACCAGATTCCCGAGCAGCGCCGCCGGTCCGGCCCGAAACGTGAGCCGCCCGGCCTGGTAGTAGCCGGGCACCAGACGATGAAAGTGCCGCCACGAATACCCCACGAACAGCGCCAACCAACCCGCCGCCGTCAGCACAAACGGCCAGCACCTCCCGCGAAGCGTCAGCAGCAGGTAGACCCCCGTCCCCAGCAGGACCAGTGAGTTGGTGGGACGCACCACGTAGGCCCAGACCTCCAGCGTCGCCAGCGCGACCATGTTCGGCGCCCGCTGCCGCCGTGCCGCCTCGAACAGTAAAAGCGCCGCCCCGCCCACCAGCAAGACGCCCCAGGTGTCCGACCACAGCGCGCGCGACATGGTGCTCAGCACCTGCGTCCCGAAGGCCGAGGCGAAGGTGACCACCAGGCTCCAGCTCCGCGGGAGCATCCGCCGCGCCGTCAGATAGATAAGCCCGGCGAAGGCCGCCATGAGCAGCGCCGCCAGCCGCACCTCCATCACGACTTCTCGGTCGAAGTCGTAAGAACCGTCCTGGCGCACGACGGACTCGCCCCGCAGGTGCATCAGCGCCAGGTAAGGAATCGAAAGCAGGGAGGTGCCGACCGGAAAACCGTAGCTGCGGTGTCCGTCGGCGTCCTCCAGTCGATAGTCGGGGCGTGGCAGGTCATAACGCTCGAGCGCGAAGTCCCGATGTCGCAGTAGGTTCTCGCCCAGCAGCAGCGAATAGCGCGAGTCCCCCCCGCCCTGCTGGATCGGGAGGTGTCGAAACACCCAGAAGCCGACGATCAGGATCAGGACCGCCGACGCCAGCTCGCGTGGGCGACTGACGGTGGGGCCGGGGATCGGGTTCGGCACGGGCGGTCTCGGCGGGCGCGCACGCCATGCGACGACGAAGCGGGTGCAACGTCAAGTCTCCGGGCGCGTCCTGTCTGCAGCGCTATAACGGAAGGCCGATGCCCGAGCTGCCCGAGGTGGAGGTCGCCGCCCGTAACCTGCGGCGGTGGATGGCGCGGCGGCGAATCCGCGCGCTGACGGCCGACGCCCGCGCCAGACGGCTCTTCCGCCCGAGCACGCCCGCGGCGTTGCAAGCGCTGGCCGGCGCGCGTTTTCAGAGGCTGCGCCGGATCGGCAAGAACCTGCTGCTGACGTTCGCCGGAAAGAGCGGACCGCTGGGGGTTTGGTCCCACCTGGGCATGACGGGAAAATGGTTGCGGCGCGCGGCCGGCCAACCGGCGCCGTCCGCCTCGCGGGTGGCGCTGGAGCTCGACCATGGGATCTACCTGCACTACGTCGATCCCCGGATGTTCGGCCGCTTCCGCCTGGTGGCGCACGCGCGGTTCGAGCAGCTTCCCGAGATCGCCAGGCTCGGCCCCGATCCGCTGAACGACGGGATCGACGCCGCCGCGCTTCGCGCCCGCCTCGCGGGCCTTCGGACGCCGATCAAGGTGGCGCTGCTGGACCAGACGCTGCTGGCCGGTGTCGGAAACATTCAAGCCAACGAGTCGTTGTTTCGGGCCGCCATCGATCCGCGCCGACCCGCCCGTACGCTCACCGGGGCCGAGGTCAAACGGCTGGCGGCGGCGATCCTCGAATCGATCCACTTCACGCTCGACGCCTTCGCGGCGGCGGGCGCCGACGGCGGCGGCGCCGACATCGGGTACGTCGAAGAGCGCCAGACGGAGAATCCGTTTCTGGTCTACGGCCGGGAGGGCGCATCCTGTCCCCGTTGCAAGAAGGGGAAGATCGTCCGTATCGTGCAGGCGCAACGCGCGACCTTCTTTTGTCCGCGCTGCCAAAAATGACCAGCCGTTCGAGACCAGCCACCTTGCCCGCCCTTTTGCCCGCGTTTTTGCCCGCCGTCTTGATTTTGGCGCTGACCACCGGCGCCGCCTGCCACCGAGGCCCTACGGCGGCGGAGACCCTGGCGGCGGCCTACCGGGAGACCGCCGACGAGATCGTCACCGCCAGCGTCACCGGGGACGGCGCCTGGCAAAAGTTGAGCTACCTGACCGACGAGATCGGCCCGCGGATCAGCGGGTCGGCCTCGCTCGATCACGCCATCGTCTGGGCGCGCGACACGTTCGTCAAGGACGGCCAGGTAAACGTCCACCTCGAAGCGGCGCAAGTCCCACACTGGGTCCGCGGCGACGGGTCCGCGGCGATAGTCGCGCCGTTTTCGCGGCCTCTGGCGGCTCTGGCCCTGGGTGGCAGCGTCGGGACGCCGCCGGGGGGAATCACGGCGGAGGTGCTGGTCGTCTCGTCGTTCGACGGGCTGGCGGCCCTGGGCGAAAATATCAAAGGGAAGATCATCCTCTACAACCACCCGATGCTGGGCAGCCCCGACGCCGGATCCGGCTACCGCGATGCGCTTCCCTTTCGGGTCGCCGGCGCCGATCGCGCCGCGCCGCTGGGCGCGGTGGCGGTACTGGTCCGCTCGCTCACCGCGCACAGTCTGGGCGCCCCCCACACCGGCTGGATGAAGTATGCCGGCAAGCTCAAGATCCCGGCGGCCACACTCTCCGTCGAGGACGCGGCGCTCATCGGTCGCCTCTTCGCCCGCGGAGACAAGGTAAAGGTGCACCTCGACCTGCCCGCCCAGACGCTGCCCGACGCCCCGTCGTCCAACGTGGTGGCCGAGCTCCGCGGCCGCGAGAAGCCCGACGAGATCGTGGTGATCGCGGCGCACCTCGACTCCTGGGACGTCGGTCAGGGGGCGCAGGACGACGGCTCCGGGGTCGCGATGGTGATGGAGTCGCTGGCCACCATCCGGCGGCTCGGCCTGGCGCCGAGGCGGACGTTGCGGGCCATTCTTTTCACGGGCGAAGAAGAGGGTCGGCGCGGCGCCAAGCAGTATGCCGCCGACCACCGCGCCGAGCTCGGCAAGATTGTGGCGGCGTTCGAATGCGACGCCGGGATCGGTGAGCCGCGGGGGTTCGTGACCGATGGCGTCCCCGCCTGGAGCGGCGAGGCGCGCGCCTTCGCGGGTCTGCTGAACACGATCGGCGCGGGGGCCATCATCCCGGCCTTTCCCGGCGAGGACATCGACGAGCTGAAGGGTGGCGGCGTGCCGCGGCTCGGGCTGGCGGTCGACATGGGTCACTACTTCGACGTTCATCACTCGGCGGCCGATACCCTCGACAAGGTTGATCCGGCCAACCTTGCGCGGGGGGTCGCCGCGCTGGCGACCATGGCTTACGTGCTGGCCGATCGTCCCGGGCGTTGGGTGGAACCGCCGGTGGTCCCCGCGGGCGACGCCGGATCGCCGGACGTCACGGGCACCCCGCCACCTCAATGACCGACGCCATTGCGACGGCTGGCCGCACTACATTTGAGCGGGGCGTGACCAGCCCGGCCCAGAGGGAGCAGGACAACCTGCCCGCCAGCCCGAAGCCGCCCCAGCGCGGGGGGCCGTCCGCCCACGCGCGATCCGCGGCGGCCGCGCGCGCGGTCGCCCTCGCCTGCGCGATCTGGACCCTGGGCTGTAACGGCACCCGCCCACCGCCGAGCGGCCATGTGATCGAGATCGACATCGACGACCATGGCCTCGGCGGGCTCTGGATGGCCAACGCACCCAACCTCAAGGGCCTCATCGCGCGCGGAACGCTGGCGTTTTCTCGGGTGGTGGTGCCGACCCACAGCAACCAGAACAACATGTCGCTGCTGACGGGGCAGTATCCCGACGGCGACAATGTGCCCTCCAACGATTGGTTGGCGCGCGACGCCGGGTTCGGCTCGCCGGTCAGCTTCCCGGGGCTGGCGGCCGGCGACTACGCACTCTACGGCAAGAACCCGCTCCTCACCCGCGGCGACAGCGTGTACCGCGCGGTCCGCGACGCCGGCGGCCGCACGACCTACGTGGGCGAGCTGCCGCCGTTCGAGGCCGGCGCCGACGAGGTGCACCTGTCGATCGTGGGGACCATCCTCGACACGCCGCTCGGGATGACGACCATCCAGGTAACGGACGCCAAGCAGATCCTGACCGGTGTCCTCGGGTACCCGACCGGCGTCGTGGACAGCTACGCCTACGACGGACCGCCGGAGAGCGGCGAGACCCAGACCCAGTTCACGTTGCGCGACGCCGCCGACGTCGTGCGCGCGTCGTCGCCGGCGCACCCGATGCCGGCGTTCATGTTCGTGTGGGACTTCATCGCGCTCGACGACGATCCGACCAGCACCTACGGGGCCGACGGCGCGGCGCTGGCGCAGATCATCGAGGACTACGACGGCGGTCTGGGCGAGCTGCTCTCGGCGCTCGACGACCAAGAGCTGACCGACAGTACCAACATTCTGTTCACCCTCGACCACGGCAAAGTCGACACCCACAACCAGGTCGCGCTCGGCACGCAGGGCGGCGTCGAGGCCGACGGGCAGCTGGCCGCGCTGGTGGCCGCCAGCGGCCCCGCGCTGGGCCTCTCCACCTCGAGCTACGCGCTGCTCAACGAGGACGGCGACGCGCTGATCTACGCCAACGTCCCGGGCGCCGGTACCGCGAGCGGCGCGGCCCAGCAGGCCGACGTCACCCACAAGCTGCTGTCGCTGATCCAATCCGGGGCCATCGTCGGCCTCGACACCACGCGCACTCTGACCGCCGACGGCGCCCTCGGCACGCGCAGCTTCCGCGACTTCCGCGCCTGCAGCCCCAACCAGGCCGACATCGTGGTGTTCCCGCAGGACGACTGGACGCTCAACCAGGTCGACACCGACAACACGCTGCCCGGACCGTTTCTCGAGCACACCCAGTATCCCTATGGCCGCCACGGCGGATTCTCCGCCGACGAGCTCTACGTGCCGCTCATCATGGCCGGGCCGGCGTTCAAGCGCGGCGTCATGCTCCCCCACCCGGTCCTGCACCCCGAGGTGGCCCCGACCGCGCTGGCCGCGCTGGGCCCGAATATCGCCCTGCGGACGTCTGCCCGCGGTCCGATCCGCGCGGCCTTTTTGGGCGATCCGGGGGAAACCATCGCGGTGCCGACGCCCCCAGACACCTCGCGCGACCTGGTGCTGGCGGCGACCGGATTCGCGGGAACGCCGCCGGCCCCGCTGGCGATACCCAAGGTGGTCGTGCTCCTCGACCTGGCCGGCCTCTACGAGGACGAGCTGTTCGACGATCCGCTGACCGCCCAGGCCGCCAGCGCGTTCCGGATCTTGGCCGCGACCGGCACCCGCTTCGAAGACTTCTGGACCGACAGCCGCGACTGGCCGGTCACCGAATACCAGCTCCTCACCGGCGGATATCCGGTCGCGCCGTTTGTTCCGGCGGCCGAAGACGATCCGACCATCACGTTGCCGCCCGGCGCCGGCCTCCTGGCCATGCCGCTGCCCACCAATCCGATCGCCGATCCCGCCGGATACGCGGCCTGGCGCGCCCCGACGGTGTTCGCCAGCGAGAGCCTCTTCGACGCCGCGCATATGCTGGGGTTGACCGCCGCGCTGCTGGGCGCACCCGACTTTCATACGCTGCACATCGATGCCTCGACGATCGACGTCACCTTGCCCCCGAGCGCGGCCGATCTGGGGACGCAGCTCGGCACGCTGGCGGCCCAGCACCCATCGGGCCTGCTGGCGCTGGTGGCGAGCGGCGGCGTCCGCGCCCCCGATCGACACGGCGCGCCGGCGCTGTCCGAGCTGCAGAGGCTCGGTCAGCTGGCGCTGGATGTCTTCCAGGCGGTGCCCGGCGCGTTGATCGTGATCACCAGCCGCGGCGCCACCCCCATCGACGCGGCCGGCGGCGACTTCTATGGACCCGGCTCGTCGCGCCACGTGCCACTCGTCCTCATCGGTCCGGGGGTGCGCGACGGCGTCGTGAGCGGACAGCCCGCCACACCCGCCGATCTGCCGGCCACCCTCCTGTACGCGCTGGGGGCGGCGACCGTGACGGACATCGCCGGCGGGACCACCGCCACCGGCAAGCCCGTCGGTGGCGTCCCGCAGCCGGCCCCCAGCACCGCGACCGAAGGCCACGCCCTCTTGCGCGCGTTTGCAACCGAGGGCCCCTGAAGGGCTATAAACTACCTCGATGGCCGAGACCGCAGCGCCCCTGGTTCGTGGAAGCGACACGCCCATGCTCGACTTCGAGCGTCCGGTGGTCGAGCTGGAACGAAAGATCGAAGAGCTGGTGCGGGTCAGCGGCGGCGCGCCCGAGCTGCACCCGCAAATCGCCCTGCTGGAATCCCGCGCGCGCGAGCTGCAGCAGAAGATCTTCGCCGAGCTGACCGCCTGGCAGAAGGTGCAGCTCTCCCGCCACCCGGCGCGCCCCTACACGCTGGATTTCATCGAGCGCCTGGTGCCGGACTTCATCGAGCTGCACGGCGACCGGCGCTTCGCCGACGATCCGGCGGTGGTCGGCGGCTTCGGGACGTTCCACAACCGCCCAGTGCTGGTGGTCGGCCACCAAAAGGGCCGCAGCACCAAAGAGAAGGTCCAGCGCAACTTCGGTCAGCCCAAACCCGAGGGCTATCGCAAGGCGCAGCGCCTCATGGAGCTGGCCGCCCGGACGCGCCGCCCCATCCTCTGCCTCATCGACACGCAGGGCGCCTATCCGGGCGTCGACGCCGAGGAGCGCGGGCAAGCCGAGGCCATCGCCAAAAGCCTGGAAGTCATGGCCGGCCTGCCAGTGCCCATCGTCTGCGCGGTGATCGGCGAAGGTGGCTCCGGCGGCGCGCTCGCGTTGGGCGTGGCCAACCGGATCCTGATGCTGGAGTATGCGACGTATTCGGTGATCTCGCCGGAGGGGTGCGCGTCGATCCTTTGGCGCGACGACAGCAAGAAGCCGGAGGCGGCCGCCGCCATGAAGATGACCGCCACCGATCTGCAGAGGTTGGGCGTGGTCGACGAGGTGATCCCGGAGGCCCCCGGCGGCGCCCACCGTGACCACGATCTGACCGCCCGCAACCTGGGCCAGTCGCTGCAGCGCCATTTGACCGAGCTGCTGGTCATGTCGCCCGAGGCGCTGCGCGCCGATCGCTACCAGAAGTTCCGCCACATGGGCGCCTTCGTCGAGTCGGGCGACAAGGTGGACGCCGCCGCGCCGGCCCGGGCGCCGGGCACCTAGGGGGGTGCGTGGGCCAACCCCTGGACGCCGAATCACCTCGCGCGGACGGAACGCAGCAGGTCAACGAATCTCTGCGTGTCAACGCGCGATACGTCGAGGAGATCGTGATTGGGTGGGACCTCTGTCCTTGGGCCGCACGCGCCTGGCGGGACGGCCAGGTGTCTCGGCGTGTGATGCTCGACGCGGCGCCGGAGATCACGCCGGTGCTGAAATTCATCGACGAGCTCGTCGCCAGCCCGATCCTGGCGATCGGGCTGGCGATCTTCCCGCGGGCGTCGATAAGTGAGGTCGCGTTTGGCAGCTTCGCCGAACGGGTGCGGCGCGCCGACCGCGCCCGGAGGTCGCCAGACCCCCGAGCGCCCTACCTGCTGGCGGCGTTTCACCCCGACTCCGGCCTGGGCGCCGATCTCGAGAACGCCGCCCAGCTGGTCTCATACATCCGTCGCACGCCCGATCCAACCCTGCAGCTCGTGCGGGCCTCGTTGATCGGTGAGCTGAGCCGCGACGGCCGCGATCTCTCCGCCGACATCGCCGCGGACAATCTCGCGAAGGTGGGCGTGCGGAATTCTTCCACGCTCGGCATGCTGCTGGACGACATCCGGCGCGACCGCGACGCAGCCTATAGCCGCCTCTGACGGCGGCCGCCCGTCTCGCGTGATATGCAGCCGTTGGCAACGAAAATATTCTGGTTTCCCCGCATGGGCGGTCAGGGATTCCCTGCTTCGAACCTGTCGCGCCGGACGCCGGCGCGACGCCCGATGCATCGAGCTGTTTGCATCCCGAACGGCGGGATTCGTTCGTGCTAGAAGCTGGAGATGCGACAAGTGGCGGTCTGGATCGACCATGACGAGGCGAAGATCTTTCACGTCGATCCGGCGACCTTCGACGAGACGAAGGTCCACGCGGCGAACCACCACCTGCATCGCCATCCGAAGGATCAGGAGACGCGGACCCACAACCATCCGGACGACGAGCACCGCTTCTTCCAGGCCGTCGCGGCGGCGCTCGCGGGCGCCGACCAGATTCTGCTCGTCGGACCGTCGGTGACCAAGCTGCACTTTCTCAGATACGCGCAGAAGCACGCCCCCGCGCTCGAGCCGCACGTCGTCGGCGTCGAGACAGCCGACCACCCGACGGATCGTCAATTGGTCGCGCACGTCCGCCAGTATTTTCACGACGCCCTTCCGAGGCGAGGTACCACGCCCTAGCAATGATCGCGGTCGGCGCCACCGCATTGCGCGATGGGGTCGGTCGTTATCTGGGTTTCAGGGGGCTCCCCCGGCTTGACTGGCCGTAGCTGGTGCTCACGCCTTTTGTTCGAAGGAATAGACTCACGATCGGCTTTCCGACACCGCGCACAAAAATCGTGCCTATCTCTTAGGGCACGGTTCCATGACGGAGACGAAGCCAAAGGGTTCCCCACAGGCTCGACCCGGCGATGCGATAGAGACCGTCACCGGCACGACCTTCGCGCCGTCGGTCCTGGAGGGCGAAGGACCAATCGCAGTCGAGTTCATGTCCTACGGCTGTGCCCACTGTCGGGTGCTGGAGCCGATCCTTCAGCAGGTTGCAAAACAGGTCGCGACCAAAGAGAGGCTCTTCAGGGTCAACATCGCCACCGAAGAGGGCCTCGCCGAAAGCTATGGCATCGCCGGCACCCCGACTTTGATCATGTTTCTGAACGGCAAAGAGGTCGGCCGCGTCGATGGTCCCCACCCCACGGTCAAGACGGTCCTGGCCGCGGTGACGCAGCCATTCGAATGACGGACACCAAGCCCATCCTTTTGTTCAACGGCGAATGTGGCGTGTGTCGCCGCCTCGCCCACTGGGTCCAGAGATCGGCCCAAAGCCCATCGGGCGAGGCTCGCCTCATCGAGCGTCCGATCGGCGACGATCCGGAGGCGTTGCGATCGCTCAATCCGAATCTCGACATCTGGAACGCCTACGCGACGATCCATCTTCTGATGCCCGATGGCTCGATGAAGCTCGGCGGGGAGGCGGTGGCGGAGGTTCTACGGACTCTCGACAAGACGAGATGGTTCGCGCGGTGCTTCGCCCTCCGTGTGTTCGGGTTTCGACCGTTTCAATTCGCACTCAATGTGGCCTATGCCGCGCTGGCCGACGTTCGCCCGCTCTTCGGCTGTGAGAGCTGCGGCACGCCCAACCTGTGGGTGAGGCCGATTCGGTGGGCCGTCAAGCGGACCGAGACCCTGCTCGGCAAGATCCCTCTCCACCACCTGGTTCCGCACTTCACGCCGCTTTCGGCCAAGGCACGGTCTCCTTTACCCGTCGCCGGAGACCTTCCGCAGCGATGACGGTGCCGGTCAGCCCGGTGCGCTGCTGGGGAGATCGATGATGAAGGCGCACCCCACCCCAGGAATGTCCCGGACCTTGATCGTGCCGTTGTGTGCCTCGGCCGCCTGAAGCGCGATGGCAAGGCCCAGGCCGAAGCCGCTCCGGTTTTCGCTCCGCTGAACAAGGGGCGTGAACAGCTCGGCCGCCTTCCCGGGTGGAAGACCGCCGCAGGCGTCCGCCACCTCGATCGTCACGCGACCGTCCGTACGCACGGCGGTCAACGTCACCTTCGATCCCTCCCGACTGAACTTCAGCGCGTTCTGCAACAGATTGGAGATCGCCGATCGGAGGAGCCGCGGATCCGCCTGGACGGTCAAGTCCTTAGGCGCCGAGACAATCATCTCGATCTTCCTGGTTTGCGCTTCCAGCTCGGCGTCACTTTCGATCTCCCGTAAGAAGTGCTCCAGGGCGATCGGCGCCGGCCTGGGCTCGACGCCCATCTTCAACGAGGCGTGGCTGAGCACGCTGTTGATCATTTCGGCTGTTTGCCGAAGATTTCGATCGAGTCTCTCCACCGTTCGACTCTCGGGCAGCTCGCCGCGCAGTAGGTGAAACGCGAGTTGGGCGGCGCCGAGCGGATTGCGCAGCTCATGCGCGATGAAGCCGAGATGCTCCGACGCCTGGCGCTGCATTTCCAGATCCCGATGTTTCACATATTGAAACACCGCCGCCGCGATCCCCGCGTTCAAGAGCCGCGCCACAACCTCCTGATCGCGCAAGCTCACCGCCAGCCCAGCCTCGCCGGCTATCTGCAGGATGCATTCGTGAAGCGCACCGTATTCGCGAACGACCTCCGCTACGTCGAAGCCCAGCCGCAGGCGCTGTTCTCCGTGTTCCTCGGCTTGGGCGCTCGAGGGAGGCAGCGGGACCGCATCGGGATAGAGGGCACGAATGATTTCATCGATGAACGCCGGCATGTGATCGAGCAGCTCGGTTCGCAGCAGAGGCGCGACCACGACGCCACCGCGCAGCCTTTCGCTCCAGCGCGTGATGAGCTCCCCCCGCCTGGCCGCGAGGACCTCATAGAGATTGGCCCCGGTCGACTTCTCGCTCACCCCCGTGGTTTAGGCGGGCCAGCCTCGATCGCCAAGACATTTCGGGGATGGTGGGACGGGGAACGCGATCGGCCGGGGCGAGACGGTCGGTCGGCCGAGGTCGATGGCGAGGCCTTTGGGGATCGAAATCACGGCGGCGTTCGAATCGCTTCCGGATGACGCTCGACCTAGCGGTCGGAGCGGCTCCCTCAATCCACCGAGATGCGCGCGATGGGTCGGATCTGGGCTTCGGGCGCCAGCTCTTGAAACGACAGGACCGCCAGGTCGGGGTGGTCGGTCTCGACGAGGCGGCGGACGTAGCGGCGGATCTCGGCGCCGGTAATCAACACCGCGCCCGCACCGACGCCTGGGCCGACCGCACGGCCGACGGCGGCGACGATGTCGCGCGAAAGCTGCGGTTCGAGCGCCAGGTAGTTGCCGGTGGCGGTCTTTTGGACCGAGTCGCGGATGGTGTCTTCGATCATCGGGTCGAGGAGATAGGCGGCCAGCACGCCCCCCTCGCCCGCGTGCCGGTAGGTGATCACGCGCCGGAGCGCGCCGCGCACGTGCTCGGTGAGCGCCACCGGATCGCGCTCGTGTGGGGCCCATTCGGCCAGCGCGCCCAAGATGTCGCGCAGGTTGCGCAACGAGATCCCCTCTTCGATGAGACGCCGCAAGATGTCGGTCAGCAGCACCAGCGTGACCATCTTGGGGACCACCTCCCGCACCACCGTCGGGTGCGTGCGCTCGAGCGCGTCGAGCAGGGCCTGCGCCTCGTCGAGCCCGAAGAGCTCGTGGCCGTAGCGGCGCAATAGCACCAGCACCTCGTCGCCGAGCTGTGCGCCGGCCGTCGGCCAGCTGTCGCGCGGGATCTCGCCGCGGGCCAGCGGCACCTCGTTGAGGCGCAGCACGTAGGTGGTCGGGCTCAAACCCGACACGCCCGGGCGCAGGCGCACCGCCGGCAGCGGAAGCCCCAGCTCGGCGAAGAGTCGCTCCCGCAGGCGAGGGACGATCTCGCTCGCGAAGACCCCGGGCCCCGATCCGTTCGGGCCCAGCCGGGCCCCGAGTTCGCCAGCCACCTCGACGGCGATGGGGGTCAGCACCGGCGCGAGAGCGGCCTCGTCGGCCGTCGCAGGTGACGGGCTGGTCCCGCTGGCACGCGACGCCACGATCGGCAGGCCCTCCGCCGTCAGGGCGCGCGCCGACGGCGTCCGCATGAGCCGCCAGGCCAGCCCACCCAGCACCAGCCCCAAAATCAGGAAAGGGCCGGCCGGCAGCCCCGGTACAATCGCCAGTAGGCCGAGCAGCCCCGCGGTGATCGCCAGCGCCTTGGGCTGCGCCGTGACCTGTAGGCCGATGTCGCGCCCCAGTTGGCCGCCCTCTTCTTCCGAGGCGACGCGGGTGACGATGAGCCCCGCCGCCGTCGAGATCACCAGCGCTGGGATCTGGGACACCAACCCCTCGCCGATGGTGAGCACCGTGTACGTGCGGGCGGCGGCGCCGGCGTCCATTCCCCGCTGGAGGATGCCGACGATCAGGCCACCCACGATGTTGACCGCCAGCACCACGATCCCCGCGATGGCGTCGCCCTTGACGAATTTCATGGCCCCATCCATGGAACCGAAGAGCTGCGATTCGCGCGCCAGCGCCGCCCGCCGCCGCCGCGCCTCGTTGTGATCGATGTGCCCGGCGCGCAGCTCGGCGTCGATCGACATCTGCTTGCCCGGCATCGCGTCGAGCGTGAAGCGGGCGGCGACCTCGGCCACCCGCTCCGATCCCTTGGAGATCACGATGAACTGGATCATCGTGAGGATGAGGAAGATGACGGCGCCGACCACCAGGTTGCCGGCGACCACGAAGTTGCCGAAGGCGCGGATGACCTCACCCGCGTCGGCGTGGAGCAGGATGAGGCGCGTGGCGGAGACCTCCAGCGCCAGCCGGAACAGCGTGGTCAGCAACAACAGCGTCGGGAAGGTCGCGATCTTCAGCGCGTCGCTGACGTAGATGGCCACCAGCAACAGCGTCACCGCCGCCGCGATGTTGACCGAGATCAGCAGATCGAGC
>DASRLC010000396.1:0-2800 GCA_035648655.1 Polyangia bacterium
CGATAATGCACTAGTCTTCTGATTCAAACTTATGTCGACCTCCGAGCCCAAAAAGCACACCGCGCCGGACGAGGCGCCGGCGGGCGAAACGACCGCGGGGTCCGGCGCGCCCGACCCCGATGAGACCGCAGCCAAGCCGGACGACGCGGGCGCCGACGTAACCGCGGAAGAGAAAGCCCGCGCCGAAGAGCCGGTTTGGCCGCCGCCGGAGTCGCAACCGCCCCCGCCCGAAGGGGGGAAGCACGAAGGCGGGGAAACCGAAGGCGGGGAAAACGAAGGCGGGGAAAACGAAAGCGGGGAAAACGAAAGCGGGGAAAACGAAGGCGGGCCACCCGAGGGCGCGGAGCCCGCGCTGCTCACCAAGCCCGACGAGCCGAAGCCAGGCGAAGCAGAATCGAGTGACGCAAAATCGAGTGACGCCCAGCCGCCGGAGTCGGCCGCCGATGACGCCGCCCCCAAGCCGCCCGAGGCAGCCGCCGAACCTGGGCAGGAGATGACGCTTTCCGAGTCCACGTTGCACTGGCTGGTCGACGGCGAGCTGCCGATCGAGCCCACCGGCCCCAATCCCATGCTGGCTCCGATTTATGACCCGCGCGCGCCGGTGGTGGGACGCAAGCGGACGGTGGTCGTCATCGGCGGCGCCGCGGTGCTGGCGCTGTGCGTCGCCTGGGCGCTGCACGCGCAGGCCGCCCACCACGAGAAGATGGTCGCGTTGGCCCCGAGCGTCGGTTCGGCCGATCTGCTGATCCACCGGGCCGAGACGGCGCTGGCGCAAGGTCGATCCGCCGAGGCGCTCGACCTGGCGCGCCTGGCCACCGTCACCGATCCCCACTACGCCGACGCCTACGTCGTCATGGGTGGGATTCAGCGATCGAACGGCCAGGCCATCGACGCCCGCGACAGCTATCGCCGTTACCTCGAGCTGGCGCCGCTCGGCAACCACGCCGCGGAGGCGCGGGCCGCGCTGACCGCCTTGCCGCCCTGATGCCCCCGCGGGCGCCCTTGTCGATGGCCGAGCTGCGCGCCCGCTACGTCGACGGGGGGCGGCCGCTGCCCTCTTCGGTCGAAACAGCCTTGCGCGCCGATCCGCGCGCCGGGGTCCGCGCGATCCTGGCCGCCGTGTCCCGGCGCCGCCGCGACAACCGCGCCGAAGGGCAGCGCCTGCGCACGATGTTGCGCTTCGAGAATGCGCTTTGGAGCGCGGGCGTCGTCCACGTCGCCGGCGTCGACGAGGCCGGTATGAGCCCGCTGGCCGGGCCGGTCTCGGCTGCGGCGGTCATCTTCGCGCCGGGCACGCGCATCCCGGAGGTCGACGACTCGAAGCGCCTCGATCCGGCCTCGCGCGAGCGGCTGGCCCCGGTCATCAAGCGCACCGCGGTGGCCTGGGCGGTCGCCTTCGCCGAGGTCGAGGAGATCGACCGACTCAACATCTATTGGGCCGGCCTGCTGGCCATGCGCCGCGCCGTCGCCGCGCTCTCGCCGGCGGCCGAGCATCTACTCATCGACGGCCGAAAGCTGAAAGACGTCCCGCTGCCGCAACAGGGCATCGTCAGAGGCGACGCCAAGAGCCTGACGATCGCGGCGGCCTCGATCCTGGCCAAGACCACCCGCGACGCCCACATGGTCAAGCTGGACGTCGAGTTCCCGGGCTACGGCTTCGCCAAGCACAAAGGCTATCCAGTGAGCGCCCACGTGGGCGCCCTCGCCCGTTTGGGCGCTTGTCCGGTCCACCGGCGGTCTTTTGCGCCCGTCCGCGAGGTGATGGGATTGCCGCCGCTGCCGCCTTGGCCGACCACTCCCGCCTACTCCGCCGCCGATGTCGCAGGAAATCCGCCGAAAATGTAACGAACGACCGCTTACACCTTTCTTCGCGCGACGCGGGTGCCAGAATTACTGTCGAAGGTGGCCGATGGTTAGCACCCGGCGTGTCTCTCCCCGGATTCCCTACGACGAGGCGATCTGTCTCACCCGGATCGACGGCCAGGGCCGACTATACGGCCGGGGGTTGGATCTGAGCGCCACCGGCCTCTCCGTCATCTGCGCGGAGGCCTGTCCGATCGGCACCGCGGTTCGCTTCAGCCTGCTGCTGCTGAGCGGCCCGCGCGCCATCGTCGGCCGGGTGGTGCGGACGACGGCCCTACCCCACGGGCTGGGGTTGGCGATCGCCTTCGAGGGCTTGACGCCCGGGGTGACCGGCGCGCTCGAGCGTTTGATTGAAGCGCGGACCACGCAGAGCGTGCCGGCCAAGCTGCGCATAGATGGCGTCGAGCGCCCACTGCGCTGCGAAGCGCGCGTCGACGAGCAGATGGTGCGGTTGACCGCGACTTTGCCGTTTCTGCGGCTCGACGGCGGCGTCGACGTCGAGCTGGGCGAGCGCGGTGTGACGGCGGCCGGTGTCATCCGCAAGATCACCGTCGATCCCACCAGCCGCGACGGCGTTCCCCGACTGGCGGTGGACGTCGCGCTCGACGGGCCGCGAACGGAGACCGCCCGCTACGGCACGCCGGCGCGGTCGACCCTCGGACCGGACGAGCCAACCCCGCCGCCGGTTCGGCTGCCGCCCGCCTTCGGCAGGCCGTTGCCCTCGGTGGTGCTCGCCGCGGGCCTGCAGCGTGATCTGCGTGCGGTGGAAGCCCGACCGCCGCGCCGCCGGGTCCACGGCACCGCGGAGGTGGCGCGCCACCCCAGCTTCGGCCCCTGGCGCTGGCCGCCAGAGCCCGCCCTGGCGGCACCCGCCGCTTCGCTACCGACCCAGCGACTGACCGCGCTCGATCGCGCGGGCGCCCGCAGCCTCTGGTTG
>DASRLC010000397.1:0-8592 GCA_035648655.1 Polyangia bacterium
CGGCGCCCGCGCCCGCGACGGGCCATGCGGCCGCCCCGGCGCGCGCCGAAGCAGCGCCGGCGATCCCCGAGACGCCCGCCGGCAGACCTTCCGCGCGGCCGCACCACCACCGCGACGAAGCCAAGATCGATCCGCTGCACCGGCGGGTCGACGCGCCGGCCGAGCCGACGCCCGCCGAGCTCAAGAACCCCTTCAGCGCGCCCTAGCGTGCGCGGCTATCCGATAGAGGTCAGCGCCGAGGCGGCCGCCGTCCACGCCGAGGCGACGGTGGTCGATCTGCACAACGACGTCCTCACCAAGCTGACCCACTCCGGATACGATTTTGCCCGCGAGCACGCCCCGGCGACCTTCTACAACCCCCTGCGGCTCGATCTGGATCTGCCGCGCATCAAACGGGGCGGTATCGACGCGCTCGGCTGCTTGATGTTCGCGGGCTTCCGTTTCGATCCGAGCCGCCGGCGGTTCTGGCGACAGCTCGATCGAGCGCGCCAGTTGGTGGTCGAAAATCCAGAGACCATCGCGCTCGCCAAGAACAGCGCCGAGATCCGCGCCGCGCGCACCAATGGACGATTGGCGCTCTTTTTAGGGGTCGAAGGGAGCTACGCGATCGATGACGACATCGAAGCCGGCGTGGCCCGGCTGGCCGAGGCAGGCGTCTGCTTTCTCGGACCTCTGTGGGAGCGCGACAGCGCCGCCGGCACCTCCTGCCGGAGCGCCCCCGCGCGCGACCATGGCCTCACCGACCGCGGCCGCGCGCTGGTCGACGCCTGCAACGCGGCCGGCATTCGCCTCGACGTGGCCCACGCCAGCCCCAAGACTTTCTGGGATCTCCTCCGGCGCTCGCGCACGCCGCCCTTCACCTCGCATTCGGGCGCGTCGGGCGTCCATCCGCACCCGCGTAACCTGACCGACGATCAGATCCGCGCCCTGGCCGGGCGGGGCGGGGTGGTGGGCGTCATCTTCGTCGCGCCGTACCTGGGCGGCACCTTCTGCACGCTGGAGCGCCTGGCCGATCACATCGAGCACGTCGCGCGGGTCGGGGGTGAGGATTGCGTCGCGCTGGGCTCGGACTTCGACGGCTTTCTACCGCTGCCGCGCGGCCTGCGCGACGCCGCCGATCTGCCCCGCCTGACCGAGCTGCTGTGGCGCCGCGGTTGGCGCGCGCCCGCCCTGCACAAGCTGCTGGGCGAAAATGCCCTGCGCTACTTTTCCGCGCCGTGAGCGACGCCGGCGACGACCGCCCTCGGCAGCGGTGAGACCTCCCGCCGAGCTGCGCACCGCCCGCTTGGTCCTGCGTCCTTGGCGGGAAAGCGATCGCGAGCCCTTCGCGGCGCTCAACGCCGATCCGCGCGTGATGGAATCTTTCCCCGCGCCACTCTCCCGTTCCGAGAGCGACGCGGGGGCCGCGCGCATCGCGGCCCATTTCGAGGCCCAAGGGTTCGGCCTGTGGGCGGCCGAGGTGATCGGCGGCCCGTCGTTCATCGGCTACATCGGCCTGGCGGTGCCGGCCTTCCGCGCGCACTTCACCCCTTGCACGGAGATCGGCTGGCGCCTGGCCCACGCCGCCTGGGGATACGGGTACGCCACCGAGGGGGCCACCGAGGTGCTGCGCTTCGCCTTCGAGACGCTGCGGCTGCCGGAGATCGTCTCCTTCACGGTGCCCGCCAACGCGCGCTCGCGGCGTGTAATGGAAAAGCTCGGCCTGCGCCGCGATCCGGCCGACGACTTCGATCACCCCCGGCTACCCGACGGCCACCGGTTGCGGCGACACGTGCTCTACCGGTTGCGCCGCTGAGGTCGGATCGGCCTCGCGGGCGGGCGCACCGACCCATGCTACGGTGGCTCCCCGTGTTGAACCTACGCAATTTCGATGGTGGCGAGCTGGAGGCCGCGGTCGCGCGGTACGGGGTCTCGTCCGAGCTCGCCCGTCGGATCTTCGCGCGCGTTCACCGCGACGGCGCGGTCGGATTTCCGGCCGGCGCGGTCCGCGGTCTCTCCCACGCGACGTCGGCGGCGCTGGAGGCCGATTGCGAATGGCCCGACCTGACGATCGTCGAGCGCCGCCGCGCGGCGGACGGCTTCGTGAAATACCTGTTTCGCACCGCCGACGGCCACGAGATCGAGGCGGTTCGCATCCCGCTGCCCGATCCGCAGGCCGCGCGGGTGCTCAAGGAGCGGCGGCGGGCCGGGCAGGCGGCTTCGCTGGAGGCGCTGCCGACCGCCAAGTACACCGTCTGTCTCAGCTCGCAGGTGGGGTGCGCGCTGGCTTGCGACTTCTGCGCGACCGGCCGCTTGGGCGGCATTCGCAGCCTCAAGACCTGGGAGATCCTGGCCCAGTATCGCGCCATCGCGGCCGAGGCCGATCATCCGGTGCGCGGCGCCGTGTTCATGGGGATGGGCGAGCCGTTGCTCAACTACGAAAACGTCGTTCGGGCGGCGCGCATCCTGAGCGACCCGACCGGCCCGGCCATCGGGGCCAAGGCGATCTCGATCTCGACCGCCGGCGTCCTGCCGGCCATCCGGCGCTACACCGCCGAGGGGCACCATTTCCGGCTGATCCTCTCTCTCGGCGCGCCGACCTCGCTGGAACGCAGCCGGCTGATGCCGATCGAAGATCGCTGGCCGCTGGCCGAGGTCATGTCGGCCATGCGCGACTACGCGGCGGCCAGCGGCACGCGGGTCACATTGGCCTACGTCGTGATCGGCGGCGTCAACGCCACGCCCCGCCACGCCGAGGAGCTGGGGAGCCTCCTGGCGGGGACGCGGGTAAGGCTAAATCTGATCGACGTCACCGACGACACCGGCCGCTACCGGCCCGCCACGCCGGAGGAGATGGGCGTGTTCCGAGACGCATTGGTCGCGCTCGGCGTGCCGGTGGTCCGGCGCTACTCCGGCGGCGCCGAAATCGCCGCGGCCTGCGGCACACTGGCCGCCGAACGCAAGGGTAACGTCTTGATTGCGCCCCTATCGATTCAGGGGCGAGCCTAGCCCGGCTTTGCCGGGCGGAGCGAGGGGGGACCGGGAGCGTATGAGCGGTAGCGAACCACGCCCCCGTGCAGATGCCAGGGGTTGGGAACCGTCCCAGGGTTCCCGTTAACTTCGCGTGGGATCCCGACGGGCTTCGCCCGACGGGACCCTTCGCGGGAGGGGTTGGGAACCCTCCCAGGGTTCCTATTTAACGTCGCCGTGGTTTAGCGGACTCGCAGACCAGCTGACGGCCAGCGATCTCCTTGCCGGCCAGCGCGGCGACGACCCGCTCCGCGTCGGCGGGCGCGACGTTCAGATAGGTGTGGGTATTCATGACGTCGACCTCCGAGACGTTCACGCCACCCGCGTGCGTGGTCAGCAGGTCGCGGACCTCGCGCTCGGAGGCGCCGTCTTTGCGACCCAGGTTGAGGTAAAGGCGCGCCACGTCGCCGCGCGGCGGCTCGTACTCGCGGGTCAGAGGCGCGCGCGAGGTCTCCGAAACCGGCGGCACGACCGAAGCCGGGGACGCCACGGCCGACAGATCGGCCGGTGCGGGGCCGGCTGCCGGTGGCGAGCCCGCGCCGGCCTGCGCCCGCTCGTCGCTCCAGACCTCCCAGAACTCGCGCTCGACGGGCGGCGCATCGTTGCGCAGCGGCGGCGGCTCGCGCCGCGGCGCCGGTCGTTCGGAACGCACCGACGATCCTTCGGACCGCGGGGCCGATCCCTCCGACGGACGCGGAACCGATCCCTCCGATCCGTCGTGGCGCGGCGCCGGCCGCTCGTCGCGGCGGCCACGCTCGGGGCGCCCGGAGCGCTCGGGCCGCCCGCGATCGCGATCGCCAAAACGCGGCCGATCGCGCGGGCGATCGCGCGCCTCGTAAGGGGCGCTCCGCGGCGCCTCCGCGGTGGCGCTCCGCTGCACCGGCAGCGCCGCCGGCTGCGGCCTCACCACCGGCACCACCGGCATCCCCTCCAGGCTGGAATAGGTGCGTGCCAGCAGCGACGCGATCAACCTCTCCCCGTCGGCGGCGCCGGTCAGGCGCCGCGCCAGCGCCCGCCACTCGGGGCCAGAGTCGCCTTCCAATGCCTGCCGCAGTACGAGAATCCGCTCCCCTTCGCGGTGCGACCGGATCTCGGCTTCCGAAGGCAGCGCGCGTTCTTCCGGTTTGATCTTATAGAGGAGCTTCAAGTAGTAAAATGAGCCCACCTCGGTCGGGCCGATGAGCGAGACCGCGGTTCCCTGGCGTCCCGCCCGACCGGTGCGGCCGGTGCGGTGGATGTAGATCTCGGGCGCCTCGGGAAACGTGTAGTTGAAGACGTGCGAGAGCTTTTCGATGTCGATGCCGCGGGCCGCGACGTCGGTGGCGACCAGGAACTTGATGTTGCCGGCCCGCATCCGCCCCAGCACCCGCTCGCGATCGCTCTGCGACAGGTCCGACGAGATGGCCTCGGCGTCGTGTCCGTGCTGGCGCAGGAACTCCGCGACCCGTCCGGTCTCCTCGCGCGTGTTACAGAAGATGATGGCGGACTTGGGCTCCTCGAATGCCAAGATCTGCAAGAGCTCGTTCTCGCGGTGGATGGCCGGGATCGAGTAATAGAGGTGCTTTATCTCGTGCACCCCGATGAAGTCGGCCGATAGCTTGAGGAACTCCGGACTACGCAGGTAGCGGCGCGAGAGCCGTTGGATCGCCTCGGGCAGGGTCGCCGAGAAGAGCAGCGTCTGCCGCTCGCTGGGCGTCTTCTCCAAGATCGCCTCGATGTCTTCCTGGAATCCCATCGACAGCATCTCGTCGCACTCGTCGAGCACCGCGGCCCGCACGCGATCGAGCCGCAGCGTGCCGCGCCGCAGGTGATCGAGGATGCGGCCCGGCGTGCCGCACACGATCTGGCCGCCGGCGTGGAGCTGCTCGACCTGGCGGCCCATCGGCGCGCCGCCATAGACCGGCACCACCGTGAGCTGGCGGTAGGCGCAGATCTTAGACAGCTCCGAGGCCACCTGCAGGGCCAGCTCGCGGGTCGGCAATAGGACGATGGCTTGCACGAACTTGTCGTCCGGGTTGACCAGGCCGTTCGCGAACGGGATGCCGAAGGCGGCGGTCTTGCCCGATCCGGTGCGCGACTGCACCATCAGATCGCGGCCCGCCGTGATGAGCGGGTAGGTGGTGGCCTGAACCGGCATCGGCTCGGCGAAGCCCATCTCGGTCAGCGCCCGCAGCACCTCGGGGTGCAGGCCCAGATCGGCGAACGAGATCGAAGGCGTCGCGGGTTTGTCGTCGGCGACGGCGGTCTCCGCCGACGGGGGCGGCGCGGCAAGCTCGGGGGTCGATGTACTCGGGAAAGCGGAATTGTCGTTCATGGTGTCGGGTCTCCGGAATCATGTGTGGTGGTGGGTGGACCGGTCGGGCTGGCGCCAATGCGGCGGCCGACGGATTCGAGGCGCTCACGGAGCAAATCCAACCGTGGGGCCTCGTTCTTTCCGAAACGAATGAGCTCCTTGGTGTAGCTGGCCTCCGTGTCGCGGAGGTCGGTGTGAATGACCGCGAGCTGCTCCCATTCCTTGGCGAGCGGGCCGCGGCGCGGATCGGTGTATTGGCAGCGCGCGCCGGCAGCCCGCCACTGGCCGAGCCAGAAGTCGCGGTCCTCGGCCCAGCGCTGCGCTTCGGCCGCGTCGTAGTGGGCGACCAGGTGGTTGAAGTTGTCGAGGTGCAGCTCGAGTCCCTGCTCGACGTCGATCAGCTCCTCGGCGCAGCTCTCGAGGTCGGCGTTCGACGCACCGACCGACGCAACCGGCGGCTCGGCGCGGCGCCGGCGGTAGATGGTCACGCCGACCGATACCAGCAGGTAGCCGCTCCCCAGCGTGATGAAGCCGAGGACCAGCCAGGACAAGAAGCGCCGGTAGCGGCGATATTCACCTGGGGAAGCTAGCGGTTCGGAGACCATGAAACCCGTACTGGACCCGCGGAGCGCCGCAGGTGCCTTCGTCCCCGGAGCGCCGGGGAGCGCCACGCAACCTACGGGGCAGCCGGGGGCAAGTCAAATCGCGCGGGCGGCTGAGCTCACAAGCAAAGGCTGGGGCTGCAGAATCCGGTGCGGCCGGCGCGGCAACAGCGGGGCGATGAAATCGGGCAGTCGGTGTCTCCGGCGCAGAGCACCAGGCCCGCGCTGCCCGAGCAGGTCTGCGCCGATTCGCAGGCGGTCGAGGCGCTGAACACGCTCAAACAGCAGATGTTTCCGCCGGTGCAGGCCGCGCCGTCGAGACACCCGATGCTGGCCCCGCCCGGGCACGAGGTCCCGGTCTGGACGCAGGTCTCGGTCGAGACGCCACCCGAAAACTGAATGCAACAGGTCTGCGCGCCGGGCGAACAGGTCTGCTGGCCGCAGCTAATCGGAACCGACGTGACGCCACCCGCTCCTCCGGCGCCCGCGTCGGCGCCCGTCGTGCCAGCGGCCGCATCTACGCCGCCGTCGACACCACCGTTGATGCCGGCCGGCCCGCCGCCCGCCATGCCGTTCGGACCGGCATCGCGGCCCGCGCCAGACCCAGCCGAGCCGCTCGGGCCGCCGTCGCTGTTCCCGCTGGTCCCGGCCGCATCGATGGTTCCGGCGGCGCCCGCGGTTCCCGTTCCAATCACACCGCCGCTCGCGGCACCACCGTTGCTTCCGGCGCCGCCCATCGCGCCGGCAGCGGCGCCCGAGCCACCGCCCCCGGACGAACCGGCCGTGCCCGTGCCGCCGGCACCGCCGCCCGCCTTGCCCGCGACGCCCAGACCGCCGGCCGAGCCCGCTTTGCCTCCGGAAGCGCCGGCCCCGGCGCCGCCCGCCGCCCCAGCGAATCCACCGTTGCCTCCAGCGCCCGCTCCCTGCGAGCCCGCCTTACCACCCGCCCCGCCGGTTCCACCGATGCCGACGGATCCGCCGATGGCGTTTCCACCGGCACCGCCAGGGGTCGCGCCGGCGTCATACGCCTGATCGAGAACGCTCCGGCCACAGGCCATCGCCAATAGAGCCACAGTCGCGCCCAGCGCCAGCGATGATCGAAGCCCGCTCATACCCATGGTCGTTCTAGCCCCACATGTTGGTCTATCTCGCGCGAAACACCAAGTCGCCCGGTTGCTAGTCCGAGGGGGCGTTGGCGTTCACCACCGCCTGAAAGTTACCGCTCCCGTCGGAGACCGTCTGCGCCAGCAGCTCGGGCGCCGTTCGCGTCGGGCCGAAACAGTCGTCCTGTCCCGTGCACAGCACTCGAAAGATGCGCACGGTCGCCGACGGCAGCGGCGCGCCATCCGGCCCCAGGACGGTTCCCCTCACCAGGGCGGCCACGGGCAGCGCGACGTCGTGGGTGAGCTGAACGACGCCGGTGGCGGGGATCGTGAACGCCGTCTCGGTCAGGCGCGGCACAGACGCTCCGGCGGGAGGATCATAATCGAGCCGATAGCTCCCGGGATCGAGCGGCAAACTGAAATTTCCGTTGGAGTCGGCGATCGTGCTCGACGAAACAGCGGGCGTGTCGGTGCACCCGCCCGTCGACGCCGGCCCGGCGGTGGCGGTGATCGCCACGTTGGCGACCGGACGTCCGGTGGCGTCGGTCACGGTGCCCGTCAGGACCGGCCGCCGGGTGAGCCCGATGGCCACCAGGCTGGAGGGCGCGTTGGCGGTCCCTCCGGCCTGCACGGCCACTGCCTGAAAGCATTGGGTGGCGTAGAACGAGCTGGCCGGTGGGATCACCGTCAGGTCGTATTCGAGCGGGGTCTGGAAGGTTCCCGGAAGCAGCGACAGCGTGACCGTGCCGCCGCCGCCGTGGGCCATTGGGAGCGAGGTCGTACCGGCGGCCTGGAAGTTGGTCGTGCCGGCCGAGCCCGAGCCCAGGATGACCTGCGCGCGCACGAACGCGCCGCCCACCGGGGTGGTCGGATCGTTGGCGTCCTGCACCGTCAGCGTGAAGGCGTTCGGGCTGCTGTACGCCGGGAGCATGATCGGCGGCAGGGTCCGATTCATGGCAGGATCGAGGGCGCTGGATGTGTACCAGGGATCCGCGCCGCTTTGGCTCTGCGGCGTGAGTTCGACGGTGACCAAACTGCCGGCCGCTGCCGGCGCCAGGAGGAGCTGAAAAGTTCCGTCGGAGGCGGTCAACGGCGCATTGCTGACCTGAGTCCCCGCCAGAAAGGCCCGCGCGACGAAGGTCGCGCTCGGCGGCGCATTGAGCGCCGACAGCAGAGTTCCGCTCATGGGCAGGACATTCGTCGGCAACGTCTCGGTGAGGCTGGTCGCGACGGTGACCGAGAACGAGGCGGGCGGGCTTTGTTGATCGGCCGGCGACAGCGGGATCAACTGGAGAGTGGCCGACGCCCGGCCCATCGTCGCCGCGGGGAGGGACAACGATCCGCTGATGGTGCTGCTCGGGGCGTCGAAAGCGGCGGCGTTTTCGAAGACCAAATCGGGCCGCCCAGGAATCAGAGACGGAACGGTGAGAACCAGGTTGGCCGTAGTCGGCACCGGGTTTCCGACGGCGCCGCCGCCGAAGGTGACCTCGACCGACTTTGGTGAATCGGCTGGCAGCGAGAGCCCGCTGGCGTCGAAGGCGACGCTGGGCAACTCGGTGAATGCCGCGGGCGCGCTGTTCAGGGG
>DASRLC010000398.1:0-5249 GCA_035648655.1 Polyangia bacterium
CCGATTCCATCGCTTTGTCTTCCGGCACGACCCACGTCCCTTCGTTGTCGTTGAAGCTCGATCGCACGTGAATCGGGACGCCGAACTTCATCCCGAACTCGACCGAACGGATCTGGAGGACCTTGGCGCCCAGCGAGGCCAGCTCCAACATCTCTTCGTAGCTGATGCGGGCCACCTTGCGGGCGTTCGGCACCACGTTGGGATCGGCGGTGTAGACGCCGTCGACGTCGGTGTAGATCTCGCAGACGTCGGCCCGCAGGGCGGCCGCGATGGCAACTCCCGAGGTGTCGGAGCCGCCGCGGCCAAGCGTCGTGATGTTGCCGCTCTCGTCGACGCCTTGAAACCCGGCGATGACCGCGATCCGCCCCTCTTTGAGCGCGCTGCCGATGGCGCGGGCGTCGATCTCCTTGATGCGCGCGCGCGAAAAGGCGCTGTCGGTGAGGATCCGGACCTGGTGCCCGAGCAGCGACACCGCCTGCCCCCCCTCGGCGTGGATGGCCAGCGCGACCAGGCCGACGCTCACCTGCTCGCCGGTCGATACGATGACATCCAGCTCGCGCTCGCTGGGCAGGTCCGAGAGCTGCTTGGCCAGCGCGAGCAGTCGATTGGTCTCCCCGGACATGGCCGACACGATCACGACCACGTCGTGACCCTGGCGCTGGGTAGCCAGGCAGCGCCGCGCGACCGCGCGCATGCGATCGATCGTTCCAACCGAGGTTCCGCCATATTTCTGTACGATCAGCAAGGCGCGCAATTTCCTCTAAGGGGGGGCGCTCCGTCAAGATGGAGTCCAGCACGGCGGTGCTCGGCGGTCCGGCGCCACCACGATTGCATCACCTTCGCGACAAGCGCCGGTTCGGCGAGAAGTGGGGCCAAGCCTCGGCGAGGCTTCCCGTGGGAGCTCAAAAAACATGATCCTTTTGTCGCGATTGATGGGTTGGGGCCGAACACGGGGGCTGCTGCTGGTCGCCTTGCTCTTGGCCGTTCCCTCATGTCAAACCGCTTGCGGCCTCGTCGGTTGTGCCCAGGGGCTCTCGATCACCTTCGACGCCAACTTTAACCAGGCTGCGACCTACGACGTGGTGGTGTCGGTCGTGACCGCGACGCCCGAGACCGTACCGATCGCGACCTGCACCCTGGTCGCGTCGGATGGCGGCGGCGCCCAGCTTCTGTGTGGATCTCAGGAAGCCCATTCCGAGCAGTCGAATACCCTCCGGATCGAGGACACGACGCTGGCCAAGGTCCTCGTCTCGGTCTCCCTGGGCGGAAATACCGTGGCCGAACAGACCTTCGAGCCCGCTTACACGACCGCGGAGATCAACGGTCCCGGCTGTGGGACCTGCACCTCCGCCAGCATCCAGATGACGATTCCTTGAGACGGGTGCCGTATCGGTGTCGGTGGTAGGCTTTCGCGGTGGCAGACGCGATCGAGGTTCACGTCACGATGCCCGACGCCGAACGGGCGACCTCGCTGGCCCGCGCGCTGGTCGACGAAGGGCTGGCGGCCTGCGTGAACGTCGTCCCCGGCGTGCGCTCGATCTACCGCTGGGAGGGCAAGATCGAGGAGTCGGACGAGGTGCTCTGCCTCATCAAGACCAGGCCCGAGATCTTCGAGCGCGTGCGCCGACGCATCGCCGAGTTACATCCCTACGAGATCCCCGAGATCCTGGCTTTTACCGTCGACGAGGGCAGCCCGACCTACCTCGAATGGGTCCGCGCCGCGACCACCAGCTCGGACAATTAGAGGCGCGCCCGGACGTCTTCGCGATTCGCCGTCACGGAAACGAGGTCGCGATGCGGCCCACGTTGGTCGTGAGCGGCAGGTCCAAGGCGGGGCGGGCCCATACCTCATAGGCATCGTCGCGGTAGACGCGTTTCAGGTCGAAGTGGCCCGGGAGCGCCGCGGCCAGCGGCTCGTCGCGGCGGACCAACAACGCGTCGGGCGCGTAGCGTCGCAAGATCTCCTGCCAGCCCTCGCGGGCCTGGTGGAGCGTCCGATCCTCGCCGAGCACCTCGGGGGAATAGGCGACCTCGTAGCGACCATCGAAGCTGACCCGCGCCGCCGGGGTGAGCTTCCAGATCACGAAGCCGCCATTGATGAACGAGGTCACGAGCCGGCCGCGAAATTGCTCCGCGCGCAGATATTCGACGGCGCCGGCCGGGTAGACCACCGCCTCCGTCGGCAGATCGCTGCCCTGGGCCGGTACGCGGAGCCGAAACGGGTGGCGCGGCAGCGCGACGGCCAGCAGCCCCAGCCCCATGACGACCGACGCCGCGATGAGGATCGCCTGGCCGCGCCGTCGCGCCGCTCCAGCCTCGAGCAGCTCGCCGAGCGGCGTATTCGCCAGGTAGCCCGGCGCGGCGCAAAACCAGGCCAACGCGAACAGCGCGACGTGCCGCTCGTGGCGCCAGGCTGCCAGCGCGCACACCAAGACGAACGGTAACCCCGGCAAGGCCCGGGGACCGCGGCGCGCCAGCGCATAGACGACGAACAGCAACGCGAAGCCGAAGGCCGCCAGGCCCAGCACATACGGGCTGTGCATGAGCGGCGCCCACTCGCCGATCTGATCGCGGGAGAAGGTGATGCTCCGCCACCAGCCAACGAAGTAGTTCCGGCCATAGGGCGTCGCCGCCATCAGGAGCGGGGTGGCGGCCAGCGCCAACACCAGGTGCCGGACCGGACGCCGGCGCAGCGCCTGCTCGAACGCATGCAACGCCACCGCCCCGACGCCGACCACCCACCCCCCGTGGAGGTTGATCCAGATCGCGACCACCGGCAGATAGATGAGGCAGAAGCGCCCGCCGCGCGGCCGGTCGCGATCGCGATCGATGGCCGCCAGCAAGATGGTCAGGAAGAGCGCCGTATAAAGACCCGCCCGCAACGTGGTGAAGATCGCCTGCGACAGCAGGATGGCGACCGGCGCGCAGAAGGCCACCACCACCGCCGGCGCCCGGCGCAGCGCTGTGGTGGTCGCCACCACCGCCACCGCCGCCGAGAGCAGCCAGCGAAACGCCATGATCCCCGGCGCGCCCACCGTCGTCGCGAGGGCATAGAGCACGGCGCCGGCGCCCCACTCGTGCTGGACCGCGGGTACGATGGTGTGCGTGAAGGCAAACGTGTCCCGCACCGGGAGCGCGCCGGTGCGCACCCACTCACGAAATAGCGCCATCTGGTGGTAGCCGTCCGGGTCGAAGAAGTTTTGGCCGCTCAGGCGCTCGAAGAACAGGGCGCCCAGCGCGAAGACGAGCGCCACCGATAGCGCCGGGCGGAGCGAAGCCAGGGCCCCGGGCGCCGCGGCGGACGGCGCCGTCTCGCTCATGGTCCCCGCGTCTCGAGCGCCGCGGACGCCTGCCGGACCGCCGCGATGACTTCCGGCTCGGTCTCGTGTCGCACCGCCTGCTCCATCTTTGTGACGAGCGACCGATCGCCCGACCGATCCCTGGATCGTTCCCCGATTTTGGCCAGCGCGAGCGCGGCGCCGATCCGGACCGTGACGTAGCTGTCGTCGCGCAGCCGGTCGAGAAGCGTCCCGTCGGCGCCGGGATCGCCGATCTCCCCCAGCGCGTCGACCATCTCGCGCCGGTTCTGCACCTCGGGCAGGTGCCGGAGGAGAATCGGCACCGCCCGCGGATCGCGCAGCTTGCCGAGGGCCACGATCACGACCCGACAGAGCAGCACGTCGTCGCAATGATCGAGCGCGTCGCCGAGCACGGGGAGGCCAGCCGGATCGCCCACCCTGGCCAGCGCCAGCGCCGCGCGCACCCGCAACTTGGCGTCGGCGTTCGGATCGGCGGAGATGGCCGCCGCGCGCGGCCGCGCGCGCGCGTCGCCCAGGCGGGCCGAACCGACGGAGGCCCAATCGGCGAGGGCCCGATCGGGGTCGGTGGCGGCCTTGGCGAAGGCAGCCGCGGTCTCCTGGCGCGGGGGCAGATTGACCAGCAGCATGGCCGCCTCACGGCGCTGCGACAGCGGTGCGCTGCCGATCATCAGGGCTGCCAGATCGGGCGCGGCCGACAGATCCCCGAGTCGGCCGCGGTCGAGCGCCTTCGGCACTGGGCCCCCTTCGGGGTTCGAGATCCCCTTGGCCAGCAGCGGTTCGAGCCGGACATGACCGTCCAGCCAATCGTCGAGCAGGCCGCGCATGAACGCCGCGCGCGCCGGGCGCTCTTCGGCCAGGTTGTGGCGCTCGTGCGGGTCGGCCGCCAGGTCGTAGTAGGCGCAGAAGCCCCAGTGCAGATCGCAGAGCAGCTTTTCGCGACCGAGCACGACCATGCGTTTGTCTTCCAGCTCGGCGAAGGCGGGCGGCAGGCGATCGGCGGGCGCCGGTGGCGTGGCCAGCCAGGGGCCGAGGTCGGTCCCGCGCATCCGGGCCGGGACTGGGATGTCGAGCAGGTTGAGCACCGTCGGCGTCACGTCGATGAGCTCGACCTGCCCATCGACCACGTGGGGCGCCACGCCGGGGATCGAGATGATGAGCGGGATGCGGATCTGCTCTTCGTAGAGGGACGAGCCGTGGTAACGCCCGCCGTGCTCGTCGAACTCCTCGCCGTGATCGGCCGCCAGGATCACGATCGTGCCGGGGCGGCGCGCCCGGACCTCGGCGATGAGACGCCCGACCGCGTGATCGGTGTAGGCGATTTCGCTGTCGTAGCGATCGATGTCGCTGGGGCCGAACGGAAACTCGGCGTGGGCTTCGTAGGGCTCGTGCGGCTCGAAGAAGTGGACCCACACGAACGAGTGCGGCGGCTTGACGGTGTCGTAATAGGCCAGCAGCTGGTCGACGCGGCGCTCGGCGTCGATGTACTCGAACTTGACGTACTCGAAGTCGAAGTTGGAGTCGGCATAGCTCTTCAACTTCTGGGTGTCGACATAGAACACGGCTGGCGGATAGAACGCCGCTGTCTTCCAGCCGTAGTTGCGAAGCACCGCCGCGATCGGATCGTGCCGCTCGGTCGGCGCCAGCCGCGCCAGCGTCGGGAAGTACTTGCCCGTCAGCATCGAGGCCACCGAGAACGACGTGTGGGGCGCCTGCGCATAGGTCCGCGCGAACCGCACGCCGCCCGCCGCCAGCGCGTCGATGTTGGGCGTGGTGTGGCGCGCATAGCCGTAGGCCCCGACATGATCGGCGCGGAGCGCGTCGATGGTGATGAGCACGATGTTCGGCGCCGACGTCCCGGCGAGCACGCGCGGATCGGCCTAGAGCCCGCGCGTCCGCTCGCTCGAGCTGGCCACAGCGAGCGTCTCCAGC
>DASRLC010000399.1:0-3751 GCA_035648655.1 Polyangia bacterium
GTGACTGTCTGTGCGGCGGCCGGAACCGGTGCCAGCGCGGCTGCGGGCGCCTTCGGCGCAGCGGCCGCCCGCGCGATCTCCGCGTTGTTGGCGGCGGCGGTCAGGATGGCGTTCCGCTCCATCTCGCGGCGGATGCGCAGCGTATAGACCATTCCCGCCACCGAGATCGCCAGCAGGATCACGATGCCGGCCGTTACGATATTGCGGCTCTTGCGCTGCTTTCCGCTGCGCATGTCGGCCGTGGTCCCGAACCGCATCGACGCCGACTGGGTCGGGACCATGCCGGTGCCGATTCGTGTCTGCGGGTACAGCTGCGCCAGATCGTGGCCGGAGATATCCCGCGCGGTCGGCATGGCGGCCCGTGCGCTTGGCGGCAGGGGCGTAGCCGGCCCGCTGGTGGCACCGAGGACCCCCTCCAAGACTTCACGGAACGCGACCGCGTTGGGGTAGCGCATGTCGCGCTCTTTCTCGAGGCCGCGCAGCACGATGTCGTCGATGATCTTGGGCAGCCGCAGGTCGGGGCGGCGGCGGCTGGGGGCCACCGGCACCTCGACCAGATGGCGGCTCACGATCGCCATCGGCGAGTCGGCGCGGAACGGGATGTCGCCGGTGACGAGCTGGTAGAGAATGACCGCGGTGGCGTAGAGATCAGCCCGCCCGTCGAGCGGTTCGCCGCGGGCCTGCTCGGGCGCCATGTACTCGGGCGTGCCGCACACGAGGCCCTGGATGGTCAACATGGCGGCCCGGTCGTCGCTGTCGCTGAGCGTGGCCTTGGCGATCCCGAAGTCGCAGACCTTCACGAAGTCCTTTTCGCCGCGGCGCTCCATGAGCATGATGTTGCTCGGTTTCAGGTCGCGGTGGATGACCCCCTGCGCGTGCGCCTCTTCCAGCGCCGACAAGACCTGCGACAGGATGCGGACCACCCGCGGCAGCGGCAGCGGGAAGTCATCGCGGATGGCCTGCGCCAGATCGCGCCCGGTCAGCAGCTCCATGGCGATGTAGAGCGTGCCGTCCTTGTCCTCGCCCGAATCGATGATCTGGATCGAGTTCGGGTGGTTGAGCAGCGACGCGCTCTTGGCTTCCCGCTTGAACCGCCCGACCAGCTTGGCGTCGCCCATCAGGTGCGGGTGCAGCACCTTGACGGCTACCGGCTTGGACAACGAGAGCTGCTCGGCCTTGTAGACGTTGCCCATCGCGCCGCTGCCGATGAGCTTGTCGATCCGGAAGTTACCGGCGACCACCCGTCCTGGCAACGGGTCGAGGCTCGACAAAGCCGGGTCCTGTTCCTGCGGCGGCGGGCTCATGGATGGGTGAAACCGCCTAACTCTAACCCAGTCCGCGCGTCCTGAATAGACGCGCGGGCAGTCGTACGAGCCTTACCTCAATCGCCGAGACAGATGCCCAGATCGCGGGCCGTCTGCACGGTGTCGGAGTCGAGCGGCACGGTCTTCATGACCGCAATCGCCTCTTCCATCGGCACCGGCACCATGTGCGGGGGCTGATACGCCACGATGTGGCCGAACTTTCCCTGCTCGACCATCCGGACCGCCGCGGCGCCGAACCGCAGCGCGAGCAGACGATCGCGGTGGGTGGGGCTGCCGCCCCGCTGCAGGTGGCCCAGCACCAGCGAGCGGCTCTCGAATCCGGTGCGCTCGCCCAAGTAGTGCCCAATCTTCTCGGCCAAGCCGCCGAGCCGCACCTCGCGGCCGATCTCTGTCCCGATGGTGCTGATGCCGCCGTCCTTGGGCATCGCGCCTTCGGCCACCACCACGATGCAGTAGCGTCGACCCGAGGCGTAGCGCTTCTTGATGCGATCGACCACGCTGTCGATGTCGTAAGGAATTTCGGGGAACAGGATCACGTGCGCGTTGCCGGCCACCCCGGCATGCATGGCGATCCAGCCGGCGTAACGGCCCATCACCTCGACCACCATGATCCGCTCGTGCGATTCGGCGGTGCTGTGCAGGCGGTCGATGGCCTCGGTCGCCACCGTCACCGCGGTGTCGAAGCCGAAGGTGGCCTGCGTACAGGAGAGATCGTTGTCGATGGTCTTGGGGACGCCGACGATCGGCATTCCCATCTTGATGAAGCGGGTGGCGATCCGAAAGGCGCCGTCGCCACCGATGGCGATGACGGCGTCGGCGCCGATCTCGCGGTAGCGCTGCATGATTTTTTCCGAGACGTCGATGGTGGTCTTCTTGCCATCGACCTCGGTGATGAACTCGAAGGGGTGGCCCTTGTTGACTGTCCCCAGGATCGTTCCACCCAGGTGCGCGATGCCGCGGACGCGATCGCGCGTCAGCTCGATGAGACCTTCGGAGGGCGGTTCCAGCAGGCCGTGGTAGCCGCGGCGGATGCCGGTAACCTTCCAGCCGCGCCGGAGCGCCGACAGGGTGACCGCCCGAATGACCGCGTTGAGGCCCGGAGCATCGCCTCCGCCGGTGTTGACCAGAATATGCATGCCCCCAAGGCCATATCCCGGCTGGCGCCTGATGGCAACTGCGACGATTCGGAGCAGTCGCGTGAGCGACGACGGGCTCTGCCCGGCGGGGCTCGTCGCGGGGGATAAAAAGGACCCTTTGAGGGTCCTTTTGTTAGCAGTCGCGTGAGCGACGACGGGCTCTGGCCGGCGGGGCTCGTCGCGGGGAGATAAAAAGGACCCTTTGAGGGTCCTTTCCCTATTAGTCCGGCCGGGACCGGCGAAGCTCGGCCCGCAGCACTTCCAGCTCGGCCGCCAGCTCGACCGCGGCCGTAACGGCCGAGACGGTGGTGCCCTCCAGGTGCCGTTGGGCCCGATTCTGCGCCCGCATTTGGTAGAGCTGCCAATCCAGGCGGGCCTCGCTGTCGTCGGACAGTGCCAGCTCAGTCCGTTCATAGAAGGGGTTTTCGCAGGACTCCCCCCGCACGATCGCCACTGGGTGCGTCCGCAGCACGTCGCGCACCCGATCGGAAGGCGCCACCGAGCGCGGGTACCGGCAGAGCGCGAAGAAAGGCAAACGGGCAAAGTATTCGTTTATCTGTGCCTCGTACCAGACGATCTTGCGCCACTCTTCCGGGCCGGGCAGGTGCATCAGCTCACCGGTGCCCCGCAGCCCCGTGAACCCGTCCGCTATCGCCCGCTCGACCATGGCTGCAAAGCGCGCCAGCACCCGCTCGGGCTCGAAGATGCCCTCGTGCAGGTAGGCCGCTTCGGGGGTCATGAACTCCAGTGCACCGCGCGCCTGGGCCCGGACGGTGCAAAGCCCCTCGATCTCGAGGTGCCGTCCCAGATCCTCGAACTCGGTGGACGTCCCGATAAACAGGCAACGGGCGCCGTGCGACAACCCCTCGCGCAGAAACGAGATCACCGCCTGCCGTTTCTCGTCGTTGGTCTCGAACGGAAGGCAGAGGTGTCGTCCGTGGGGGACCGACGGGTTTGCCGACCAGCTCATCATCTCGAGTTCCTGCTCACCAAACGTATTTTCTCTGTAACATTCCCCGAAACTCGATACCCGACGGGCAGTCTACACCCCGAAAGGCAAATTGCCCGCAAGTTTTGATGTCGGGCCACCGAGCGGCCAATCAAGGCGCGGCCGGCGAATCGCCCGCGGCCGGCGGGATGTCCGCAGGCGCCGATGTGGTCGGTGCGTCGAGCTCGATACTTCCGGGGTGGCCCCGAAATGGGGGCGCGTGGTGCCGGTGGGTGGTCGCCGCTGGTCGTACCGCCTTCCCTGGCGCGGCTGAAGACGGCGCGCTGTCCGTCGACGCAGCG
>DASRLC010000400.1:0-2261 GCA_035648655.1 Polyangia bacterium
GGAGAAACACCGTGTGCCCCGCCGATTGGCGCCTCCATTTCCACCATTCGACGTCATCACGCCGCCGCCCCGGGCCATCTCGACCGGCTTCACACCGGGCGTGCGAAATCGACGCTTAAGACACGGTTTCGAAACTGTGGACGGCGGGCGAGGCAGATCGCACAGCGGGGCCGCGGCGTCATGATTTCGATCGAAGTCCTACCGTGGAAGGTCCTGGCCCGCTCCGCGGTCTTCGACCGCAGAACGCCCGGGCAGGCCGTCATGGGCGGCGGGATGGTGCGATGCGCCCGATGTTCTTGGCCCACCCAGGGATCTTCTCGCTTTGACAAGGTAGCCACCAGGAGCTACCTTTGTGAGATGCGCTCCGTCGGCGTGAAGGTGCTCAAGAACAAGCTCAGCGAATATCTCCGGCTCGCCACGAGTGGCGAGACCGTGCTGGTGACCGATCGCGACCGGGTGGTCGCCGAGCTGATTCCGCCGCGCGAAGGTCGCAGCGTGCCGGTCGCGGACGCGTTCCTTGCCGAGGCGGTCCGCCAAGGGTGGCTGACGGCGCCCGCGCTGCGTGCTGATCGGCCTCCGCCGCGGTTGCCGGTGACGTCCGCCGCGAAACTCCTGGCGGAGTTGGCGGCCGATCGGGCGGACCGATGATCTATCTCGATACCTCGGTCGCGCTGGCGCATCTGCTGGCCGAGGATCGTCATCCCCCGGACAATCTGTGGACCGAGGTCCTGGTCTCCAGCCGTCTCATCGAGTACGAGCTTTGGAACCGCCTTCACGCGCGGGGCCTGGCCGGCAGTCACGGGGCCGCGGCGCGGACGCTCCTCGGGCACCTGGCCATGATCGAGCTGTCACCGACCGTCCTGTCCCGCGCGCTGGAGCCGTTTCCAGTTCCGGTGCGCACCCTGGATGCTCTGCATCTTGCTTCGGCGGATTTCCTGCGCGGTCAAAAACAGGCGGTGGAGGTCGCTTCGTACGACGACCGAATGGCGGCGGCCGCACGAAAGATGGGGTTTGCCATCGCGCGGAGCGCTGGATAGAGAACTCCCACGCTGGCCGGTTCGGAAAGAATTCTGGGCCGTGCGACGGGCGTCGGGGCGTAGGCGCCCCCGGACGCAGCGATCACCCTCGGATCGGCCACATAACAGTCAACTGCGCGCCAGCCCAGCGAGCCTTCCCCCTCTACCGGGGGAAAACAAGGACCCCTGCGGCTGGTGCGGGGCCATCCGGGTAGGGTTCGTCCTCCGGATGGGCACCGGGAGGATCACGCGGGGAAGTCTTCGGGGGGCGGAGGATCGACGAAATCGCCTGGCGGCTCGTCGATGGGATCCCGTTCGGGCGGCGCCCGCGCTGGCTTGAGACTTGGGGCGCGTGGCTCGTGGCCGAGGTGACACAGGATTCGCTCGACGGCGGTCGCCTCCATCACCGCGGCCACGATCCGCATACGGCCGTGGCAATTGGGGCAGTCGAGGGCGTCGACGAGGAACACCCTCCGCAGCAGGTCGGCCCAAGGAAGCCGGTGGGCCTTTCTGGGCGGCGGCGCCGGCATCGATGACTCCGCCGCTTTTTCTTGCGGAACGATGCTGGACCGCGCTCCCGCGGCAGGCGCGAGCAGGCCGTGAAACCGGATGACGTGCTTACGCGGTCTTGGCACGAGGGGGAGCAGCTTCGCGATGAGCTCGGTCGGCGTGAAGACCAGCGCCTCGGTCCCGTCGGACCACCGCCGCTTGAGCTGGAGCGCGACACGGCCGTCCGGCAGTGCCGTCAGCCGCTCGTTGGCGATGGGCGGGCGGGCGAGATAGCGCGCGACGTGCTCCAGCCCGTCGCGATCGTTGGCGGCGATACGGACATTGGCGTGGAGGCTGAAGCCGTCGACCTGCGCGCAGCGGCGACCCAAGACCATCGCCTCCCCCGGCGGCCGCGGCCCGACGAGGCGCCTGACCCGCGCGCCGCGCCTGGCGCCCACGGCCACGACGCCCGCCACCGACGCGCTCGCGAGGCCTGCGAGAAGCGGCTCGTCGGTGACCGCCGGATCGTCGGCCACGTCATCGAGACGAGCGAGCCTCCTATCGACCTTGCGCACGACCGCCGCCGCGATCTTCGCCACCTCGTCGTCCGTCGGCGCGGGCACTGGATGAAAGAGCGGCGGTCGCCCGAGGCGCAGCTCGTAGACGCCGTCGATCATCAGGGTGTGAAAGTGGACGTTGAGGTTCAGGGCGGAGCCGAAGCGCTGGATGACCGTCACGCCGCCGGTCTTGAGCAAT
>DASRLC010000401.1:0-2169 GCA_035648655.1 Polyangia bacterium
GGGCGGGAGCGGCGGCCAAAGTGGATTAGGTGGACCGGGCGGATCGACCGGCGCGGCGGGACATGGCGCGGGCGGCGCCTCGGCGCCGACGGGCATCGCCGGGACCACCGGCGGCAGCGTCACCGGCAGCGCGGGGACCGGCGGAACGCCGCCGGGCATGGTCCTTTACACCGACAACTTCGAGAGCGACACCGTCGGCACGATGGCCAGCGGTTGGATCCAGGGCGACACCGACACCGGTCTCGGCACCTGGGCGGTGGCCGGCGACGGATCAAACGTCTTGCAAGGGGCCGCCAGCGGCAGCGACTTCACGGTGGATGTCGGCGGGAACGTGGCCTGGACCGACTACAGCTTCCAGGTCGACGTGAAGATGATCTCGGGCAGCAGTTGGGAAGTCGGGGTCTACGGCCGCTTCGCGGTGGGGACCGACAAGGCCAATTTTTACGAGGCCTACATGGACGACAGCGGCTCGGTGCAGCTGCGGGTCAAACAAAACGGCAGCACCACCACGCTCGGGACCAAGAGCAAGGCCACCAGCGCCCCCACGCTCGACACCACCTACACCTTCAAGCTCGACATGCACGGCAGCAGCATCACCATCTCGGTGAATGGGATGGTGCGCGTGATGGTGACCGACACGACCCTGACGGCGGGTGGCATCGGTGTGATCGTCGAGGGCGGCACCGCCGAGTTCGACAACGTCGTCGTCACCGAGTAACGATGGACGTGATCCCGTGAAGCCCTTCCTCGATCGAGACTTCCTGCTCGACACCCGCACCGCGGCCGAGCTGTACCACGGCGTCGCCGCGCGGCAGCCGATCGTCGACTACCACTGCCACCTGTCGCCGCTCCAGATCGCCGACGACCACCGCTTTCGGTCCATCGCCGAGATCTGGCTCGAAGGCGATCACTATAAATGGCGCGCCATGCGCGCCGACGGGGTTCCGGAGCGGGCCATCACGGGCGAGGCGTCCGACTGGGAGAAGTTCGAGGCGTGGGCCAAGACGGTGCCCTACACGCTGCGCAATCCCCTCTACCACTGGACCCACCTCGAGCTGCGCTTCCCTTTCGGCGTCAAGGACAAGCTCCTCGGGCCGGCCACCGCGCGGGAGATCTTCGATCACTGCAATCAACTGTTGGCGGGCGACGGCTTCACGACCCAAGGCCTCCTGCGGCAGTTCGACGTGCGGGTGGTGTGCAGCACCGACGATCCGATCGACGACCTCGAGCCGCACCGCCGGCATGCCCGCAACGCCGCGGCCTTCACCAAGCTCTTACCGACCTGGCGGCCCGACCGCGTGCTGGCGCTCGGCGATCTGCCCGGTTGGAACGGCTGGCTCGACGTGCTGGGCGCGGCGGCCGGCGCGCCGGTCGGGACGCTGGCCGATCTGCGGGACGCGCTGGCCAAGCGCCACGAGTTCTTTCACGAAAGCGGCTGCCGCGCCTCGGACCACGGCCTCGAGCGGATCTACGCGGCGGACTACACCGAGCGGGAGGTGGCCGCCATCTTCGCCAAGGCGCGCGCCGGCCAGGCCCCCGCGCCCGACGAGATCGAGAAGCTCCGCTCGGCGTTGCTCTACGACCTGGCCGTCATGGATCACCGCCGCGGGTGGGTCCAGCAGTTCCACCTGGGCGCGTTGCGCGACACCAGCACCCGTGGCCTGCGCGCGCTCGGCCCCAACACCGGCTACGACGCCATCGGCGACTTCCCCCAGGCGCAGGCGCTGGCACGGTTCCTCGACCGCCTGGACGCCGACCACCAGCTGACGAAGACCATTGTGTACAACCTGAACCCGGGTGACAACGAAGCCTTCACCACCGTGATCGGCTGCTTCCAAGACGGGTCGGTCCCCGGCAAGATGCAGTTCGGCAGCGGCTGGTGGTTCCTCGATCAGCTGGACGGGATGCGCAAGCAGATCGACGCGCTGTCGAACATGGGCCTGCTGTCGCGGTTCGTGGGGATGCTGACCGACTCGCGCAGCTTCCTGTCGTTCTCGCGCCACGAATATTTTCGGCGGCTGCTCTGCAACCTGCTCGGCAGCGACGTCGAGCGCGGCCTGCTGCCGGACGATCGCGCGCTGCTGGGGGGCCTGGTCGAGGACGTCTGCTTCCGCAACGCCCGCGCGTATTTTCAGTTCGACGTCTGAGAGCCGGCCGGCCGGCTCTCAG
>DASRLC010000402.1:0-7933 GCA_035648655.1 Polyangia bacterium
GGCTGAACGCGCTGACCGAGGCCGGATTTACCATCCACGCCGAGCGCGATCTGAGCCCGGGTGTCCTGGCGGCGCTCGAGGCCGACGACGAACGCAAACGCTCGCTCATCGCGCGACTCGGCGACCGCCCGCTGTCGGGAATCCTGCGCGAGTTCGCCGCCCTCCGCGGCAGCGCGCTTCACACCGAGATGCGGAGCGGCGCGCTGGTCTACCGGGCCTTCGTGCTCAGGCCTCGGGCGGGCTGAGCATCCGGCCACAGGAGGAGCCAGCGTCGTGCGCGGCGGGTAACGCGTCGGGGTCCGATTGGCTCGGCCTCGGCCATGCGAGCGGAGAACCGGCGCGCGCCGATCGGTATTCCCTCATCGCAGCGCCAGCGTGCCGGCGCGCCAGGTCGGGGCGCTCCAGCGTTTGAAGGCCAGCAGCTTGTCGGCGCTGCTGGCCCATTTCTCGACCGACAGCCCGGTGCTGGCCAGCACCTGGAAGCGGCGGGTGACATGCCCGCCGACGCGCGCCTCGCGGACCACCAGCAGGTGGTTGCCGTCGGGCGAGAAACCGGCCGACTCGACGTAGCCGACCTCCGGGTCGGTGGTGGCCGCGGTCAGCGTGTCGAAGCCCCAGCCGCCGTCGTCGCCGCGGCGCAAGGTCCACAGCTCGGTCCAGGCGGGGAGCGGCTGGACGGACAAGGTGGCGGTGGTCCCCGAGGGCGCCCAACGAAGCGCGCTCGGCCAGACCACGGCGAAGGTGCAGCGCTCGGCCAGCGTGCGCGGCGCCGCGCCGGCCCGGGCGCCGGTCTGCTCGACGGCCCGCACGCAAGTCTCGCCGGGGGCACGCGGCGTGAAGGTCAGGGCCACGCCGCGCTTGCCGGTCTCCTTGGGCGGCGTCTCGGCGGCCCAGCGCGAAGCGGCCACGCGCACCGCGCTCTCCTCGTACACATCGAGATCCTCGGACGCCAGCGTGCCCCGGTCGCAGAGCGCCAACTCCCGTACCGCCGCCGACTCCGCGCGCGAGGCCGCGGCGTCGTGCCCCTGCCGGGCTTCGTCGAAAGCCTTCCAGGCCTGCGCCTCCGCCAGGCGCAGGCGGACCCGGCCGGCCAGCGAAGCGGGCAGCGCGCTCGCGGCCGCGAAGTCGATCGATTCGAGCGCCCGCAGCCGCCGATCGTTCCAGGCGCGCGCTTCCGTCGGCGCCTCGGCTGGATCTCGACAGGAATCGGCCGCCAAGAAGAGCGCGGCGCGGGCGCGCTCGGCCGGCGCGGCGCTGGGCAGCGCCAGCAGCTGCTCCCAGGCCTCGCCGTCGTAGCAGATGCGCGCGCGACCGCCGACCGTCTCCGGTTCGACCACCTTGAACTTCACGCCGTAGCTCTGGGCCACGTCGACGTGCGCCGCCAGCGTGGTGTCCTTCGAGTCGGCCCGCCGCGCCGAGGCCCGCCGCGCCAGCCGGTCGGCCAGGCTGCCGATCGACGCCAACAGCTCGCTGGTGTCGCTGCCGGCCGGCGCCGCCCGCAACGCCAGCGCCGCGTATCCAATCCCGAGCGACTCGTACCCGTTCGCGTCGCGCAGGAACCGCACCACCGCCGCCAACTCGGGAGCGGTCTCGGCGTCGACCCGATAGACCCGCACCAGCGATGGCCGCAGGTAGCCGGGCCGCTCGTGGCGGTGATCGTACACCTTCAAGAAGCCGGCGCTCTCGCCCCGGACCTCCAGCCAATCGCCCCGGTAGAGCGTGGCCTGGGCTGGGGCGTTGTCGCGGGGCGCGTTGCGCAGGACGGCCGGATCCTCGGCCACCAGCGCCACCAACAAAACGACCGCGGCGGTCATATTACTCGGCCTCCGCGTTGTCGTTGGCGTTGTCGTTGGCGGGTGCCGGCGTGCGCGCGGCGACCGGGGCGCTGTCCGAGCCGGAGGTGCGTCCCTGCATCCCGAGCAGCCCGCCGGCGAAGAAGCCGCCGGCCGAAGGCGGCGCGACGATGACCTGAATCTTGTCGGAGAGCTTGTCGGCCAGTGTCTTCTGGATCAGCAGCGGATTGCGGGCGATGAGCGCCGAATCGCGCGCCATCTGCGCGGAGGTGGCCTTTCCGGTGACCTCGATGCGGTAGGCGTCGGCGTCGGAGAGCTTGCGGCGTGAGTCGACCTCGGCGACCGTCTCGATCTTGCGCGCCTCGGCCTCCCCCTCGGCGTCCTTCATGCGCTGGACCTTGCGCGCCTCGGCCTCCAGGCGCCGCTGTTCGATCTCCTTCTCCTTGAGCGGCAGCACGTGCTTCATAGCCTCCTCGCGGGCCTTGGCGGCAATGATCTCCTCGGAAGCCGCGGCCTCGGCGGCCTTCTCGCGCTGGACCTTGGCGGCGTCGCCCGCCAGCTCCGACTCCTTCACCTTCTTTTCCTCGAGCTGCAGCGTGTAGCGCATCTTTTCGGTGGCCAGCTCCTCGGAGAGCATGCCTTCGAGGCCGGCGCGATACTGCGCCGGCAGATCGACGTGGCCCAGGTACAGCGAGCGCACGGCCACACCGTCCTTGCCCAGCAGCGTCCGCAGCTCGGCTTCCAGGTCGTCCTGGATCTCGACCCGCTTGTCGCTGAAGATTTCACGCACCGTGTGCTTGGCCAGCGATCGGTGCAGCACGCCGTCGACCACCGGCTCAATCAGATCGGCGCCCACGTTGAGCGGTAGTCGCTTGGCCACCTCGCCGATTCGCGCCGGATCGAGCGCGTAGCGGACCGTCACCGCGACGCCGACCGAGAGCCCTTCCACCGTCTGAAACGGCGCCGCATCGGTGGCGCTGGCGCTGGCCAGCGGGCGATAGACCTGATCGCGCAGCGAGTAGCGGCGCAGCTCGTGCACCAGCGGAATCATCAGCGTCGGTCCCTCGAGGACCACGGCGATGCCGCCGCTCAATCGATTGATGCGCACGCCGATCTCACCGGACGGGATCACCTGGACCGGCGGCCGCAGGATCAACAAGAGCAGCATGCCGGCCAGCGCGGCGCCGGCGATGTAGCGGCGGCCACGCGGGCTGCCGAACACCTCGATGCAACCGAGCACGACCGCCGCGCCAGCGGCGCGAACGAACACGTAGATCTTGAAGGCGGTCTTTTTGAAGCGATCTTTGAACGAATCCATGGGGTCTCCTTTGGGTGAGAGGTCAGAGCGCGTGAGCGACGACGGGCTTCGCCCGGCGGTATTTAAAAGACCTCTCGGGGTCCTTTTCTCGCGTGAGCGACGACGGGCTTCGCCCGGCGGCGCTCGTCGCGGGGGATTTAAAGGACCCTCTCAGGGTCCTTTTCTCGTCGCCGAGGTCGCCGTGAAGCTTTTCCAGGCCAGTCGGCGGCCGTCGGGGGCGAAGGCCTCGACGGTGTAGTCGCCGGCTTCCAGGCGGTGGCGCGACCAGGTCCGCCAGCGGCGGTCGTCGCCGACCGGCATGTAGTGGCGGGCTACCTCGACGCCGTCGCGGGTCCAGACGTGCTCGATGAAGCCGGCGCCGTGGCCCGAGATGGCGGTGTGGGCGTAGATTTGCTCGCCGCCGGTGAAGAGCGACTCGGGCGATTCGCCATCGACGGCCTCGCGGTTGACGATGCGGCGACCGAGCTCCAGAGTCGCCGCGGGGAGGGTGAAGCGCTCGCCCGCGAAGGCGCGCGCCGACATCAGAAATTCGAGTCCGGTCATGCGGGACCTTCATTGCAGCCGCTGTGCCGGCAATTGCCCGGCCGCACCCCGCTGCAACGCCACCGAAATTCGGCTTTTCTATGTTTTAAATATCTATTTCGATAGAATAGATACACCTTCGATGACGTCGACAGCTTGGCTGGCCCGGCTCCAGCACGATCTTGTGAAACGTCTGCTCTGGCCGGCGCGCGACCGGCGCGATCTCGGCGGTGCGCCCGCGCCCGGCGAGCTGGTGCCGCAACTCGTCGACGACGAAGGGGGACCCACGACCGCGGCGGCGCTGTGGGACGGGCTGGTGGCCGAGGCGCCGGCGGGCGGAGCGAATTCGCCGGCCGCCCGCGCGCTGGCCCGGTTCGCGAAGGTGCTGGCGTACGCGCTCGCGGCCGGCCGAGCCGACGACGTCGCAGGCGTGCTGACGCTGGAGGCCGCCTTCGCCGAGCTGGCCCGATCCTTGGATGACCCTTCGACATAGATGCCGCGCCTGTTGGTCATCGACGATCGCGATCAGACGGTGGAGATGGTCCACCGCCAGCTCCCGCAGTTCGACACCGTCACCCGCTGCGAGCGGCGGATCCCCTGCCAGGTTTGCGAGGAACGCACCCGCGGCTGTCCGCTGCGCTGCGCGCACGACTTCGCGGAAGCGGCCGAGGCCCTCGGGCGCCTCCCGGCCCTGCCCGATCTAGTGGTGCTCGATCTGCACTTCGCGTTGCCCGAAGAGCGGCTGCTCCCGGAAGACAAGTCGGATCTCCCCATCGAGACCAAGGCGCGGCGGACCGCCATCGAGAGCCTGCGGCGGCGACAGGGCCTGCTGATCCTCGAGCGGCTGCGCGCGACCTACCCAACGTTGCCGGTGGTGATGCTGACGACCACCGGATCCGATCTGGGCACCGACCGCCCGACCGATCCGCTGGTCTACCTGTGCGAGAACGAGGTGGTCGACAGCCGGAGCCTGGCCGCCGAGATCTCGCGCGCGCTGGCGCTCTCGCATCGCGTGCAAGAGGGACCCATATTCTGGGGGCGGGCGCCGGGCATGGCCGAGCTGCGGCGACAGCTCGAGGTGCTGGCGCGCTCGCCGCTGCCGCTGCTCCTCGAAGGTGAGACGGGGACCGGCAAGAGTTTCCTGGCCGAGCACGTCATCCACCCGCGCTCGGGCGCCAAGGGACCGCTGGTGGTCACCGATCTGTCGACCATGCCGTCCGCGTTGCTCGCGGCGCACCTGTTCGGGACGCGCCGGGGCGCCTACACCGGCGCGGTCGAGGATCACGCGGGTGTGTTCGAGCAAGCGCACGGCGGAACGCTGTTCCTCGACGAGATCGCCAATCTGGATCTGGACCTGCAGCGGCAACTGCTGCTGGTGCTCGAGCGCGGGACGGTCACCCGTCTCGGCGACACCCGACCGAGGCCGGCGATGCCCAAGCTGGTGGCCGCCACCCACGAAGACGTCGAGGCGCTGGTGCAGGCCGGGCGCTTTCGCGCGGATCTCTTCATGCGACTCAACCCAGCGACGCGGTTGCGCGTGCCGCCGCTCCGCGAACGGCGCGAAGATCTCCCCGATCTGATCCGATTTGCGTTTCTCGAAGCGCTGCGCGCCGAGGCGCTGCAACCGCTGGTGCGCGCCTACCTGGCGCGATTTCCGACGCCCGACGACTTCGTCGAAACGGGCAACACGCTGGTGTTCGGCCGGCCGCGCGCGCAGGCGGCACGGCGCGACGCGTTCTCGCTGTTCGTGAGCCGCGAGGCGCTGGCGCGACTGGTCGCGCACGACTGGCCCGGAAATCACCGCGAGCTGCGGCTGCTGGCGGGAAGCGCGCTGGTCTTTTGCCTCACGCAACATCTGGACACGGCCCGCCAAGGGGGCGCCGAAACCGCGCCGGCCACGGCTTCGGCCCGCGCCCCCGCCATCCTGGACGTCCCCGATCCCCTGATCGCGCGGCTGCTGGGGGCCGTGACGGGGACGGGCGCCCGTCCGAACGGCGCGCCGGCACGCGCCGTTGCGGGCGCGCCGCCGGTGCGCGCCGGCGCGCGGCGGGTGGAGATCGAAATCGGCGCCGCCGGCAGCTTCGCGCGCGTCTCCGCCGACGTCGAACGGCAGTACCTGCGCGCAATTTACGACGCCTGCGCGGGCGATCTGGAAGAGATGGCACGCGAGCTCCTCGGACCGCGCGGCTTGGCCCGGCAGGTACACCTGCGCCTCAATCAGCTCGGATTGCGGTTGCGCGACCTGCGGGGACGCGGACCGCGCACGGCGGAGCGTTCGTGATGTGGGTCGGACACCTGTTGCTGCTCTGGCTGGCCGCCGACGCCGGCGCGCCGGCGTCGATGGAGGCGTCTCCGCTCCCCAGCCGGCCGCCCCCCACTCGGCTCGGCGCGCCAGTCTTACCGCCCGGGGCGACACCGCCGACCCCGGCGGAACCGGCGGAACCGGCGGGAGCGCGCGCGAAATCACGCGCGGAGCATGCGCAGGGAATGGTCCGCCTCAGGGGCGGTCGCTTCGACGAGGCGGCCGAGCTGTTCGCCCGCGCGGCCGAGCACGATCCGACCAACGTGGCCTATGCCACCGATTGGGGGTTCGCGCTCGGCAAGGTCGGCCAGCGGGCGCAGGCCGAGACGGTGCTGCGCGGCGCGATCGACAAGGAGCCCAAGCGCTTTTACGCCTATGTGAACCTGGCCGAGCTGCTGGCCGACGATCCCGGCCGCTGGGAGCGCCGCGACGCCGTCGTCGCGTTTTTGGAGAAAGGGCTCGAGACGCTGAAGGACGATCGCAAGGGCCGTTTCAATTTGCTGCTGGCGCTGGCCGGGTTCGAGCGCGCCGTCGGTCGCGGATCGGCCGCGCGCGCGCGGCTCGAGCCGTTGCTGGGCCCGGACGCGCCGGTGATCTCGCGGGCGCAGCGCAAACGGGTGCTCGATCTCTTGGACACCATCGCGCTCGACGATCGCGCGCATGCGCTCGAAGACTGGCCGGCACCCGCGCCGGCTCTGGCGCGGGCCGACGTCGCCCGGGCGCAGGCGCTCGAGTCGGCGGGCCGCGTCGACGAGGCCATCCGGGACCTCGAGATCGCGGTCAACCTGGCGCCCGGTGACGCCGCGGCCTGGCGCGCGCTGGGGCGCCTCCTGGCCGCGCACAGCGGCGCGCTGGATCTCGATCGCGCCGACGAGGCGCTGCGCCAGGCGCTGGCGCTCGAACCGGCCTGGATCGATCTGCGGGCGCTGCGGGCGCAGATCGCGCGTCGCCGAACCTCTCTGGCGGCGCCCGATCCCGGCGCGCACGCGGCCGCGCCCTCCGACAAGGCCCACGCGCTCTATCAAGAAGCCGAGGAGTGGATCGACGTCGGCGATCCGATCGGGATGGGGCGCGATCTTCTCGAACAGGCGCTGGCCGATTCGCCCGCCTTCGTGGCGGCCGCCGTCTCGCTGTACGCCATCACCGGCGACGTGCCGCCGGCCACCGTCGCGGCGCTGCACGATGACGGCCCGGGGCTGTGGACATTGGCCGCGGGCGTACGCAAGCTCGGCAGGGCCAACCCCGGGGCCACCGATGCCGGCGAGGCGCTGGTCGGACCTTGGATCGATCGCGCGGTCGACCTCGACGTACAGGAAGCCCGCTTTGCACGGGCGGTGACCCGCGCCGCCGCCGGCGATCGCACCGGCGCGATCGCCGATCTGGTCGCCTACCTGGCGCGCGAGCCCAACCCGGAACATCTGACCGAAGCGCGCGCGCTGCGCTCCGGCCTGGTCGACGGACCGACGGCGCACGCCCGCGAACGGCGGCCGTCTCCCGAGCTGCTGGCGCGCATCCGCTTGCTCGAGGATCGACCGGACGCGGCGTTGCGCGCGCTCGGCGGGACCTGCACCCGTGATCTGCCCGCCGATCGTCTGCTCGCGATTGGGCTGGTGCACGAGTATGCCGATCAGCGCGACGCCGCCCGGATCTGCTACGAGCTGGCCAGCACCGCCGACGACGGCGCCGCGCTGTCGCGGTTGGCGCGCCTCGATGCGCGGCTCGACGACGGCGAGCTGCGCCGCGCCGCTCGGAGCCCCCTCGAACGGGCCGCCGAGCGGGACGTCCCGGCGGCGTCCTGGGCGCTGGCCCGCCTGGCGGCCGACGCGGGCGATCCAATCGGGGCGCTGGCCCGGACCGAGCGGGCCCTCGCGCTGGCGTCGGCCGGCGCGACCGATGCCGACGTCTGGATACCGGAAGCGCGGGCGGCGGCCGGACGCTGGTCCGAGGCGCGCCGCGCGGACGAGATCGGCCGGACCGAACGGCGACGGCGGACCGGGC
>DASRLC010000403.1:0-16438 GCA_035648655.1 Polyangia bacterium
GCTCCCACCGCCGCCGCGCCGGCCCCCGCCGACCGAGCCGCCGGCGGCGCTGGCGTCTGGCGCCTTCCCGGCAGCCGCGAATGATACGATCCGCCGCAGCCGGCCGCCGTCGCGGCAATGACGGGCGGCCAACGCGCTCCCCGATAGTTGGGTGAGCGCCGACGGGCTTCGTCCGGCGGCGCCCGCCCGCGGGGATCCGAAGGACCCTTTGAGGGTCCTTTTCTTAGGAGTCGAGTAAGCTCCCGGCGTGACTGCAGCCGCCAGCGACATCAAACGGGTCCTCGTGGCCGACGACGAGCTGAACATGCGTCGCGTCCTGGAGGCCATCCTGCGGCGCGAGGGTTACGACGTCGTCACCGCCGCCAACGGCACCGAGGCGCTGGGGGGGATGAGCGCCAACATCCATACCGTGATCACCGATCTCAAGATGCCGGGCCTGGACGGCATGGGGCTGCTCAAGCGGCTGTCGGTCGACTACCCGGATGTGCCGGTCGTCATGATCACGGCGCACGGCTCGGTCGAGAACGCGGTCGAGGCGGTCAAGCTGGGGGCCTTCGACTACCTCGAGAAGCCCTTCGAGCAGGAGCAGATCCGACAGGTGGTCGCCAAGGCCATCAGCACCTATGCGCTCTCGCGCAAGGACGCGCGGCCCGAGGAGCCCTCCGAGCGCGGCCGCTTTCGCCTGGTCGGCCAGTCGCCCGCCATTCGGCAGATCTACGGGGTGGTCGAGAAGGTCGCCAACACCCCCTCGACGGTGCTCATCAGCGGCGAGTCGGGGACCGGCAAGGAGCTGATCGCGCGGGCGCTGCACGAGAACTCGAACCGCCACGCGGGCCCCTTCATCAAGATCAACTGCGCCGCCATCCCCAAGACGCTGATGGAGTCGGAGCTGTTCGGCTACGACAAGGGGGCCTTCACGGGGGCGGTCGGCGCCAAGCCCGGGCGTTTCGAGCTGGCCCACGGCGGGACCCTGTTCCTGGACGAGATCGGAGAGATCCCGGTCGAGATGCAGGTCAAGCTGCTGCGGGTCCTGCAAGAGTCGGAGTTCGAGCGGGTGGGCGGCATCAAGACCATCAAGGTCGACGTCCGCTTGGTCACCGCCACCAACCGCGATCTGCTCGAGGAGATCGCGGCCGGGAACTTCCGCGAGGATCTTTTTTATCGACTCAACGTGGTGCCGATTCAGATCCCGCCTCTGCGTGAACGACGCGAAGATATCCCATTGCTGGCGGAACATTTCATCGCGAAGTTCAACGAACGCTTGAAGAAGCAGATCGTCTCGATCTCGCCCGAGGCGGTCGCGGAGCTGGTGGGATACAACTGGCCCGGCAACATCCGCGAGCTCGAGAACCTGATGGAGCGGACCATCCTGTTCTGCGAGGATCCCGAGATTCGGGTGTCGGACCTGCCGCCCGAGATCGTGGGGGCGGCGCCGGCGTCGGCCGCCACCGTGGAGGGCGAGCCGCGTCCGGCCGGCGGTTCGCTCAAGGAGGCGGTCCGCGCCGAGACCGAGCGGGTCGAGCGCGAGCTCATTCAGCGCGCGCTGGACGCCACGGGGGGGAACGTGACCCAGGCGGCGCGGAAGCTGAAGATCTCCCGGAAGAGCCTCCAGACCAAGATGAAGGAGCTGGGTCTGCGCGAAAAATGAACGTTGTGTTATCGTCGCGCCCACGTCCTTGAGCCCCGTGACTTTCAGGAAGACGGCGGGGGCGATCCTCGCCGGGCTGACCCTCTTTACAGCCGCGGCGCAGGCCGCCGAGGTGACCCGGGTGGTCTCCGCCTTCGACGACGAGAACGGGTTCGATGTGAACCTCACCGCCTCTTGGCTGCACGAGGCGAAGAGCGCCCTCATCAAGCGGGAGTCCGAATCGGCGGCGACCTCGGGCGAGATCGGCGTGCTGCCGGACTTCAAGTACGCGCAGACCCGGGATCTCCTCAACCTGCGGCTCGACTTCGGCGTGCTGTGGGACGTCGGTTTGCACGTGCAGGCGCCGCTCGTGTTGGCCGACTCGAACACGGTCACCCTCGATTCGGGGGTTAGCGCCGACAACGCCGCCTTCCTGCAGTCCCCCAGCGCTTCGGGCTCGCAGGTCTTCAAGAGCCCCACCCGCAGTGGCTTTCAGGACCTCGGCCTGGGTGTCACCTGGGCGGTGTTCAACCAGCGGCGCGACGACACCAAGCCGACCTGGACGCTGGGTTTCGACGCCAACCTCGACGTGTTCAAGGACATGCGCTTCGACCCAGCCAACCCGGGCGGCAACCAGGCCACCGGCCTGGGCTACCACCAGCTCATCTGGTCGACCTGGGTCTCCAAGCGCTTCCGCCACTTCGATCCGTACTTCGGCGCCAGCTACATGCTGCCGATCCGGACCAACGGCAGCATCTTCCAGAACTACAGTCCGGCCACCCAGACCTCGGTCAACCCGCAACAGCAGGCGGCGGTGACGATCGGCGTCGAGGAGATCGCCTGGGAGAACCCGCGGGGTGACCAGCGCGTCACCATCGAGGCGCGCGGGCACCTCGAGGAGCACTTCGCCGGGCGGGGTTACAGTGAGCTATGGGAGCCGCTGTCGGGATCTCCCAACTGCACGGTCACCGGGACCGGCACGGCTTGCCGGCCCGACCTCGACGTGGGCACCGACGCGCAGGGCAACCCGGCGGCCGCGCCTTATCCCGGGGTCACCAACATCGACGCCTACGGATCCTTCGGCGGCGATCTCGGGCTCAACATCCAGGTGGGCCGCTACATTCGCTTCCGCGGCCTCTTCGGTCTGACCGTCGACGCGCCCCATTTCATCACCAACGCCAATGCGGGCGTCGATACCAACCACGACGGCGTGGTCAACTCGCTGGACAAGGCCGAGGCCAACCCGGTCTACCGCGAGTCGATCGATTCGCCGGGTCGCCGCTTCTACGTCGAGCAGAGCGAGATCTGGAGCCTTCTCATCGAAGGCTCGTTGATGTTCTAGGCGTGGCCCGTCAGTCGCGTGAAATGAGGTTGTAGATGTCGCGGCGCAGGCGGCCGGTGAGGGCGGCCAGCTCGCGGGCGGCGTCGCCGGTCGACTGGCCGGCCGCGATCAGCTCGGCGGCCCGCCGGCGGATTTCATCGTCGTCGAGATCGAGCGTGGCGTCGCCTTCGGCGCCAGCGACGACCAGGGTTACTTCGCCGAGCGGGCGATCCTCGGCATAGCGGGCCGCCAGCGCGCCCAGGCTGTCGCGCACGAACTCTTCGTGGGGCTTGGTCAGCTCGCGGGCGACGCAGGCGCGGCGGCTGCCGCCCAAAACCGCCGCCAGATCGACCAGGGTGGCGCCCGTGCGCAGCGGGGATTCGTAGAAGACCAGCGTGTAGGGGAGCGCCTGGACGGTGGCGAACAGTCGCCGCCGTGCGCCCGATTTGCGCGGCGGAAAGCCCAGGAACAGGAATCGATCGGTGGGTAGGCCAGCGCCGACCAGCGCCGCCAGCACCGCCGACGGGCCCGGGACCGGCACCACCCGCGCCCCGGCGGCGATCGCGGCCGCGACGATTCGGTAGCCGGGATCGGAGACCAGCGGCGTCCCCGCCTCCGAGACCAGCACCACGTCGCCGCCCTCCGTCAGGCGGGCGGCCACCTCGGCCGCCCGCGCCGCCTCGTTGGCGTCGAAGCAGGAGACGATGGTGGGCCCGGCGGCGGCGCCGATCTCGGTCAGCAGGCGCCGCGCGCTGCGCGTGTCTTCCGCCACGATCAGCGCGGCATCGCGCAACGTCGCGGCCGCGCGCGGCGACAGATCGCGCGCGTCACCGAGTGGGGTGGCCACCACGGTCAGCCGGCCGGGCGATTTCACCGGCGGCGATCCCGCACGGCCGTTTGTTCGATGGTGGCGCGGATGGCTTCGCCAAGCTCGGCTTCCAGGTAGCGGCGCAACTTCACCTTGAGGCGCTCCTCGATTTGCCGAGCACGCTCGCGGCTGATGCCATGATAGCCGCCGATGCGTTCGAGGGTCTCCGGCCGTTCGGACAACAGGCGCTTGTGGAACAGATCCGACTCCCGGCTGGTGAGCCGCGCGCCGAAGCGGTCGAGCTTGTGCCGCAGGACCTCCTGGAACTCGCCGTCCTCGACCTGCCGATCGGGTTGCGCGCTCGGACCGGCTGCCACCAGATCGGCTTGGGTGCGCTGGCCGTCGCCGGGCGCGGGCGCGTCGAGCGAGGTCTCCGAGAAGGACAGCCGCCGCTCCATGTCGACGACCTCCTTGGCGCTCACGTCGAGAGCGGCGGCGAGATGCTCGGCGTCGACCTCGAACCCTTGGCGATTGAGGCGCTCGCGCTCTCGGTGCAGGTTGAAGAACAGCTTGCGTTGCGGCTGGGTCGTTCCGAGCTTCACCATCCGCCAGTTGGCCAGGATGTACTTGAGGATGTAGGCGCGAATCCACCAAGCCGCGTACGACGACAGCTTCACGCCGCGGTAAGGGTCGTACTTCTCCACCGCCTGCATGAGACCGAGGTTCCCCTCCTGAATGAGATCGATCAGATTCCGGTGCACCCGCCGGTAGTCCTGCGCGATCTTGACCACCAGGCGGAGGTTTGCCGTGACCAGCCGCTGCGCGGTCGCGCGGTCGCCGGTGGCGCCGTAGCGAACGGCCAGTGCGTGCTCTTCTTCGCGCGTCAGCAGCGGGTGGCGGCGCAGCTCGCGCAGGTAGGCGCTCAGGCTCGAGCGCCCGGCGGCCACATCTTCGGCGCGGTCCGGCCCTGCCTCGGCCACGTCGCGCGCGCCCATCGCGCTCCGCCTCCACCCGGCCGCGGCCAGATCGGTGGCATGGATCGAATCGACCGGGCCGCCCGGATTACGCGCGTATCCGTCGAGATCCAGGGTCGAGATCGGGGGCGCGCTGGTCGCGGCCTGCTTTCGCCCCATCATGGCCCGACCAATTATAACGCGATCTCTGCGTGCAGCGCGCCGGACAGCTCGCTATCATGGCTGTCACATTCATGGATCTCATCGACGGTCCATCTCCCGATCCTTCGTCTTCACCTCCCCCATTGCCCCCGGAGTCGCGCATGCGGCGGTTCAGCAAGGTCCTCGCGTTCTCGGCCGCCTGCAGCGCGGCGCTCATCCTGACCATTCGCCACGGCGGCGACGGCATCCGGGTGAGCGCGGACGGCCAGCTCCGTGCGGCGACGCGGGGGGCGGTCGGCAAGTATGACCTGTCGCAGCTACCAATCTTTTCGAAGACGCTGTTCTATATTCGTGAAAACTACTTCGACAAGAACCGGATCGATCCGAAGCGCATGTTGGTTGGTGCGCTCGATTTCGTGCAGCGCGACGTTCCCGAGATCCTGATCGATCGCTGGCCAGAGCACGATCCCAAACAGGTGACCGTCAAGGTCAACGGACAACAGCGCACCTTCTCGATCGAGCGGGTCGACGCCCCCTGGAGCCTGCGCAGCACGCTGCAGGAGATCTTCCGCTTCGTGCAACCGAACCTGCAGCCGGTCCCCGAGAAGGAAGAGGCGCGCCGTCTGGTCGAGATCGAGATGGCCGCCACCAACGGCATGCTCTACACGCTCGACCCGCACTCGGTGTTGCTGGACGTCGAGACCTACAAGGACATGCGCACGCAGACCCAGGGCAAGTTCGGCGGCCTCGGGATCGTGATTGAGATGGACAAGAAGAACCGCATCACGGTCAAGCGGCCGATGCCCGACACGCCCGCCATGCGGGTCGGCATGAAGCCCAAGGATCACATCGTCCGGATCAACAACGAATCGACCATGAACATGACGCTCACCGAGGCGGTCGATCGGCTGCGCGGCGACGTCGACACCTCGGTCGACGTCTACGTCGAGCGCGACAACGTGGCGGGCGTGAAGAAGTTCGTCATCACGCGCGCCTTCATCCGCCCCCCCTCGATCGACCCGCCGGCCCGCGTGCTGGAGGTGCCCGCCGGTCCGGGGCAGCCGGTGGCCAAGGTCGGCTACTTCCACATGCAGCACTTCTCGGCCAACAGCGCCGGCGATCTGGCCGACGCGCTGGCGCTCTTCGAACGCGAGAAGGTCAAGGGGATCATCATGGACTTGCGGGGAAATCCCGGCGGGCTCTACGAGCAGGCGCAGAAGGTGTCGGACGCCTTCATCAAGTCGGGGACGCTGGTCTCCATGGTCGGCGTGGGCGGCGCGCAGCGCAAGGACGAGATCGCCACCGATAGTGGCCATGAGCCGACCTGTCCGCTGGCGGTGCTCGTGAACCAGAACTCGGCCAGCGCCTCGGAGATCGTGGCCGGCGCCATGAAGAACCTCGATCGCGGCGTGGTGATCGGCGAGGAGACCTTCGGTAAGGGGTCGGTGCAGGTGCTGTTCGACATCCAGTCGCCGGTCTCGTTCGGCGACCATGCCGAGGACGACAAGCTGGGCCTCAAGCTGACCACCGCGCAGTACCTCACGCCGGGCGACATTTCGATTCAAGGTGTCGGCGTGGTCCCCGACATCGAGACCGACGCGCTGCTGGTCCAGAAGGACGGCGACCGCTCGTGGATTCGCCTGCAGCCCTCGGCGCACAAGCGGCGCGAGGCGGACTACGAGTGGCACCTCGAGCACCCGAGCGCGCGGCACGGCGAGAAGCCCGAGGAGACCGTCGACTATCTCTTCGAACCCAAGCCGGCCGACAAGGCCAAGGGCCACGACGACGACGACGACGGGATGGACGATGACGCCGACGATCAATCTGATGCCGACGATCAGGACAACAAGACCGACTTCCTGATCGACTTCGCGCGCGACTTCCTGGCCCAGGCCAAGAGCAGCCGCCGGGTCGAGTCCGTGCAGCAGTCCAAGGGCTTCCTCGACAAGGTCCGCGCGGCCGAGGACAAGAAGGTGTCGCTGGCGCTCGGGAAGCTGGGCGTCGATTGGACCGCCGGCCCGGTGACCGGCGGCGCGGCGCCCGATCTGCAGGTTTCGTTGCAGTCGCTCGGCGACGTCAAGATCGCGGCCGGCACCGAGGCCAAGCTCAAGGGGACGGTGAAGAACGTCGGTAAGACGCCCGCCTATCGGGTTCGCGCGGTGCTCGACAGCGACAACCCGCTGTTCGACGAGAACGAGATGGTGTTCGGGCACCTCGGGCCGGGCGAATCGAAGAGCTACGAGATCTCGGTCAAGGTGCCGACCTCGTCGTTCACGCGCACCGACGAGATCAAGGCCACCCTCTACACGCAACGGGGGATCGCCAAGGCGGGCGCGGCCGATCTGCTGGTGAACATCGAGGGGAAGCCACGCCCCCTGTTCGCGTACAGCTATCAGACCATCGACGATCAGAAGGGGGCCAACCGCGACGGTCAGGTCCAGCGCGGCGAGCAGGTCCGCATGTTGGTCACCGTCAAGAACATCGGTCAGGGGCGTGCGCTGCACACCGAGGCGGTGCTGCGCAACGGCACCGGGCAGGAGGGGATCCTGATCAGCGCGGGGCGCTTCGAGACCAAGGATCTCGGGCCCGGCGACACCAAGAGCTTCTCTTTCATCTACGAGGTGCGGCCAGACTACAAGGGCGACGATCTGCAACTCGAGCTCGGGGTGGGGGACACCACCCTCGGCGAGTCGGTGACCGACAAGATCAAGGTCAAGATCGCGCCGGCCGGCCCGACGCCGGAGACGCTGTCGGGAACCGCCACGGTGACCCGCGACGAAGCCCCACTCCGCGAGACGGCCGCAGACGGCGCCTTGCTGGTCGGGCGCGCCGCCAAGGGGACCACCTTCAAGACCACCGGACGCCTGGGGGCCTACACCCGCATCGACGTCGACGGCACGCGCTCGGCTTTCGTCGCCAGCGCCGACCTAAAGGCCGGCGGCGCGGTCCACGGGGGCTTCAAGCCCGAGTGGGAGGTCACGCCCCCGGTGCTGACCGTCACGGCACCGACCATCGCGGGCGGCGATATGGTTCACATCAAGGGGCACGCCAGCGACGAGCGGGTGGTGCGCGACGTCTACATGCGGGTCTGGAACCGCAACGCCAAGATCCCGGTGAAAAAGGCCTTTTATCAGCCGAACCGGCTGGTCGGCGATCGGACCAAGATGGACTTCGACGCAGAGATCCCGGTCGGCGCCGGCAGCAACCTGATCCAGGTGTTCGCGCGTGAATCCAACGATGTGCAGTCGCTACAGACAGTGGTCGTGCTCAGGCGGGCGAGCTCGACGCTGGTCGCTCAACCGGCGGAGGCGCAGCCGATGCCAGGCGCCGGGCATGCCAAGTTGCCCGGCGACGCCATCAAGAAGTAGGACCGCCGCCGGGTGCCGATCACCGACCGGTGTCCTGCTAAAATGATAGCGTCCCCGCCGAAATGGACGACGGGGAGCGTCGATTGAGTAAAGGACCCTGGGAGGGTCCTTTTGATTCCTGGCGGGCGAGCGCCTCCGGGCGAAGCCCGTCGTCGCTCGCGCGAACAGGACCCTCCGAAGGTTGTTTAGATCCCCACGGGCGCTCATGCGAATGAGGATCGGGACCGGGGCGCTGGCGGGCGGGCTGGCCGGGGCGCTGGTCGGCTTCGTCGACGGGATCCGGGCGGCGTGCCTATTTGGATCGGGCGTTCGCGCGGCTCTCGCCACCGGCGTGCTGGCTGGCGCGGTCGATGTCTTGGTCGGCCTCAGCACCGGCGCCGCGTTCGAGATCCTGGCCCGGCTGGCGGTTTGGGGTCGCCGGCGCCGGCCGCCGCTGGCGGCGCGCGCCGCTGCGTTCGTCCTGGCCAGCGCGGGGGCGGGGGCGGCCGCAGCGGCCACGGTATCGGCCACCGCGCTGCGGCACAATCGCTTCCTGGCCGCCGGCTTGACGGCGCTGGCCGCAGCGACGGTCGGGACGCTGGGCGCGGTGCTGGCGCCTGCGCTGGCGCGTCTGGCCGGGATGGGGCGGGGGACGTCGACCGCTCCGCGCGCTCCGGCGCCGGCCCTCGCCTTGCTGGGCCCGCCGCTGTTGGGGCTGGCCGGCGCAGTGATCTTCGTGGCGCTGGCGCGAACGCGGGCGCCGCTGCGGGGTCCGGCGCTGGTCGAGCGGAGCGCCTGGGCGGCCCTGGCGGGGCTGGCGTTGCCCTGGGCGCTCGACCGCCTGGCCGGCTGGCGTCGGCTGGCGATCGGCTGGCGCCAGGCCGGGCTTTGGGCGGTCGGCGCGTACGGCGGCGCGGCGGCTATCTCCGTGGGGATGGCCTGGACCGACAATCTGCGCTTCGCGCCTTGGAACGAGATCGTGGTGGGGTTGGTGATCGCCGCGCTGGCGCTCGGCCTCGCCTTCGCGCTGCGGTGGCGCCTCCCGCGCGCACGCGGCGCGACTGCGGGCATCGCACTGCTCCTGGGTGTGATCGCGGCGGTCGCGCTCCTGCGCAGCGCCGAGTCGGAGCCCGCGCGTAAGGCCGGCAGCGCGCGGGCCGCGCTGGTGGGCCCAGTCCTCGAGGCGGGCCGCAAGCTGCTCGACTTCGACGGCGACGGATACGCCCGGGCGCTCGGCGGCGGCGATTGCGACGACAGCGATCCCGAGATCCACCCCGGCGCGCTCGATCTGCCCGGCGACGGCATCGATGCCGACTGCGACGGTCAGGACGCCACCGAGGCGCTGCCACCGCCGGCCACGATGTCCGCGCTGCCGGCCTCGGTGCCGCCCGATCTCAATCTGATCCTGGTGACCATCGACACCTTGCGCGCCGATCACCTCGGCTGTTACGGCTACGGCCGCCCGACCTCTCCCGCCATCGACGCGCTGGCGGCCGAGGGGGCGCTCTTCGACAATGGATGGGCCCACGCGCCGTCGACCCGGTATTCGATGCCGGCCATCGCCACCGGTCGCTGGCCGTCGGCCATCACTTGGGACGAATCGATCTGGTGGCCTCGCCTCGGTCCCAACATGCGGACCACCGCGATGGCGCTGCACGACGACGGATACTTCACGGCCGGGATGTTCAGTTTCAATTACTTTGCCATCGGCGACCACCGTGGCTTCGAACGCGGCATGGATCTCTATCGCTCCGATCGTTCGGTGCTCCATGTGCCGGTCAATGGCCCCATGGAGTCGCGCGGATCGTCGTCGCGCGAGATGACCGACGATGCCATCGCTTTCGTCGACGCGCACCGCGACCGCAAGTTCTTCCTCTGGCTGCATTATTACGATCCGCACCTGTCGTACGAGGCGCACCCGGAGCTGCCTTCGTTCGGGACGGCCCGGGTCGATCTCTACGACGGCGAGATCCGCTTCACCGACTTACACTTCGGGCGCCTGCTGGCACACCTGCGGGAGGTGGGGCTGTGGGATCGGACCGCCATCGTGCTCACCGGTGATCACGGAGAGGGCTTCGGCGAGCATGGCGTAACCGAGCACGGCTTCGACCTCTACACCGCGCAGACCAAGGTCCCCTTCATCGTGCGGGTGCCGGGGCTGCCGGCCCGGCGGATCCGCGTGCCCGTCGGACACATCGACATCGCGCCCACGCTGGTGAACCTGGCGCGCGGCCGCGCGGAGCCGACTTTCATCGGTCGGTCGTTGCTCCCCGATCTGACGGGGCCGCCGGCAGCGGACACCGAGACGCGGTCCGTTTTCCAGGAGGTCACCTCCGAACGTGGAAAGAAGCGCGCCTTCGTGACCGCCACCCGCCACCTGATCTGGAACGAGACCCCCAGCGACACCACCGAGTGCTACGACCGCTCGCGCGATCCTGCCGAGACGCACGACGTCTGGGATCTGGCCGCCGACCCGCAGTGCGCGGGGCTGTCGCGCGATCTCAAGCGGCTGGTGGCGGGGCTGGCGCTACCGGCGGGCGCGGCCGCCAAGCTGGCCGATGGGGTGACGCCGCCGGGCGGGGTGGCGCCCGCGCCGTCGCGCACGTTGGCTGGACGGCTCGGAGACGCCATTGTGGTGCGTGGCGCGGACCAGGCGGCGACGGAGGTGCGCGCGGGCGAGTCGGTCGAGGTGATCTGCTACTTCGAGGTCGAGCGCCGCCCCGCGCCCGGCTGGCGGCTGTTCTTCCACCTGGACGGCCCAGCCGGCACGCGCAACCTCGATCACGTCCCCGTCGAGGGGCTGATGCCGCTCGAGCGCTGGCGACCCGGCCAGCGGATTCGGGACCGCCAGCGGATCGCCATTCCCGTGGGGACGCCGCCGGGCGTCTACACCTTGTACGTCGGCGCGTTTCGCGGCGGCGAACGCTTGCCGGTCGCGCCGGCCGCGCTCTCGGACGGGAAAGACCGGCTGCGGACGCTCAGCTTCACGGTGCGGCCCTGAGCGCGATCTGGTCGTGCGGCGCGGCTGGCCGGCTGGTAGTCTTTCCCGCGCCGTGGACAACGCTCAGGTCGCGGGGGCCCCGCTCGGACCCGCACCCACCGCGATGAGATCGCGCTTTTTGTCGGGCGCCATGCGCCCGGTTTGGATCGCGGGCGCGGTGGTGTTGCTCGCGCTCTACGAGACGGCCGTCGCGCTCATCGCGCCTTCGCTCGCCCCCACCGACGCCGATTGGGCGGCGGCCGCGCTGGCGGTGCGCGCCGATTTTCGCGCCGGCGATCTGATTGTCGCCGCGCCGGCCTGGGCCGATCCGATCCTGCGGGTGCACCTCGGAGATCTGATTCCGGCCGAGGTGGCCGGGCGCCTCGACGACGCCCGCTTCGGGCGGGTCTGGGAGGTGGGCCAGCGCGGCGCGCACGCGCCCGAGGCGGCGGCGGGCGCCGTCGCGTTCGAGCGGCGGTTCGGCCGTTTGACGGTCCGGCGCGTCGAGCGTCCGGCTGAGCGGGTCGACTACGACTTCGTGGCCCACTGGTCCGATGCGCGCGTCAGTCGGATCGGCGTGGGCGGCACCGTCGCTTGCGCGACCGTCGGCGATCGGATCCAGTGCCCGGGCTTCAACTACAACTACGTCCGCCGCCAGATCGTCGAGGTCGACACCCGCCTGCGCGAGGCGCTGCTGGCACAACCGGTCGGGAATTCGACGGTGGTGATCGAATATCCGGCCGTTCGGCTCGGTCAGACCCTGGTGGTCGCCACCGGATTGCACGACGTCTGGATGCGCAAGGCCGCCCGTGGAACCGTCGAGATGCGGGTGATCGTCGGCGGGCAGGCCCAGACGCTGCCCACCACCGACGACGACAGCGGCTGGACACGGACCCGGATCGACACCGCCGCGCGCGCTGGCCAGACGGTGCCGGTCCGCTTCGAGATCACCTCGCCCGCGCCCTATGCGCGGCACTTCGCGTTCGCGGCGGAGGCGCGCGGATGAGGCGCCTCGGCCCACGCGGCCTCGACCGCCTGCTGACCTTCGCGCTGGCGCTGGCGGCGGTGGTCTGGCTGCTGGGGGTCGAAGGGCGCCAGGGCTTCGGGCGCGACGAGAGTCAGTACATGCGCGCCGGCGAGCGCTACTGGGGTTGGTTCGAGGAGCTCGGCACCAACCTGGCGCACGGCAAGCTCCGCCAGTCGTTCACTGCCTCGGACATCGACCACTACTGGAGCGACAACGCGCCCGATCACCCGGTGATCATGAAGACGCTCTACGGACTGTCTTGGCGGGCGTTTCACACCTGCACCTGCATGGGGCCGGCGCGCGGCCTGCACCCGCTCCCGATCCGCGGTCGTCACCGGACCTTGCCGCTGTTCTCGCGCGATTCGACGGCGTTTCGTTTTCCCGCCATCTTGTTCGCGGGGCTGCTGGTCGGAATGGTTTTTCGTTTCGCGCGCGCTTGGCTGCCGAGGCCTGCGGCCGCCGCGGCGGCGATCCTCACGCTGGCGCAGCCGCACTACTTCTTCCATGCCCAGATCGCCTGCTTCGACGCGCCGATCGCGACCATGGCCTTCGCGGTCGGGTTCGCCTACTGGAAGTCGTTGCGCAATCCGCGCTGGGGCATCGCGACCGGCGTGCTCTTCGGCATTGCGCTGGGGATCAAGCATAACGCCTGGCTGATGCCGTTCTTCCTGGTGGCCCACTACCTGTGGATGCGGCGGGGCGATTGGCGGGCGCGGCGATTGCCGCGCGTGCCGCTGGCGTTTCTGTCGATGCTGGTGCTCGGACCGATCATCTTCCTTCTGCACTGGCCCTGGCTGTGGAATGCGCCCATCGCGAGGACCCGCGCCTACGTCCTGCGCCACCTCGACCACGAGCACTACAACTTCGAGTACCTGGGCTGGAACTGGAACCAACCGCCGACGACCACCAAGATGAAGCTGTTGCGGGCGACGGCGCCCTTCGTCGAGACGGGCTTGACGGTCCCCGTCACGACGCTGGCCTTGGCGGCGTTCGGTGCGGCCGCGCTGGCGCGCCGGCGGCGTAAACAGGCGCTGTTCCCGGAGTCCGAGCCCGAGGCGCCAACGGCAACGCGGGTGAGCTGGCTGCGTCCGGGCGCCGACGTCGACCGCGCCCCGGGCGCCTTCATTCTGTTCCAGACCCTGGGCCCACTGTGCGTACTGGCCATCCCGTCGACGCCGATCTTCGGAGGCGTCAAACACTTCCTGACCGCCATGCCCTACCTGGCGCTGCTCTCCGGCATCGGGCTGGCGTCGATCGCCCGCGGCCTGGCGCAGGCGCTGCCCGACGCGCGTGCGGGTCTACGCCGCGCGGCGCCCGTGGCGCTGGCGGTGGTGGTCTGCCTGCCGGCGGTGATTGAGACTCGGCGCTCTCACCCCGACGGGCTCGGGCACTACAACCTTCTGGCGGGCGGCTTTGCGGGCGGCGCTTCGCTGGGGATGAACCGGCAGTTCTGGGGGTACTCGGTGCTGCCGATGTTGCCCGACCTCGACCGACGGGTTCCGGAGAACCGGGCGCTCTTCTGGCACGACGTGCTGTCCGACGCGATCTCGATGTACAAACGGGAGGGTCGTCTCTCGATGGGGGTGGGTGACACCGGCTTCGGCGAGGACGGCATCAAGCGATCGGAGCTGGGCATCCTGTTTTACGAAAAGCACTGGGCCAAGTACGAAGGGTGGTTCTGGGAGATCTACGGAACCACCCAGCCGGCCTATGTGCGCGACCGGGAAGGGGTGCCGATGGTGACCCTCTACCGCCGCCCCGGGACGCGCTGATGTCGGAGAGCCCCGCCACCGTCGGTGATCCGGATCCGTCGCCCGCCGCCGAGCCTTCGAACGATCGCCCCGCCGTCCCGTCGCGGAGCGCGGCGATGCTCGCGCGTCTGCTGAGGGGCTGGTGGGGGGCGCTGCTGGTCTACCTGGCATTCACCGGGGCTTACCTGGGAGCTTCTGGATCCCGGCTGCGGATGCACTCGCAGTACAACCACTACGTCTACCTGGCGGACGGATGGTTGCACGGGCGCCTGACGCTGGCCGGACCGCCGCCGAACGAGAACGACTGGGCCAAGATCGACGTTTTCAAGCTGAAGGACGGGCGTGAGGTGCGCGGTATCTACGGCAGCCGCACCGGCGGTGCCACCGACCGCTTCTACCCGCTGCGCGGTACGCCCGAGACGATCCCGGCCGGCGACATCGTGTCCCGCACGGCGTTGCGGCTGGTCTCGTTCCCGCCGTTCCCGGCCATCCCGATGGTTCCCTTCGTCGCCATCTGGGGGCTGCGTTTCAACGACGTCCTCTTCACGTGCCTGTGGGCGGGCCTCAACCCGATGCTGCTGTTCTTGCTGCTTCGGCACCTTCGGGCCCGCGGTTACTCCCGCCGCAGCGACGCGGACGATCTGTGGCTCACGGCGATGTTCGGCGTCGGGTCGGTCTACTACTTCTGTTCCGTGATCGGCCAGGTCTGGTTCACCGCCGAGATCGTCGCGGTCACGCTCTCGATCGGATACGTCTGGGCCTCGATCGACGCCGAGTGGCCGTTCCTGGCCGGGCTGTTCGTGATATTGGGCGTCGCGACGCGGCCACCGTGGGCGATCGTCCCGCTGTTCCTTTTCGAGGCCGTGCGCGCCGTAGGTGGCTCAGGTGCGCTCCGCGATCCGACGGCGCGGCGCCGGCTCGTGCGGTCGCTGGCGCGCTTCGGGATCCCCATCGCCGTCGGCGGCTCAGTGCTGGCGGTCTACAACTTCGCCCGCTTTCGGAATCCGTTCGAGTTCGGCCACCGGTTCTTGGCGGTGCAGTGGCAGGAGCGGATCTTTCGCTTCGGCCTGTTCAACTACCATTTTCTGTCGCGCAACCTGGCGGCTGCGCTCGTGCTGCTGCCGCGGATCCTGACCCGCTACCCCTACGTCAAGATCAGCCAACACGGGCTGAGCGTGCTGGTGACCTCCCCGAATCTGGCTTACACAGTGATGCCGCAGGAGCCGAGCCCGCTGACCAAGCCGCTCTGGATCACCCTCGCGGTCGCGGCGCTGCCCCCGCTGCTCTATCAAAACTCGGGGTACATCCAGTGCGGCTACCGGTTCAGCCTCGACTTCATGATCTACTTCATGGTCCTGCTGGCCATCGGCAACCGGCCGCTCACCAAACGATTTCGCGCCCTGGTCGTGGTCGCGTTCGCGATCAATCTCTTCTTGGCGATCACGTTCGATCGCTATCCGGAGTTCTCGTACGACGACAGCTTTTTCCCGAACGGCAACAACTGAGGGCGCACGCCGGGCTCGCGCGGTCGGGGCCCGTCGGCAGGCGTGACGGTCGCCACGGTCGGCTCGTCCGTCGCGCCGCTCGGCGCGGTCAGCGGCCGTGGATGTGGAAGCCGCCGCCGCCGTGGAAGCCGCCGCCACCGCGGAAGCCGCCGCCACCGCGAAAGCTGCCTCCCCCGCGCGGGGCCGCATACGACGGCATTGCGCCGCCGCGCCAGCCGCCCTGGTAGGCGGGCGCCGCGCCATGCCAACCGCCGCCCGCTGCGGGCGCGCCCCGCCAACCACCGGCCGGGCCCGCTCCGCGCCAGGCGCCAGCCGCTGCGCCGCCGCGCCACCCGGCGCCCGCCGAAGCCGGCACCCGCGAAATCGGCGGCGCCGCGCGAAAGCCGCCCGCGGAGTAGCGACCGCCCGCGTAGAACCGCGGGTAGTAGCTCCGGTAATAGAACGAATAGAACGGCCAGTACGCCCAAAAGAACGGATCGTAGGGACCGTTCCAGTAGTACCAGGGTCCCACCACCGTGAAGTTCGGCGACCATGGCCGCCACCAGTGGGAGTGCGGCCCGACCATGAAGCACCAACCGCCTCCATAGATGTCCGCGATCGGGTGGGCGCCGTAGTAGCTATAAACTTGGCCGGTATACCCAAAGTCGTGCGGGTCGCCGATGAAGTAGTAGCAACCGTTCTGGTACGAGAACAGGCGCAGATCGAACGGCGGGTAGTTGTGAACGTGCGGCGATTCGCTCGCCTCCCAGCCGCCGCCGGGCGCCGGGTGCGGACCGCCGAAGCAATATCCACCGCCGGCCACGGGGATGGGCGCCGCCTGAACGTTGGGCGGAATCGGATAATCCTGCTGCGGCGGTGCGGCGGCCGGTTGAAGCGGCGCAGCCTGTTGGAACGGCGCGGCCTCGGCCGGGCCCGCCACCGGCATGGGCGGCGGCGGGGCCTCGGCGGGCCCCGATG
>DASRLC010000404.1:0-9736 GCA_035648655.1 Polyangia bacterium
CGGCCGGCGCGACGGGAGCGGCCGGCGCGCCGGGAGCGGCCGGCGCGACGGGAGCGGCCGGCGTGACGGGAGCGGCCGGCGCGGCGGGAACGGCCGGCGCGAGGGGAAGCGCGGGCGCGTCGGGCGGTCGAGGTGGCGTAACGGGAACGGCCGGTGCGACGGGAGGCGCGGGCGCGTCGGGTGGCAAAGGTGGCGCGTCGGGAACGGCCGGCGGTGCGGGAACGGCGGGCGCGGGCGGAAAAGGTGGGGCAGGAACCGCGGGCGCCGCGGGAGCGGCCGGCGGGGCCGGCGGCGCGACCGCTTGCGGCTCAGCCGGTGCGCTGCCCGCCAACGGCTTCGCGGTCCGCTTTGCGAACGCCGTCATGACCCGCTGGCCCGATCCCGTGAACATCACGACCCCCGCCGCCTGGGAGTACAACCACGGCATCGTCTTGCGCGGGATGCAGCAGGTCTGGCGCCACACCTGCGACCCCCGTTACGTCGCCTACATTCAGAAGTACGCCGACGAATTCGTCGATGCGAGCGGCACCGTCAACATCCCCGCCGCCCACAGCTTCGACAACATCCAGCCCTCGGTGCTGCTGCCGTTTCTCTACCAACAGACGGGGCTCGCCAAATACCACACCGCGTCCGACAACATCCGCGCGCGCTACAACACGATCCCCACCAATCCCGACGGCGGGTTTTGGCACAAGCAGACCTACCCCAACCAGATGTGGCTCGACAGCATCTACATGGGCGAGCCGTTTCTCGACCAGTACGCGACGGTGTTCGGGACTTGCGGCACGTTCTGCTCCAGCACCATCTTCAAACAGATGCTGCTGCTGGCCACCCACGTCCGCGATCCGGCCAGCGGCCTTCTCTACCACGCTTGGGACGACAGCCCGGCTGGCCAGAAGGCGGCCTGGGCCGACCCCACCACCGGCCGCTCGTCGGTGGTCTGGGATCGCGCGCTCGGTTGGTACGCCATGTCGCTGGTCGACATGCTTCCGGATCTGCCCGCCGGGGACAATGCCAACAGCCTGCTGTCGATCTTGACCAGCCTCGCGGCCGCGCTGCAGGCCAGCCAGGATCCCGCCACCGGCCTGTGGTTCGAAGTGGTGGACCAGGGCAGCCGCAGCGACGACTGGGTCGAGACCTCCGGCAGCGGGATGTTCGTCTACTTCTTGAAGAGGGCGGTCGACCTTGGTTATCTCGATGCGGGCTATCTGGCGGTGGCCAACCGGGGTTGGCAGGGTCTGCAGACCAAGATCACCATCGACGCCAACGGCCTGCCGACGATCACCGGCGCGGTGCAGGGGGTCAGCGTCGGGAACAACTACGCCAGCTACATCAACCAGGCGACCCTCTCCAACTCGTCGCACGGCCTGTGCGCGATCTTGCTGGCAGCCGCCGAGATGGAGGCGCCGTAGCGCGGGTCGGCGGCGCAACCGCCCGGGCTTGGGCCGAAGAAAGGCCCATGGCAGAGAGCATGGCCGAGGCGCATTACCATGGTACTATTAGTGTCATGGCATTGGCACGCTCTCGACTGACGGCCCAGGGGCAGATCTCGGTTCCGGCCGAGATCCGCCGCAAGCTGGGGGTCGGCCCGGGATCGGTCCTAGAGTGGCACGAGGAGGGTGAGAAGATCGTCGTGCGGCGGGCGGGAAAATATGACTGGGATGACGTGCACAAGGCCCTCTTCCCGGATGGTCCGCCCCCACGACGGTCGCTGGCGGAACTGAAAGAGGGGATCCGCGAATCCATGCGAAAGAAGCATGCGCGCCGTTGACACCAACGTCTTGGTGCGGCTGGTCGTTCGGGATGACGCACGCCAGCTCGCCGTCGCCCAAGCGTTCGTCGCGGGTGGCGTCTGGGTCTCTCATCTCGTCCTGGCGGAAACGGCCTGGGCGCTCCAGGCGAACTACGACTTTGACGCCGCCGCGTTGATCGACGCGCTCGAAATGCTGCTCAACCACGTCCGATTGACCGTACAAGATTCAGACGCCGCAGCGGCGGCGCTGGTCGAGTTTCGGAAGTACCCGGCCGTGGGCTTCTCGGACTGCTTGATCCTGGAGGCGACTCGCAAGGCGGGCCACCTTCCACTCGGCACCTTCGATCGCCCGCTCGCCAGGCTCCAGGGGGTGCATGAGCTCTGAGGAGGTCCCAGCGTCAGGTGAGGGCGGTCCGCTCTTTCATCGCGCGCATTTCCTGCAGGAAGCGCCTCTTTCGAACCGTTCGATGCTCCGCGGCGGAAGGAGGCATTCCGGAGAACATCGTCTGCTCGAAGTTCTTCAGTCCCGGTCTCCCGCCTCCCAAACGACCCAGTAGTTCATCGACCACGCCCTACTCGCCCCAGCCGGGCTCGGCGTCGTCGGCGTAGTTCTCGAAGCGGGTGTACTCCTTGATGAAGGTCATCTTGACCGAGCCGGTACCGCCGTTGCGGTGCTTGCCGATGATGACCTCGGCGGTCGCAGTCGGTAGGCCGCCGTCGGGCGTGTCGCCCGAGACCATGTCCTCGCGGTGGATGAAGAGCACGAGGTCGGCGTCTTGCTCGATGCTGCCCGACTCGCGCAGGTCCGACAGGCGTGGCTTCCCCTCGCGTTTCTCGACCTCGCGGTTGAGCTGGGAGATCGCGATGATCGGGACCTTGAGATCCTTGGCCAGCGCCTTGAGGCCCCGCGAGATGTCGGCGATCTCCTGCTGGCGGTTGTCGTCGCGGCGGCCCGAGGCGCCGCCGCGAGCGAGCTGGAGATAGTCGACGACGATCAGGCCCAGCGGCGGTTGACCCGGGCGGCCGTCGGCGGTCGGGGGGGCCTGCGGAAAATAGCGGGGGTCGCTGCGGAAGCGGCGGGCCTTGGCGCGGATCTCCATGATCGAGATCGCCGACGAGTCGTCGATCAGGATCGGCGCGGCGGCCAGGCGCCCGGAGGCGGGGTGGATCTTGTTTTTCCAGTCGGCGTACTCTAGGAAGCCGCGCCGGATCTTGGACGAGTCGATGCGCGCCTCACCGGCCAGCATGCGCTCCATCAGCTCGTACTTCGACATCTCGAGTGAGAAGATCAGCACCGGGATGTTGTGCTGGAGCGCGGCGTGCATCGAGACGTTGACCGCCCAGGAGGTCTTGCCGCCGCCCGGGCGCGCCGCCACGATGATCAGGTTCTCGCGCTGGAGCCCGGCCGTGAACTCGTCCAGCTTGGTGAAGCCCGTGGGGACGCCGGTCACGGCCTTTCTTTCGGCGGTGCGCACCTCCAGGTTGTGCAACACCTCCTCCATCAGCTCGCCGGTGGCGGCGTAGGTCTCGCGCCGGTTCTGCTGCGCGACCTTGAAGACCTTGGTCTCCGCCTCGTCGAGGAAGGTCTCGAACTCGCCGAAGTCGCCGTAGGCCGTCGACTGCACCTCGGCGCAGGCGGCGATGAGCCGGCGCAACGTGGACTTCTCCCGCACGAGGCGCGCGTAGTGCAGCACGTTCTCGGCGGTGGGCACGGCGTTGGCGAGCGTGAGCAGGTAGGACTCGCCGCCTTCCAGGCGCGCCAGCATGCCGCGGGTCTTGAGCTCGTCGGCGACCGCGATGATGTCCAGCGCCTGCCGCCGCTTGTCGATGGCCAGCATCGCCTCGAAGATCTCGCGGTGCACCGGCAGGAAGAAGTCGTCGACCTCCAGGTTGGTGGCCACCTCGTCGAAGGCCGACGGCTTGATGAAGATCGCGCCCAGGACCGACTTCTCGGCCTCCAGGTTGTGGGGCGGCGTGCGCGCGGTGGACGCCGAATTCGAGCTCACCACCTCCAACATCGAGTCGACGATTCTACTCCTGCCTCATCTCGCCGGATCGTTGGTCTTTGCTTGCAAGGAAGGAAAAGGCGCGCCGAGCCGTGGCGCTGGTGTGCGCGCCACACTACCGCGAAAGGGAACCACCTCCGCGCGCGGCGGACTCGGCCCTCCCGATCTCGCGTCTGGTCCGCTTGGTTGCGTTCCGGCGGCGCGGAGCGTGCCTTTCGAAATTCATTGCACGCTCCGCGCCGCCGGAACGCCCACGCGCGGACGCGAGGGTGTTCGATCGGTTGAGATCGGGACGCGCGTAACCAAGGCGTGGCGCGCTGGGAGGCGGCGACGGGGCGCTGGGAGGGCGGCGCACGTCGGCATAAAAAAGCGGGCATCGCCGTGAGGGGGTGCCCGCTTTATGTGATGCGCGAAGTCGAAAAAGTGAGTCGTCGGTAAACTAGTCGGCGAAGAAGAGGCGATCAGCCTTCCTTCTTCACCACCCAGACCTTGACGTTGGCCGAGACGCCGCGGCCCAGCTTGACCTGGACCTCGGTCATGCCGAGCGCCTTGATCGGCTCCTCGAGGTGGATCTTCTTGGCGTCGACCGTGACCCCCTGCTCCTGCATGGCCTCGGCGATGTCGCGGCTGGTGACCGAGCCGTAGAGCTTGTCCTCCTCGCCGACGGCGCGCGCGATCGAGACCGACACCTGGGACAGCTTGTCGGCGGCGGCCTGGGTCTCCTTGGCCAACTTGGCCGTTCGCGCCGCGATGACCCGCTTTTCATGCTCCATGCGGGTGACGTCGTGGGCGGTGGCTTTGATGGCCAGGCCACGCGGCAGCAGGTAGTTGCGGGCGTAGCCCGGTTTGACGTTCACCACCTCGCCCGACTTGCCGAGGTTATCCAGGTCGTCTCTCAGTAGGATCTGCATGGCTCTACGCTCCCGTGACCGCGAACGGCATGAGCGCGATCATCCGCGCCCGGTTGACCGAGACGGCGATGGAGCGCTGGTGTTTGGCGCAGTTGCCGGTCAGGCGGCGCGGAACCAGCTTGCCGCGGTCGGTGATGAAGTACTTGAGCAGCGAGGCGTCTTTATAGTCGATCTTGATCGCCTCATCCGCGCAGAACTTGCACTGCTTGCGGCGCCCCACGGGCCGCTTCTTGTCGTCGCGCCCCTCGCGGGCGCCCTTACCTTCGGACGTCGATTCGCTTGCCATGGCTCAGCCCTCTCCCCGGCCGCCGCGCGGCTCGTCTGCGCTGCCGAAAACTGCTTCTTCGAAGTCGAAGGCCCCCTCGTCGTCGTCGAACGGCGAGCGCGCGTCGGCCTGCCCGGTCGCGATGGCTTCCTCGTCCGGCCCGGGCGTAGCGGCCTTGGTGAACGACTCCTCGGTCATCTCGGTGACCCGCACGGCTGGGTCGACGTTCTCGGCCATCTTGACCGAGTAGTAACGGATGACGGAGTCGGTGAGGCGCAGGTTGCGCTCCACCTCTTCGACCAGTCCAGCGGTGCCGAGGTACGAGAAGAAGAGGTAGATCCCCTTGAGCTGCTTCTTGACCTCGTAGGCCAGCTTGCGCTTGCCCCAGTTGTCGACCTTGAGCAGCGTGCCGCCGCCGCTCTCGACGACGGTGCGGATCTTCTGGTTCACCTGCGCGATGACGTCGGTCGTGCTGTCCGGACGCAGGATGTAGATGGTTTCGTATTCGCGCTTGCGGCCGGCCATGTCGCGGGCCGAAGGCGGCCGCTTGGGCGCGTTCACCGACGCGGTTTGCTTGCCGGCGGACGTCGCCGGCTCCGTTCCTGATGCGGTCATGGGTCTCTCCTTCTGGACGTTGAGTTCCGTGTCGCCACGGACAAGGAGGGAGGGCCGAGCGTGACCATCACGCGCGGTTCCCGGGGTCTTTGTGGCTCTGAGCTTTTCCGTTGAAGCGGTTCATCGCGGTGGGCAGTCCTTTTGAAATGACCATCTCGATCGCGTCGGCCGCCAGGCCCACCAGCGCGGGGAGCTCTTTGTCCTCCGCGCGTGAGAAATCCGAGAGCAGATAGTCGGCGGGATCGCGGCCGGCGGCGGGCCGGCCCACGCCAACCCGCACCCGCGCGAACTCGGCGCCGCCCAGATCGGACAGCATCGAGCGCACGCCGTTGTGGCCGCCGTGCCCGCCCCCGACGCCCAGCTTGAGGCGGCCGAAGGGCAGATCCAGCTCGTCGTGCACGACGACGACGTCGGCCGCTGGAACCTTCCAGAAGGCCGCCACCCGCGCGACCGCTTGACCGCTGACGTTCATGAACTCCATGGGCTTGCAGAGCAGGATGCGCGCGCCACCCAGCGTGACCTCGCACAGCTCGGCCCCGAACTTCGCGCGCGACACGGGGCCGCGCGCGCGGGCTCGGAGCTCGTCGACCACTTTGAACCCCAAGTTGTGCCGGTTGTCCTGGTATTGCTCGCCAGGATTGCCCAGCCCAACCACGAGGTGCATCTGCGGCGTCCGCTGTGCAGGGGGCGGGTGGCTCGGTTACTTCCCTTTCTTCTCCTCTTTGCCGCCGCCCTCTTTCTTGGCTCCGGCCGCAGGGGCCGCTCCGGCCGCGGGGGCCGCTCCGGCTGCCGCCGCTGCGCCCTCGGCGGGCACCGCACCCTCGACGGGCGCTGCCGCCTCGGCCTCGACCTTCTCGGCCTTCGGCGCGACCACCGACGCGATGGCGTCGCGGGCGTCGAGCAGGACCCGCACACCGGCGCCCAGCTTCAGGTCGCTGATGTGCAGCGCGTCGCCGATCTCGAGCGCGCTCACGTCGACCTCGAGCTTGGTCGGGATGACGGCCGGCTTGGCCGCCACCGGCACCATGTGCAGGCTCTGGTGAAGCTGTCCGCCGTTGGTGGTGCCCACGGCCTTGCCGGTCAGCACGATGGGAACGGTCACGTGCACCTCGGCGTCGATGTCGACGCGCAGGAAGTCGACGTGGACCAGCCGGCGCGACAGCGGGTTGATCTGCGCCTCACGGACCATGGCGGTCACCTCTTCGGCCTGACCGCTCTTGTCGGCGGCCGCGATCGACAGGGTGAGCACCGTGTTGCGGCGCTTCTCCTTGTCGAGGGAGGTGAGCAGCTCCTTTTCGTCGAAGGTCACCGCCACCGGCGCCAGCTTGCGTCCGTAGACGACGCCCGGGACCTTACCCCCCGCGCGAACCTTGCGCGAGCCGCCCTTGCCGACACCGCCCCTGACCTCGACATTGACCTTCGTAAAATCCATGACCTGGCTTCTTTCGTTGTGCGCTTGATGCGTTGGGTTGCGTTCGTCTGGGAATCTTCAGATGAAGAGCGAGCTGATCGAATCGCCGTGGTGGATGCGCTTGACCGCCTCACCGAGCAGCTTGGCGACCGGCAACACGCGGATCTTCGGGCAAGCCCGAACCTCGGGTCTCACCGGAATCGTGTCCGTGATGATGAGCTGTTCCAGCGGCGAAGCCGTGATGCGCTCGATGGCCGGCGGCGATAGCACGCCGTGGCTGGCGCAGGCGAACACGGCGCGGGCCCCCCGGGCCTTGACCGCTTGCGCCGCCGCGCAGAGCGTTCCGGCGGTGTCGACCATGTCGTCGACGATGATCGCGTCGCGCCCCTCGACGTCGCCGATGATGTTGACGACCTCCGACACGTTCGGCGCCGGTCTTCGTTTGTCAATAATAGCCAGGCTGGTGCCGAGCCGCTTCGAGTAGGCGCGCGCCCGCTCGACGCCGCCGGCGTCGGGCGACACCATGACCGCGTCGTGGTTGAAGCGCAGCCGCAGGTCGTCCATCAGCACCGGCATGGCGTACAGATGATCGACTGGAATGTTGAAGAATCCCTGGATCTGCCCGGCGTGTAGATCGATCGAGAGGACCCGATCGACGCCGGCCGCGGTCAGCAGGTCGGCCACCAGACGGGCCGAGATCGGCGTGCGCGGCTTGCTCTTGCGATCCTGGCGGGCGTAGCCGAAGTAGGGAATGACGGCGATGATGGCCCCGGCCGAGGCGCGCTTGAGCGCGTCGATCATGACCAGCAGCTCCATCAGGTTGTCGTTGGCGGGCGCGCAGGTCGGCTGCACGACGAAGCAGTTCACGCCACGCACGTTCTCGTTGATCTCGACGTAGACCTCACCGTCGGCGAAGCGCGTGACCTCGGCGCGGCCGAGGGGCGTCTCGACATAGCGGCAGATCGCCTGCGCCAGATCGCGATTGGCGTTGCCGCTGAATATGGTGAGCGCTTTGAGCACGACGAAAAGGCCCCAGGGGACCCCGAGGAGGGCGAATCCTGCCACCCAGGGCAGCCGCCGTCAACGGCCCGATTCCCCTAAGGATAATCCCGGGTCATAGCGACCCGGAAACCCGGAGAAACCCGGGAAACCCCAGGAAAACCCGAGTGGACCGGTGGGATCGGCGGGCGCCTGGCGGCCCCTACGGGCAGGTGGCGACGGCGGTGCAGGCGTTGGTGGCCGTCACGGTGCTGGGCGCGCCCGAGTAGTCCGTCGCCTGCGTGGGCGGGTTGTTGGTCCAGTGAACGTGCTGCGCGTCCACGGTGACCAGCGTCTGCATGTCGTTGAGCCCGACGTGACCGGTGCCGTAACAGTAGAGCGAGTTGGCCGTGTTGTCGCAGGCGGCGCTGGGCGGGTTGATGACCCACCGCAGGCCGGCGTTCGGGGCGGCGTTGAAGCCCATCTCGTCCCCGCCGTTGGAGTGGACCTTGTTCCCGATGAAGCTCGACAAGGTGCTCGAGGTGTTGAACAGGATCCCGCCCACGAGGTGGGTGGTTGCCGGGTTGGTGTTGTTCCCGTTCACGTCGTTGAACTGGATGGTGGAGGAGGTCTGGTTGACGCCCCCTTGCTCGACCAGGATGCCCACGTCGCCGCTGGCGGTCACGGTGCTGTTCTTGAGCGTCGCGACGATCGACCCGGCGTCTCCCTGCAGGTAGACCCCGTAAACGGTGTTGCCCGAGATGGCCACGGTGTCGACGGTGAGGGAGGTCGCGTTGCTGGCCGTGCCGGCCGAAGCATCGACCAGGATGCCGTCGTTGCCGTTGGAGGCGATCGTCGTGACGGTGCTCGGCGAGCCGAAGTTGACCGTCGCGCCGGTGGTGTTGTTGTTCACCAGCAGGCCGTTGGCCAGGTTGTCGTGGAGGGCGGCGCCCGCGATCGTCGCGGTCGCGCCGGTGAGCTGCAGGCCGTTGGTGCCGTTGCTTGCCAGCTCGGTGGCGTCCTGCACGGTCAGCGTGCCGGCCGATGCCCAGAGGCCCGCCCCCGTGTTGGTGTCGATGGTCCCGCCCGAGACGGTGACGGTGCCGCCCGACATGGAGAGCCCGCGGCCGCTGTTCTGATTCAGCCTGGCGTCGGTCAAGGTGGCCGTGCCGGCCGAGATCGAAACGCCGTGGGAGCCGTTCTGGTTAGCGATCAGCGCCGACGCGGTCAGGGTGCCGGCCGTCATCTGGACGCCCGCGGCGCCGTTGCCGCTGACGGCGACGGTCGTGAGCTGGTGCGAGCCGGTGCTGTTCAGCAGGAGCCCGGCGCCCCCCAGATTGCCCGACAGGGAGCTGTCGAGGGCCGACAGCGAGCCCTTCTCGACGTCGACGCCGACGTTGTTGGCGTTGACGATGGTCTGGCTGGCCAGGCTGAGGGTCGCGGCGCCCGGGCCGCTGTTCGGCAGGAGGATGCCATCGACCGAGTTGCTCTCGACGGTGAGGCCGGTCGCGTTCACGGAGCCGGTCATGAGCTGCAGGCCGATCGCCGAGAGCAGCAGCGACCCACCGTTGACGGTGCTGGTGGCCGAGCTGCTCACGTTGAGGGCCACACCGGCCAGGTTCTCGATGCCGATGCCGTTCGTCGAGGCCGCGCAGGTGCCGATGACATCCAGGCCGTCCGTGACGCCGCCGTTGCCATTGAGCAACAGGGTATCGAGGACCACGCTGCCGGTGCTGCAGGAGACCAGCGCCTGCGCGTTGCCACTGGCGACCACCGAGAAGCCCCGCAGGGCCGAGC
>DASRLC010000405.1:0-3906 GCA_035648655.1 Polyangia bacterium
GTCGTACCCGACCTCGTGCCAGTAGCGTTCGACGATCAGGGCGGCGGTCTCCGCCAACGCCGGACAATCGGCGCCGCCGCTGTGCTCGGTGGCGGGAAGCCAGCGGTGCAGCAGCGGGCCGCCTTCGGGATCGGTGAGATCGAGCCGCATGGCGCCGGCGGCGTCGGTCGTCACCGCCAGGTGCAGCGTCGTGGGTCCGGTGGCATGTCCGAGCGGAAGGACCATGGCCGGCAGATGTGCGGCCAGCGCGTCGGTGAGCTGCCGGGGCGACGGGCAGCCGTCGTCGGGTCCCGCGGGCATCAGGATCGCGATGGCGTAAGCGGGGAGCAGGGCCGCGAGCACTGGCGCATTATCTCAGGAGCGCGTCGACTCTGGCGGCCAGACGCGCAATTCCGGTGCGAAACAGGTCGGCGGGTGGGATCAGGCTCACGACCAAGAAGGTGCCGCCGCGCAGATCGAAGAAGTAGCCCGGATGGGTGAGCACGCCGTCCTCCGTGAGCAGCGCGGTGGCCCAAGCTTCGTCGCTGTGGCTGGCGGGCAGACGCAGGATGGCGGACCACCCACCTTCGGCCGCCAGCCGGGTGCAAGGCGATGTCGGCGGGAGGGCCTCGGCCAACTGGGCGCGGTTGACGGCCACCCGGGCGGCGATGGCCGCGCGCACCTCGGCGCCCAGCACCAGCAGATCGCCCAGAGCCGCCTGCACGGGGGTTCCGACCGAAAGGTAGGTGTCGCCGATCAGCTCCAGCGCGGCGACCGACTTCGCGGCGTCGCGCCCGCCCACCACGATCCAGCCCAGCTTGAGCTGCGGCAGGCCCGAGGCCTTCGAAAGACCACCCAAGCTGAATGCCGGCGGGCCGAGCGGCTCGGCTTCGGCGGCCAGCAACGACACCCGGGACGGATCGGCGCCGAACGGGTAGGGCGCGAAGACCTCGTCGGATATGATCGAGATCTCCAGGCGCGCGCAAACCGCGGACAGCCGCCTGAGCTCGTCGCGCTTGAGGAACGAACCGGTGGGGTTGTTGGGGTTGACGACCACCAGCGCGCGCGGCCGCCGCCCGGCGCGCCGCGCCTCTGCCAGGGTCTCGTCCAGGCCAGCGAAGTCGACGTGCCAGACGCCGTCGAAGGCCAGCCGATATCCGAGGGGGACCACCCCTTCGAGCCGCGCCAGGTACTCGAACAGCGGGTAGCTGGGCTCGGGAACCAACACCGCGTCGCCCGGGTCGCAGCAGAGCTTGAAGAGAAACCCGTAGGACTCGCTGGAGCTGGCAGTGAGCACGACCCGGTCGGGATCGACGGTGATTCCAGCGCGGGCGTAGTCGGTCGCCACGGCGGCCCGGGCGCTTGGTAGGCCGAGGGGCGCTGGTTCATAATGGGCAATCGGGGCCCGGGCCACTGCGGCGGCGATGCCGGCGGCCGGATAGACCAGCCCGACCTCGGTCGGATTGGAGGCGGTCAGATCGATCAGCGCGCCCGCGGCGGCCGCCGCGCGCGCCACCGCGGCCAGCGCGTTTTCAGGCGGATCCCAGGGCAAACGCATGGAGCGCACGCGCCATTATTGCCCGAACCGGTGGCCGCGTCAGGCCGCTAGGCGGCGGGGTCGCGACGACGTAAACTGCCCCGCTGCCGATGGCCCTCGATCTCCGCGACGTTCTCCGAGGCGAAATGCGCGTCCACCCGCGCCTGGTACAGCAAGGTCTGTTCGGGCGCGTCGATGCCCGAGCCGGGATCGCGGCCGCCATCCCGCCGCTGGTGCCTTTTGGCGACGCCGAATACTCGGGCGCGCTGTGGATCATCGACTGGGACCACCGCCTGCCCTCGCGGCACGCGGCGCTGCGGCTTTACGCCTACTACACCGCGGAAGGCCGCCGCGAGCTCGACGAAGCCTGCGCGGCGCGGGAGCGGGCCATCGCCTCCGAGGATCTCTTCCCCGAGTTCGACGTCTCCGACTTCGCCGGTCTTCCCGCCGACGAGGCCTACGAGGCGGAGACGGACCTGGGCGGCAGCCCCTCCCGGCTCCGCCTGGTCAGTGAGTGGCGGCGACAGATCCAGCCCGCAGCCGCGTCGCAGGCCGTCGAGATCGTCCGCGCCTCGACGCCGTTCCGCGATTTGCGCGTCAACGGGCGGGTCCGCGCCGCCGGCCTGGGTGACCTCGAGCCGACCGAGTGGTCGCCCCCCTGCGAGAGCGGACACGTCCGCTGGGCCCTGGACGTCTGGTACCTGCTGACCTTCAACGGGATGGTCGGCGAGGGGCGCGCCTTCCTGGTCGACCTGGTCGACAAGCATGTCGTCCGCGAGCGCGACTTTCAGTTTCGCGCCGGTTGACGCCGCGCGGGCCGGCGGGCCGAAATTCCGCCTTCGGCGCGCGAGCCCGGCGGTGAACGGCTCTTCTTCCTGCCGGCGACCGGCGACCCCTTGGTCGATGCCCGCTGTTCGCGACTATTTGGCGACCTTGCCGCCCTTGGCCTTGCAGTCCTTTTCCGACGTCTCGACCCAGCCCTTGCCCTTACAGGCGTTCTGGCCCGAGCAGCCGTTGGTCGCGGTGGAACAGGCGCTCTTGCCCTTGCAGGCGTTCGCGCCCTGACAGTGGACCTTGGCGGCATCGGCGGCGGAGGCGATGGGGGGGGCGCCGACGCTGAAGAGTCCGGCGGCCATCGCAGCGATCAGTGCACCTTTGTTCGACATGGGGGTCTCCTTGCCGCTTTTCTACTCGAAAATCCCAGACGCGCCCAGTCGACGGCCTACTGACGCATCGGATAGTCGGACTAGACCGTTCCGCTGCGGTGAATACGGTATGGATGTGGAAACCATGAAGACCGCAGAAAACTTCCAAATCTTCGACGCCGGGGCGGCTCTGCGCACCGACCAGCCGGAGCTCGGCCGTTCCCGCCGCAATATCGAGCTCGACATCTCCGGCAGCGACTTCTTGCTGCGCGGCCAATTCGAGGACTGGGAGTCTGGCCTAGCGTTTGGCCCCGACCTCGATCGGGTCAGCGTGCGACTGGCCATCGATGCCACCAGCGGCGTGCGGAGCGGATCGAGCCTCTTCGCTTTTCACAGCCGGGACGTCAAGGCCGAGGGAAATGGCGCGTACCGGGCCGCCGGGACCTTTTCGGGAGCGGACGGAGCCAAGCCCGTCGAGATGCTCATCGAGAACCCACCCGGGCACACGGCGCTGGTGGCCCTGACGTTCAGTGCGAAGAAACAGGACTTTGGCGACGGATGGCACGATTTGATTCAGAATGAGGTGCCGTTCGTGGGGCGGGCCGACGAAGGTCCGGTGCGTTCGGCGCACGCCTGGTTGTTGGCGCCGAATCTCGCGGCCGCCTGAGTCATTTCCGCCGCCGCGGGTGCCCCATAGGAGGGCCGTCGCGTGCGCCGTGGGACCGCGTCGCCTATAGTAGCTGACGTTTTGCGACCTTCATCCGAGCGCAGTCGGTGCAAGGGAACCATGCGGGTGGTCCCGATTTTGGCGGGCGCTAAGGTCGCGCTCTGTCCCTATTGCCACCGAACGGTCGAGATTATGCGCCAGGTTCGTGACGGTGCTGCCGGTACCCTCAAGAGCCACCCCAGCCGGCGATATTAAAAAGGACCCTGAGAGGGTCCTTTAGATCCCCCGCGGCGAGCGCCGCCGGGCGAAGCCCGTCGTCGCTCACGCGACAAAAAAAGGACCCTGAGAGGGTGGATTAGATCCCCGCGGCGAGCGCCGCCGGGCGAAGCCCGTCGTCGCTCACGCGACAAAAAAAGGACCCTGAGAGGGTGGATTAGATCCCCGCGGCGAGCGCCCGCCGGGCGAAGCCCGTCGTCGCTCACGCGACAAAAAAAGGACCCTGAGAGGGTGGATTAGATCCCCGCGGCGAGCGCCGCCGGGCGAAGCCCGTCGTCGCTCACGCGACAAAAAAAGGACCC
>DASRLC010000406.1:0-8220 GCA_035648655.1 Polyangia bacterium
GCTCCCACCCGATACATGTGGCCGACCACTATGCCACCGTCGGCGCGCCCCGCGGCGGCTGTTAACATGCGCCAGTGCTGATCGGAGCGGCCCACCTGATCTTGATCGCCGTCCTGGGCGCGGATCCGGCGGCGGCCGGGACGAGAGCGACCACCGGGGCGATTCCGCTGCAGGCGGGCCGGACGACCACGGTCGTGGTGGGCCCGGACGTGGGCACCCCGCTGGAGCTGGCCGTCCCCAGCACCGCTTACGCGCACGCGTCGGCCGCCGACGCCGACCGACGGTGGGAGGACGCGCTGCCGCTGTACCGCCAGGCGATCGCCGAATGGACGGCACTGTCGTACACCCGCCCGTCGCGACCGCTGGCGCTGGCCATCGACAAGGCCCATCTGGAGTTGCAGATCTCGCAACTCCTCGCCGCACTGTCGAACGAAAGCCCACCGGCCGGCCGCGCGGTCCACGGCGCCGACGACGCCTGGCGCGCCTTCGGGCGAGTTCGGGCGCTGCAAGAGGGACGCTTGCTGGAGGGCAAGCTGCTCTCGACGCGGGCGGCGCTGGGTCGGGTGTCGCCGGCGCTCTACGCGCGCGCACGCGAGCGGCTGGAAGAGGCACGCGACGCCGAACCTCGGCCGGCGGGCGGCGCGCGGGCCAGCGAAAGCGCGGAGATCGAGCTGCTGCTCTGCGCGACCTACGCCGTGGGCGACGCCGACGCCGACGCGCGGTTCGCCCGCGCCCAGGTCACCGAGGCCGAGCGCGCGGATCCCGCCAACGCCCTGGGCGTCGCGGGCTGTGCCGCCCTGCTGGGGGAAGCCGACGCCGCGCTGCGGACCCTGGAGACCGTGGTCCTGCAGCGGTTTCCCCCGCGCCCGGAGCGGTACCTGCGCGACATCTATCTATCGAACGAGTGGGATCGCCTGCGCGGCACCCCGCGCTTCGAGAGCCTCTTCCCGCGCTGACCTCCCGAGGGCGCTGGGACCCGTGGCAGACGTGGGGCCGGACGGCTAACGGCGCAGCCGCCGGGCCGGACAGCCGCCGCCGCAGCCGCCGGTTGACCTGCGGGCGCTCGACTGCTAGTTAACCGGGCGGCATACTGGGGATGTAGCTCAGCTGGGAGAGCGCCTCAATGGCATTGAGGAGGCCGACGGTTCGATCCCGTTCATCTCCACGAAATAACTAGGTTTTATTTTCTGAAAAGGCCGTTTGAAACGATATCCGATCCAATCGTTTCAAATTGAGGAGGCGAGTCTTCCTCCGTCGAGCACCGTCATCACTCGCTTCTGTCGGGCTCCTTCGAGCGCTTCCGGCCTCGCATAGCTCTCGACCGTCGTAGAGAACGACTCGTGCCCGAGAGACGATGCGACGACGTGAGCGGAAGCCCCGTGCTCGAGAGCGAGGGTCGAGTGCAACCCCCGCATCCCGTGCGCAGTCACCTCCGGCACGCTCGTCATCACGCAGACCGAGTACGCCTCACCTACGGGCGTCCGGACCGCCGCTTAAATATGGCGTTAGCGGCCACGCAAGCGGCACTCTCGACGATGCTCACGTGACCGAAGGCGCTCGCGAGGAAGCTGACCGTCACTGATCCCGGGAAATGATCTCGCCCACGTCATCCTCCTCCAGGTCGTCCGCCCAACCGCGTCCAAGCGTCCAGTCGTCGTCCGCCTCTCCGTAGCCCGGAGGCAGATCTGCCTCCACGTATCCGATTGATCGGTAGCCGGCGAGGCGGCGCCGGAACATGCGATCGAGCACCGGGACGTTGCGGTCGACGTAGTCGTAGATGCGGACCTCGCGCTTCCCCGGGTGGAGGCACTGGATTCGCCCCGCGTACTGGATCACCGTCCCCTTCCACGAGATCGGCATCGCCAGGAAAAGCGTGTCGAACGCGGGATCGTCGAACCCCTCCCCCACGTAGCGCCCCGTCGCCACGATGACGCGCGGGCCAGCGCCAGCCAGGGACTTGGTCGCTGATCGCGTGCGTCGGATCGATCCCGGTCCACCGCGCAAAACCGCGACCCTTGGACACACGCCTCCAATCAGGTCGGCGAGAAGCTCGAGATGATCCTTCCGTTCGGTCAGCACGATGGGGCATCGGTCCTCGTCGAGCGCCAGTCCCACGTCGCGGGCGATGAGCTCTCCACAGGCGCGATTACCGGCAACGATCCGGTAGATTGTGTGGATCGCAGGGTTCTCCTCTGCGACGGCCAGCTCCGTCTCCCGCACGATCAACTTATGTTCGAAGGGGCGCGTCGCGGCCTGCGCCTTGGCGCTGATGACGTGTCATACCGGCCCGAGCTGCATCGCACCGATGGGATGGTGCCCATCTCTCCGCCGGGGCGTGGCGGTCAACCCGACGATGAATTGCGCTCGGGCCGACGCCAACACGCGCTCGAATGACACGGCGGGCACGTGATGACATTCGTCGACGATAACTTGGCGCGACGATGAACCAGGACGAGAGTATTGACCCCGCGCGCCGCCACCAGGTTGGCGCCCATCACCGATTTTCCCGCGCCCGGCGGCGCCACGAGCACGCCCAGCCTGGCCGAGAGCTGCCAACTCGGCCTCCGCCTTTTCGATCTCGACGGGACTTGGACCCGATGAGGTCAAGCGCGCCATCGATCCGCTGCGCGCGTTCCACGAGCAGCTCGTCGAGGAGGTCGATAGCTACGAGAGGCTCAAGCGGGGCGACCTCGCCGAGATCACGAACCTTCACGGGCTCGGTTACGCCCTGGTGGCGCTACGCATCGCGCTCGGTCTCACGCAGCGCGAGCTGGCGGAGCGCCTCAGCGTGCATGAGTCGCAGGTTTCCCGTGACGAGCGCAACGAGTACAACAACATCAGTATCGACCGCGCGAGCCGCATCCTAGACGCGCTCGGCGTGCGGATGCGAAGCGCATTCGAGCAGCCACTCACCAACCGGACCGCCGCTTAGCGGAGCGCTGACAGCAAGGGTTTCAAAAGTATCCGGGCGAAATTGCTGACGTTCCGTCGACCCTTTGAAACGTTGCTGGTCTGGTAAGTATTCGTCGCCGCCGGCGGCGGCAGTCACAAGCGGAGCCTCCGCGCTCAGTTCGGCGACGGCCCCCTGGGTATCGATTTCGCGTGCGTTCAGCCGGCGCAGTGAAGGGCGACGACGCCCAGCAAGCGATCGACGTCGACCGGTTTGGTCAGGATGAGGCCGCTGATGTCTTCCAGCTTCGACGGGCCGGCGCCCGTCACGAAGACGAAGGGCGGGATGGGCGCATCGAGTCGGCGGCGCGCCTCGAGAAGGAGCTCCCGGCCGTCCATGTCGCGCATGACCAGGTCGACCAGGACCAGGCACGGCCGATCATCCATCAAGGCCGCCAGCGCGTCCGTGCCGCCCGAGACGCCGCGCGCGTCGTAACCGGCGTCGTTCAGGAGATCGACCGTCGCGTCTCGGTTGTCGTCGTCGTCGTCCACGACCAGCACCCAACCCGCGTTGTCCCCTTGGGCCGGTCGATCCGCGTCCGACGACGCATCCGAAAACAGGTTGGTCATCAGGTCCTTTTCCCCGCGTGAACGTAGTGCCTCGGAATCAACGGTCAAGGCCGGTTGTGCTTCGTCGCGATCTTGCGGCGGTTTTGGTCGTGCTTACGTTCGCTGCTCGTCCAGGGCTGGCAGTGGCAGGTGGCAGGTGGTCGAAGGCATCTCATGAAACTCAAGGCTCTCCGGGATCTCGATCTTCACGCGGGTGCATAAGGTACCGGGTCGAGATGCGCCGCGCAGGGCTCGGCCCGCGCGGCGGCTTTGGCTGACGTTGTGGCTGGCTTTGGCGGCCGCCGCCGGACGTCTCTCCGCGGCGGCGAATGCCAACGCCGCGGCCTCCGCCACCGGCGCTTCCGCGACCGCCCCCACCGCCGGTTCTTCGGCCGTCGCCGGCTCTTCAGCCGCTGTCGGTTCTTCAGCCGCCGCGACCGCCGTCGCTTCACCCGCCACCCAGTCGAAGACCGAGATCCCGTGGCCCGAGATCCTTTTTCACGCGGATCTCGACGGACGGTTCGCCTCCCCCGCCTGCGGAAAATCCGCGCGCCCTTCGCCCGACTACGCCGCGCTCGTCGCCGCGCTGAGCGACGCGCGGGCCGCCGCGGCCGCCCGGGGAGAGCCGACACCGGTCACGCTGCTGGGCGGGAACTGGGCGGCACCCGATCCGTTCGCGGCGGCGGTGCTGCGCTCCGGCGTCTCGGGGCCGCGGGCGCTGGCCGCGCTGCTGGCCCGCGGCGGTTACGACGCGATTGCCATCGGGCACGACGAGCTGTCGCTGGACCCCGCCACACTCGACGCGCTCTTGCCGGGGTTGGCGGCGACCGGCCTACCCCTTTTGGCGAGCAACCTGACCTGTGATGCGCGACGGCCTGCCTGCTTCGCGATCCGGCGCGAGATCCTGATCCGCCGGCCCGGCACGACCATCGGCGTGCTCGCGACGATCTCGCCGTCGGTGCTGGCGGGCATTCCAGCCGGGCGCATGGCGGGGTTCGGGCTGACCGATCCGCTGACCGCCATCCGCGCCGGCTTGACCCGCCTGCGCGCGCAGGGCGCCAACGAGATCATCGTGCTGACCGATGGCCCGCACGACGTGCGCGCGCTCGACGAGCTGGACGACCTGGCGCGCAAGCTGGCCGGCGGCGCGGCGCCCGATCTGCTGCTTGGCGCTGGCCTAGCCGACGACGACCGTGGTCGGACGGTGCGTCTGCTGCGCCGGGACGGGTCCCCACCGGTAATCGGATCGCCGGTGGGGACGGCGGGCCTTTCGGTGGTGCGGATCGCGGGCGGCCAAGTCGGTGCCGGTGTCGGTATCGACGTCGATGCGGTGGCCGCGGCCGCGAATCGCACGGACGCCACAACCGAAAAGCTGCTGACGATCACCGCCGGCACCTATTGTGCGCACGCGGCCGAGCCGCTGGCGCCCATCCGCGGCAGCCTGACCCGCGACGATTTCGTGAAGTATGTGCTGGAGGTGATGCGGCGCCGGGCCGGTGCGGAGATCGCGCTCGTCAACCAGGCCTTCGTCAAGCACGCGCCGTTTCCGATCACGGGTACCTTCACGCGAGGCGATCTCGAACGGGCCCTGCCCTACGGCGCGGTGATCGGCGCGGCGCGGGTGCAGGGGCCGGTGGTCGATTCGCTGCTTGGGCCAGCTCTGGGCAATCCCAAGTTGGCGGTGGTCGGTCTCGGGCATGGCGCGGGCGGGGTGGAGGTCAACGGGCGGCCGCTCGACAAGAGCCGCGAATATCGCGTGGCGACCATCTCGTTCGTGGCCGGCGGCGGCGACGGAATCTTCGCGCCGCACGCGCTGCCGTTTACCCCGCTGCCCGGCGATCCCGATCTGCGGGCCGAGGTCGAAGACTTCCTGCGCGGGCAGACCGCGGCCGAGGATCACGACCCGACGGTCAACCTGGCCACCGACTTCGGCCGACCGGCGGTCGACCGCCCATTGCTGGTGCTCCTCGGTGACGGCGAATTCGATCTGGCCGGCACCTCGATCTCGAACGCCGCCGCCTATGGCGACGCGCAGCTCACCCGCGCCCAACAGACGTCGATCAAAGGTGAGGCCACGCTGGTGGCCCAGATCCGCCACCCCGTGCACGTCGTCGATGGACGCTTCGACGCGCAGTATGGCTGGGCGCGCAGCCAGCCACCCGACATGCCGGCCGTATCGGGCGAGTCGGTGGATTTGATCACCGGCATCGTCACCTACACCTACCGCGGTCTGCGCGACTGGCGGCGCGTGCCGAAGCCGGCCATTCCCGATCCCTACGCGCGCGTCTGGCTGGAGTCGGAGTTCACCCGCCCAGACGTAACGTCCACGCAGTCCCGCACCTACCACCACCTGCAGCTCACCAACACCGCCGGCGCGCAGCTCACCCTGACGCCGAAGCTCAAGGTGCGGGGCGGCGCGGGCGCGCAGAGCGAGCTGCTGGCGCCCGGCGACGAGGGGGGCGGCTGGCACGCGGTGCTCGAGGCGGGCGCCACTTTGGATCCGACCGCCATCGCGACCTGGGGCGCGCTGGCCGTCAAGCTCGAGGGTCTCATCGACTACGACCTGGTCGATCCCACCGAGACGCGGCAGCACCAGCTGCGCGCCACCGGTAAGCTGTCGGTGCCGTTGGTACCGTCGCTGTTCATCACGATTGGGGTGGATGTCTTCGCGGTCCAGCGCCAGAAGGCGGGATGGGCCGAGTCGTACGACACCACCATCGGCTTGCGCGTCCACACCGACTTCGCGCACCAGGCGCTCTGATCGCGATCGCCCGCCGGGGCAGCCTCCGGCGCGTGAAGCGGCTTCGCAGGCGGAGATGCATGTGGCTGCTGGGCCCTCGAAATCGACGGCCCCCTGACATCGGCGTCGCGGTTCTCGCCGATCGCGTGGGCGTCGGCCCAGGCGGCCGAACGACCTCCCCACAACACGTTCGATCTGTCGATCGACGACACGCGCACCGATGGCAGCGTCATCGGATATCTCGGCCAACACAACGTCCACCTGACCCAGGTGGTTCAGGACCACTAGTTGTACGAGTCCGGCCAGGCGCGCGTGACCGTGTCGGTCAGCGCGCCTGGCGGGCGGCCAGCTTCTCCATCTCGCCGGCCAGCTCGAGGTCCAGCCCGGTGACGCCGCCGGCGTCGTGGGTGGTCAGGTCGACGCGGACGGTGTTCCAGACGTTGAACCATTCCGGGTGGTGGTCCATGGCCTGGGCGGTGAGCGCGACGCCGGTCATGAAGGCGAAGGCGGCCACGAAATCGGGAAACTTGTACTCGCGGTGCAGCTTGCCGTTCTCCAGCTTCCACTCCGGAAGCTTGGCGAGCGCGGCCGCGATCTCAGTTTCACTCAGCTTGGCGGGTCGGGGCGCGGGCATGGGATCTCCTCCCCGCCGATTGTAATCACTCGCCGGCCCGCTGGCGGCCAGCGCGCGGGCCGCCGTCAGAAAATCTCGCCCGCCGCGAAGTAAGCGCCGATGGGGGTCGCGTCGGGCGACCAGGCCAGATCCAGGCGGACCACGAAGGTCTTCCCTTCTTGAACCCGCAGGCCGCCACCGACGCCGTATTTGAGGCCGAGGCCGGTGCCGTCGAGCTGCGGGTTGGCGTGGCTCAACTCGGTCCAGACCCGGCCCGCGTCGAAGAAAGCCGCCACGGCCAGGATCAGCTTCTTCTTCTTGATGGTAAACGGCAGGATCTCGCTGCGAAGCTCGAGGTTCTCGAACACCTTCACCTTCCCGTAGTAGCGCTGGGCCGGCACGCCGCGCACGGCGTTGACGCCGCCCAGCGCGGGCGTCTCGTCGAAGCGCGCCAGCTCGTAGAACGGTGGGTTGCCGAGCAGCGCATCGCCGACCGCGCGCCAGGTGATGGTCAGCCAGCGCGGCACCGGCGTGAAGTAGAACCGCGCGTCGGCGTCGAGCTGCTGGTAGCCGTAGGGCAGCCAGCCGTCGATGCGCGGGCTGATGCGCACCTTGATGGCATGGAACATCCCGTGGCGGGTCACGATCTCGTTGTCGCGCGAGTCGTACTCGACGCCCGCCTCCAACAGATCGACGCTGTGCGGGCCGAAAGTCCCCAGGATGGAACGCACTTCGGGCGAGGCGTTGGCGTCGTCGGCGGCCACCGTGCTGGTCGGCCGAACAGTGAGCCGGTTGTAAGTGTATTGCTCGCCGAACCGCAGGAAAAAGGCGTTGCCGAGCGCCACGCGCGCCTCGGCGGTCAGCGTGGGATGGATGCGGGCGTATTCGGTGTCGCGGACGTTGACGGTCGGCGGCGGCAAGACCGAGGCGTTACCAATCCCGTAGTACTTGAGCGTGGCCTCGTTGGTGAACGCCCCGCGGATGTCGAGGCGCAGGCGCTTCTTGGGCGCCAGGTCGGGCAGCGTCAGCAGCAGCGAGTAGTCCTGAAACGGGATGATGAGCCCGCCGTCCTGCTCCTTGAAGGTGATGAAGGCCTGGCTCTCGAGGCGCCATTTGTAGGGACTGTAACCGGGCGCCATCGCGGCCCAGTCGCCCACCTGGCCAAAGCCGAGTCCGACGTCGCTGTCGCCACCGGCGATGGGGACGATGTTGAGCTCGCGGTGGGGTCCCTTGGCACCCGCCTTGGCTGGCGCGCTCGTTCCGTTCGACGGTGGCGCGGCCGTTCCGTTCGACGGCGGCGCGCTCGTTCCGTTCGACGGCGGCGCGGCCGTTCCGTTCGACGGTGGCGCGGCCGTTCCGTTCGACGGCG
>DASRLC010000407.1:0-29042 GCA_035648655.1 Polyangia bacterium
GGGCCTGGCTGGCCGACGTCGAGTCGGCCGAGACGCTCACCGAGATGCGTTCGCTGGCCACCTCGGCTGGGATCCACGCGCCGCTGGCCGCGACGCTGCAGAAAGGCGCCGTCGAGGCGGTCGATCCCGATCTGCAGGCCCAGCTGTGGGCCATGTCGGCCGAGATCCTCGAGACGCCGCTCGGCCGCGCCGCGGACGCCATCGAGGCCTGGCGGGCGGCGCTCGAGAAGATGCCCGAGGGACTGGACGCTTTCTTCGCGCTCGAACGGCTGCTCGCCGGCGTAAACCGGCCGAGCGAGCTGGTCGAGATCCTCGAGCGCCACCTGGAGGTCGCCGGCGACTTCGACGAGCGTAAGGCCATCGCCAAGCGGATCGCGGTGCTCTACGAAGACGCGCTCAAGCTGCGCGAGCAAGCGGTGCGGGCCTGGGAGACCGTGCTCGAGATCGATCCCAACGAGGCCGAGGCGCTCGAGTCGCTGGCGCAGTTGCACCTGCAGGCCGGCGCCTTCCGCGAGCTGGCCGGGGTCTACGCCCGCAAGATCGAGCTGACCGAACGGGCCGACGAACGCCGCATGCTGTTCCTGCAGAGCGCGCGCATCTACGAAGAGAAGCTGAGCGAGGCGGACTCGGCCATCGACCAGCTGCGGGCGCTCCTGGCCGAGACCCCCAATGACGGTGAGGCGCTGGCCGATCTCGATCGGATCTTCACCGCCGAGGGGCGGCCGGCCGACCTGGTCGACGTTCTGGACGCGCGCGCCGCGCGCGAGACGAGCCCCGCCGCCGCGCAGGAGATTGCCTTTCGGGCCGCGCGCCTGGTCGAGACGGATCTCAGCGACGTCGAGGGGGCCATCGGGCGCTACCAACGGATCCTGACCGCGGCGCCGACGCACGCGCCGGCGCGCGAGGCGCTGTTCGCCATCGCGCGCGGCGACGACTACCGGCTCCCCGCGGTGGCCGTGCTGGAGCCGCTGCGCCGCGCCGGCAAAGCCTGGGACGACGTCGTCGAGCTCACCGAGCTGCGACTGACGATGGAGGACGCCACCGATCGTCGGGTGGCCCTGTTGGCGGAGATCGCGCGCATCGAGGAGATCGAACGGCACGACGTCGACCGGGCGTTCGCCGCCTGGGCCCGCGCCTTGACCGAAGAGGCGACCGAGGCGGCGCCGCGCCAGGCCCTCGAGCGCCTGGCCGCCGCGACCGACAACTGGGCCCGGCTGGCGGAGGTCTACACCGAGCGGATGGAAGCGACCTTCGACGCCCCCTTGCAGCGCTCGCTGGCGCTGCGCCTGGCGACGCTCCACGAGAACCAGCTCGGCGATCTGGCGCGCGCGGCGGACTTCCTGCGCAAGGCCCAGTCGCTCCCGGGCGACGAGGCCCCGGTCCTGGCCGCGCTGGCCGAGGTGCTGCGCAAGCTGGGCGACAGCGGCGAGCTGGCCGAAGTCCTGTCCCGCGAGGCCGAGGTGGCCGGCGATCCGGCGGAGCAGGCCGACTTTCTGGCGGCGCTGGGCGATGTCCGGCTGCACGGTCTGGAAGACGCCGAAGGGGCGCTCGGCGCCTACCGCGACGCCATCGAGCGCAATCCGGCGCAGCCGCAAGCGCTGGCGGCGCTGGGCACGCTCCTCGATCGCCCGGAGACCCGCGAGGGGGCGCTCGACGTGCTCGAGCCGCTGGCCGAGGCCCGCGGCGATTACCCGCAGCTCATCGCGCTCTATGAGCGGCGCTTCGCGCTGCGCGACGATCGCGGCGAGCGTGCCCACTGGCTGCGCAAGATCGCTGAGATCGCCGCCGATCAGCTGGCCAGTCCGCAGCGCGCCATCGAGGCGCTCGGGCGCGCGCTGCTCGAAGAGCCGATGCCCGGCGGCACGCTCGACGATCTCGAGCGGATCGCCGGTGCCGCCAAGCTGCCCGCTGCAGGCGCCGTCAAGATCGAAGCCGCGCTCGCCGAGGCCGAGCCCGACACCGCGCGCGAGCTGGCGCTGCGGGCCGCGCGGCTCTACGCCGAGGCGGGCGATCGCGCCGCGGCCGAACGGCTCTACGCCCGCGTCCTCGAGAGCGATCCCGAGAACGCCGACGCCTTGTTGGCGCTCGAAGGTCTCTACCGGGCCGCGGCGGATCCGTTGCGCCTGGCGGCCATCCTCGAACGTCGGGCCGCGGGCGAGCTCGACCCGCAGGCGCGCCGGGGCTGGCTCATCGAAGCGGCCCATTTGCACGAAGGGCAGGGCGACCTGCCGGCGGCCGTGGCCGCCCTGCAGCTGCTTCGGGCCGCCGACGAAGAGGACGTGGAGGCGCTCGGCGAGCTGGGACGCCTGTACGAGGTGCTGGGCCAGGCGCCCGAGCTGGGGGCCGTCTTGGCCGAACGCGCCCGTCTGAGCGACGATCCGCGCGACCGCGCCGCGCTCTGGGCACGGGTCGGCGAGCTGCGCCTAGGCGTCCTGAAAGATCTCGACGGCGCCGCCGACGCTTACCGAGAGGCGCTCGATGCGGCACCCGACGACGGCCTCGCGCTGTCCGCCTTGGAGGCGATCGCGGCCCAGCGCGAGGACTGGTCGACGCTGCAGGAGGTGCTCTTGCGCCGGCTCGGCGCGGTCTCCGGCGCCGATCAGGCGGCGGTCCTGCTGAAGCTGGCGCGCAACGCCGAGCAGCGGCTGTCGGACGTCGATCAGGCGGTCGGCTTTCTGCGGCAGCTCCTCGAAGTCGAACCGGAGAGCGGGTTCGCCTTTCTCGAGCTGGAACGGATCCTGCATTCGAATGACCGCTGGTACGACCTGGTGGATGTCCTCGGCCAGCACGCCGACATGGAAGGCGCGGCCGGCCGCAAACCGACCGAGCTGGCGCTGCGGGTCGCGATCGCCGACGTCTGGGAACAGGAGCTGGACGCGCCGGACAGCGCGGCCGAGGCCCTCGAGCGGGTGCTCGAGGTGGCGCCCACCAATGTCGCGGCGCTGCTGTCGCTCTCCCGCCTGCACGAGAAGGCCGAGCGCTGGGATGAGGCGAGCGCGGCCCTCGAGCGCGCGGCCGAGAACGCCAGCGCACCGACCGAGGTGGCCGAGATCCAGTTCCGCAAGGCGGGCACGTTGCGCGCGCGGGGCGCCGATCCCGACGAGATCGAGACCGCGCTCCTGCGCGCGCTCGACGCCGATCCGACCCACCGCCCGACGCTGGAGGCGCTGGAGACCATCGCGCGCGACGCCAAGGACGACGAGCGGCTGGCCAACCTGCTGGCGCTCGGCCTCGAGAGCACCACCGACGACGACGAGCGCCGGAGACGCCTGCGTGAGATCGCCGCGCTCTACAGCGGACCGCTGGCGCAACCGTCGGCTGCGCTGCCCTACCTCGAACAGCTGGTGGCGCTCGATCCCAAGGAGATCGCCGGGCGCGAGCAGCTCGCCCTGGCGCTCATCGCGGGCGGCCGCGTCGACGAGGCGGCCCACATCATCGGCGAGCTGATCGCGGAGCTGGGCAAGGCAAGGCGCGGCAAGGACAGCGCCCGCTGGCAGACGCGCCTGGGCGCGATCGCCGAATCGCGCGGCGATATCGAGGCGGCGTCGGCCAGCTTCAACGCGGCCTACAAGCTCGATCCCAGCTATCCGGCCACCATCGCGGCGCTCGGGCGCCTGGCCTACCGCCGCAGCGACTTCGACGCCGCCCGCAAGTTCTACCGCTCGCTGCTGCTGCAGAACTTCGACGAGCCGACCTCCGGTGTCTCGAAGGCCGAGGTCTACCTGATGCTGGGCCGCATGCACGTGCTCGCCAACGAGTCCCCCAAGGCGCGCAACATGTTCGAGCGGGGACTCGAGATTGCGCCCGACAACGTCGATCTCAAGGCCGCGCTCACGGGCCTGGGCTAATCGCCGGGTATCGATTCGATCCGTGCCCTGCGCCCACTACTTCGGCGCGCAGCGCTTCTCGGCGCGCGCGGCCTGCCGCGAGAGCGACGTCTCGGCGCCGGCCGCCAGCTTCGCGAGCGTCGCGCGGCCCGCGCCGGGATCACATAGGACGCCGAGCGCCTCGACCGCCACCGTCTGAAAGGGATAGCGGGTGTCGCCGGCCAGATCGACGGCGGCCGCCACCGCCTCCATGCCGCCAAGGTGCGCGAGCGCGCGCAAGGTCGCGACCGCCACCCCCTCCATCGCCAGATCGGCCTCCGATTCGACCACCGCGCGGCGCAGCGACCCCGCCAGCTCGCCCGCCACCGCCGGGCCGCCCACCTCCGCCAGCAGGCCGGCGGACAGCTCGCGCAGCGAGGGGTTGTCGGTGCGGCGATCGAGCGTGTGTAGCAGGACCCCGTGGGCGCGGGGATCCTTGCAGCGGGTCAGGCCGACCAGCGCCGCGCGGCGCACCTCGTCGACGTCGCGCTCGGTGGCGCGGACCAGCAGATCGCCCGCGCCGGCGCCGCACAGCCGACCGAGCGCCTCGATCTCGGCGCGCCGCACGAACGGCCAGGGCTCTTGCTTGGCGCCCACGATGAGCGCCCCCGTGGCGCCGACGTCGGCTTGATTGCCGAGCCCGGTCGCCGCGCTCTCGCGCACGCGCGGATCGCCATCGCCAAGCGCGGCGCGCAACGCCGGCCACAGCGCCGCGCCGGCGCTCGGCGTCCCGTTGGTCCTGAATCCCCCCAGCTCTCGAACCGCAAGAAACCGCAACACGGGATCGTCGGACGCGGCCCGCAGATCCGCCAGGGCGCCCGGATCGCCGCCCGGACCCAAGGCCCCCAGCGCCACGATCGCCCGCGCGCGCAGCTCGAAGGCCCGATCGGCCGCCAGCGCGCCGCGCAGCGCCGCCAGCACCGGCGCCCGGCTCTCCGGGCTGCGCTCGAGAGCCTCGGGCAGCAGGCGCACCAGATCGGCCGCCCGCCCAGACGCGCCCTCGGCCTTCTGCTCGGAAGCGGCCAGGGCAGCCAGTACCGCATCGGCGTGCAAGCGCGGCGATCCGCCCGCGGCCCCGACGACCTCGCCACGCAGGGCCGGTGTCCCGACGCCGACAGCGGCCAGCAACGCGGCGGTGGCCTGAGCGTCGTCGATCTTGCCGAGGATGCGCGCGGCCCGCGCCCGATCGTCGGGCGACGCCGCCGTCGACGACAGCAGCGCCACCAAAGGGCCGACGGCCGGTGTCCCCGCGCGGGCCAGTGCGTCGCCCACCAACCGCTCTTCCTTCTCGCTCGCCCCCACGACCGCGCTGGTCAGCGCATCGAGCGCCTCGGGCGTTTTGGGGGTCGGCTCGATCGCGGTCAGCGCCTCGATCAGACATTCGCGCGCCTGGCCCTTGCCCACGGCGATCGCCCGCGCCAACGGCAACACCGCCGGCTCGCCGAGCCCCACCACCAGCGGCAGCCGGGCCGCGCAGTCGGGCGCCGAGACCAGATCGCCGACCAGCCGCTCGACCCCGCCGGGCCCATCCGCATCGGTGAAGATCGCCAGCTCGCCGATGGCCGTGGTCCCATAGCTCTTGGGCGGCGAGGCGGCGGTGCCGTGGACGACCTCGGTCAGGATCACCGTCAGGCAAGACGAGACGACGGGTTTCGGAAAGCGCACCCAGTACGGATCCCGCCAGTGTACCGGCGTCGCCTTGGCGTCGTCGGCGGGATCGTTGGGCACCTCGACGTCGAAACGCTGCTCGGGCGCCGGCCCGAACGCGATCTGAAATCGCCGCAACCGATTGTTGGCGCGGAACGCCTGAGGGCTCGCGCCGTCGCCGGGGAGAATCCGCAGGCCGGTGACGCCGTAGCCGCCGGCCGCCGCGCGCGCGGTCAGGAACTCGCCGCGTCCGTCGCTGCCGACCCCTTCGGCCCACGAGGTGGATGGATCGCCATCGCCGAGCTCGACGGGCGCGTTCAGGCCGCGCGCATCGCTGCCGGCGCCGCGGGTGGTGGAGGCGGCGGTCCAATGAAAGTCCCCGATTGGACGGCCGGACGGCATGGCCGGATCGCCCCGGCGCGCGACCAGCTTCACCGCCGCGGGCGGCGGCAGCGGCGGCAGGATGGGTCGAAAACGGCCGGTGGCGAAGTCGTAGGCGCGCGGGAAGAGGCGCGGCGGCTGGCCGTCGCAGCGGGTCACCTCGGGGGCGGTCTGATACTCGACGACCCGCTCGGGGGTCACCTCGACCCACTGCGAGCTCTCGCCGTCGATGTCGCGCGGGCCGGTGAGGCCCGTCCAGATCACGCGCCGCGCGTGGCCGCGACCCGCCTCGATCTCGCCGATCCATACCTCTTCGCCCGGCGTGCCGAGGATCGGAATCCGCAGCTCGGCGAGCCGATGGCCGGCCACCGAGACTTCGCGCAAGACCGGGGTTCCGCGCCGCAACGGCGGCGTCTTGGGCGCGAGGCGTCCGATCGAATCGGCGCCGCTGCGGATCTCCAGCGCGCCGTCGGGTGCCGAGGTGAGCTGCAACCCTGCCGAGAGGGCGGGCCCGGTCGCGACCGGCGGGGTGGGGGCCGCCGAGGCGAAGCCGCCGGCCAGCGCAAGCGACACCAGCGACACGACGAAGACGCGCATCCCTCCGGATAACACGACATCTGCGCTATATAGAAGCCCTCATGAAAACCGTACCGGCCACCGTCGGCGGCACCGAGAGCGGAAAAGTCGCCGGTACCGTCACTGGCACAGTCGCAATCTTGGGCCGTCCCAACGTGGGCAAGTCCACGCTCCTCAACCGCATCGTCGGCGAGAAGCTGGCCATCGTCACGCCCAAGCCGCAGACCACCCGCAACCGAATCCTGGGTGTCTACAACCAAGAAGATCGTGGACAGATCGTCTTCGTCGACACGCCGGGCGTGCACGGCGCCAAGAAAGAGCTCAATCGCTTCATGGTGCAAGAGGCGCTCGGCATCATCCCGGATGTGGACGCCGCGTTGCTGGTGATCGAAGCGGGCACCGACCGTCCAGGCGACGCCGAGGACGCCATCCTGCGCGCGCTGGCGGAGGCGCGCCGTCCGGTGATATTGGCCATAAACAAGGTCGACGCGCTCAAGGACAAGGGCTCGCTGTTGTCGGTGCTCGAGCGCTGGAACGAACGCAAGGAGTTGCGCGCCTTGGTCCCCATCTCCGCCAGCAAGGGCACCAACGTCGATCGGCTGGTGAACGAGCTTTGGGGGCTGTTGCCCGAGGGGCCGCCGCTCTATGGCCCCGAGATGTTGACCGATCGAACCGAGCGCTTCCTGGCCAGCGAGCTGATTCGCGAGCAGCTCTTCTTGGCGCTGCGCCAGGAGGTTCCGTACGCGGTGGCCATTTCGATCGACAACTGGGAGGAGCGGGTGGCCGACGTGGTCATCTCGGCCAGCATCATCGTCGAGCGCGAGAGCCAGCGGGCCATCGTGCTCGGCAAAGGTGGGGCCATGATCCGCGAGGTCGGTACGCGCGCGCGGGCCGCCATCGGCGAGCTCCTGCAGCGACCGGCCCACCTGAAGCTTCACGTGAAGATCCAGCCCGACTGGACCACCTCGCCGCAGGCTTTGGCCGAGCTCGGGTACCGCGCGTGAAATACCGCAGCGATCGCCCCCCATCGGGCCGGCGCCCCGCGCCGAGCCCGCGTCTTGCGCCGAGCCCGCGCCGCCCCGCGGCGCCCGCCGAGCCGGACGCCGACGTGCCCAACCCCGACGCCGACGCGCCCGAGCCCGACGCGACGCCGCGGCGGGGCCGGCGTGGCCGCCCGGCGCCCGATCGCCCCGATCTGCCGCTGGTCGCGCTGGTCGGTCGACCCAACGTGGGCAAGTCGTCGCTCTTCAACCGCCTGTGTGGCGGACGCCCCGCGCTGGTCGAGGACGTGCCCGGCGTGACGCGCGATCGGCGCTATGGCCAGGCCGACTGGGGACCGGCGCACTTCCGGGTGGTCGACACCGGCGGGCTCGATCCTTCGGCGGACGGCATCCTGGGCGCCATGCGCCAGCAGACGCTGCGCGCGCTGGATGAAGCCGATCTGGTGATCTTCGTGGTCGACGCCCGCGAGGGAATCACTGTGGTCGACAGCGACGTGGCGGACGTCCTGCGCCGCTCCGGCCGCCCGGTGCTGGTGGCGGCCAACAAGGTGGACTCGGATCGCAACCAGACGGCGGCCACCGAGGCGTTCTCGCTGGGCTTCCCCGAGGTCTACCCGATCTCGGCCAGCCACGGCCGTGGCGTCGCCGAGCTGCTCGACGCGGTGGTCGGCAAGCTGCCGCCCCCGAAGAAGCGGGAGGCGCCGGCCGCCGGCACCGACGCCGATACCGAGGTGGACGGCCCGCTGCGATTGGCCTTCGTGGGCAAGCCGAACGTGGGCAAGTCCTCGCTGGTCAACTGCCTGCTCGGCGAAGATCGCGTGTTGGTCCACGACCAGCCGGGCACCACGCGCGATCCGATCGACACGCCGTTTTCCTTCGGCGGCCGCGAATTCGTCCTGGTCGATACCGCCGGGATGCGGCGCCGCCGCGCCATCGACACCTTGACCGAGCACGTGGCGGCCAAGATGGCGCGCGATCAGCTGGACCGCTGCGACGTGGCCGCGTTGGTGATCGACGCCCGCCTGGGCGCCACCGCCGAGGACGCCAAGCTGGCCAGCCTGATCGAAGAGTCGGGGCGCGCCGCCCTGGTGATCCTCAATAAGAAGGATCTGGTCGGCCGCGCCGACACCGACACCAAGGTCGGGAGCACCCGCGAGACACTGGCGTTCCTCAGCTACGCGCCGGTCCTGCTCACCTCGGCGGTCACCCGCGCCGGCGTCACCTCCATCCTCACCGAGGCCGGCCGGATCTTCGAGCAGGCTTCGCGCCGGATCTCCACCGGCGAGCTCAACCAACTGCTGGAAGACATCATCTCCCACAAACCGCCGCCCGCCGGCCGCGGTGGGCGCCACGTACGCATCTACTACGCCACCCAGGCGGGGGTCCGTCCGCCCACCTTCTTCGTGAGCACCAACCACCCGGCGGAGGTCGCCTATTCTTATCGCCGGTTCTTGGTCAACCAGCTCCGCAAGGCCTACGGTTTCGAAGGGGCGCCCATCCGCCTCATGTTCCGCGCCCACAAGCAGAAGCTGCGCCAGGCGCCGCCCAGCGCTAGAAAATCCACGAAAGGCGGGCGGTCGCGGAAAAGATGAACGGCGAGTTGCCGAAATCGCGCGGGTTCTCGATCAGATCGAGCGGGCTGTAGAGATACTGAAAGCTGACGCCGGCGGTGATCCGGCGCGTGATGAAATAGTCGCCGCCGACGCCCAACTCGGAGACGAGCTTGTGCGGCTGCTTGGCGACCACGGCGCCGCCGATCTCGGCCACCCCCAGCTCGAGGTCGCAGTAGGGGACCAGGCGCAGGATGTCAAACGCATAGGTGATGCCGACCAGCGCCGCGCCGGTGTGGATCGTCCCCCCCGGCAGCCCGGCCTGGCTGTTGGCCGACACCGAGTGCAGCGATCCCTCCAGCGATACCCGCGCCGCCCAGGCGTCGAGGAAACCGTACTCGAGGTCGAGCGCGGTGACGTTGCCCCAGGGCGCCCGCCCATCGACGTTGACCGTGCCGGCCCCTTCGCGCAGCGAAAGCTGCCATTCGTCGCGACCGGCGGCATGCGCACGGGCGGCGCTGGCTGCCCCGATCGAGAACGCTACCAAAGCGGCCACCAGCCTCACGCCCGCCGACTATACATGCGTTGCCGGTCCGCGCCGCAGGGCCGGCCATTTGACCGGCCGAGGAGGCTCTGTTATCTCCCCCACCGGTGCCTAAGAACAAGCTCAGCAGGAAACAGCTCCGTCAGCCGGACGAATTCGTCGGGTTTTGGACCCGCACGGGCGAGGCGGTCTCGAAGTTCGCGTCGTCCCACACCCGCGCGCTCGTCGTGAGCGCCACGGCGCTGGTGACGGTGGTGGCCGGCTCGGTCGTGATTGCGCAGCTCTCCCAGCGGCGGGCCATCGCCGCGTCGGAAGCGCTCGATCGGGTCGAACAAATCGAGACCGCGGACCTGATCGTCGCGGGCGCGACCCCCAAGGACGACGGGCTGCCGCACTTCGCGACCGAGAAGGAACGCCTCGAGGCCGCGCTCAAGGAGCTGGACGCCGCCTTCGGCTCGGGCCACGGTCCGCTGATACCCGAGGCGCTGCTGGCGCGCGGGAGCATCCTTTTGGATCTCGACCGCGCCGACGAGGCCATCGCCGTCTACGAGAAGCTGCTGGCCGATCACCTCGACAGCCGCTTGCGCTTCCTGGCCCGCGAGGGGCTCGGTTATGGCTACGAGCGCAAGGGGCGCCTCGACGACGCCCTGCGCGTGCTGTCCAAGCTGGGCGACGACGCCCAGGGCATGGGGGACTTTTACCAGGACCGCGCGCTTTACCATCAAGCGCGCCTGGCGGAGCTGCGGGGCAACCCGGCGAACGCTTCGAAGCTCTATAAAGAAGTGCTGGAGAAGAGCCCGACCACGTCGCTGCGCGAAGAGATCACGAATCGCCTCGCCTCGCTCGAGCTGAAGTGACCGCCCGCGGGATCCTCGTCGTGGCGCTCGCAGCCACGTCGGGCTGTGCCGCGGCGACCGCGCGCCGGGTCGAGGGGGTCGAGCCGCCGGCGCACCCGGCCGGTGTCCTGCACCTGGCCTGGCGGACCACCTTGCACGATCATGGGCTCTTCGAGCCGGCGGCCGAGGAGTGCGCCACCGGAGCGCTCGCGGGGCGCCACCTCGTCATCGGCTCGCGGGCCGGCGCCGTCGCGGGCGTCTCCCCCGATACCGGGCACATCGATTGGGTCACCGGCGTCTCGGGCGGGGTCGACAGCACCGCCCGCTACGACGCCGCCCGCGGCCAGGTCTACGTGGGCGCCGACGACGGCAGCTTCTACGCCATCGATCCCAACACCGGCGCCATCCGCTGGACCTATCGGGGCAAGGGCGCCTTCGAGCGCCCCCCGGAAATCGGCAGCGATCTCGTCTATGCCAGCAGCGCCGCCGACCGGGTCGTCGCGCTGGAGGCCGCCACCGGCAAATGGCGCTGGCAGTACGAGCGCGAGATGCCGGAGGGGTTCACGATCCACGGCTACGCGGGGCCTCGCCTGGCCGGCACGCAGCTTCTGACCGGTTTCGCCGACGGCTACTTCGTGTCGCTGTCGCCGGCCAGCGGCGAGGTGAACTGGGCGCGCTCGCTGGCCGCCGCCTCCGAGCAGTTCGTCGATGTCGACACGACCGCCACCGTGCGGGGAGATCTGGCCTACGTGTCGTCGTACTCGGGCGGTCTTTACGCCGTCGATCTGCGGGACGGCGCGACCAAATGGCGCCTGGCGATCGAAGGGGTCGGCGACGTCACGGTGTCCGACCAGCGCCTCTTCTTCGTGGCGCCCCGACAGGGATTGCACTCGGCCGATCTGGACGGCCGCGTGCTCTGGCGCCAGGGGTTGACCGAGGCCGGCGACCTGACGCGCCCCTTGGCCGTGGGGCGTTACTTGATCTTCTCGGGGAGCCGGGCCGGACTCTTCGTGGTCGATCGCACCGCCGGCGAGCTGTTGGAGGTGTTCAACCCCGGGCACGGCATCTGCGCCGCGCCGACATTGGACGAGGCCCAGCAGCGGCTCTATGTCCTATCGAACAGCGGCTCGCTCTACGCGCTCGACCTGCAACAGTAGGAATCGGTCGATTCGCGCCGGAGGCCAACCATTGCCGTGGCCCCGTGCGCCGCAAGAGCCGCGGGCGGCCGAGAGCCGCGGGCGCGGTCAGACGCCGCGGGCGAAGGAGGGCGTGCCCTGGGCTTCGATGCGGCGGACCAGCTCCTTGATGCGGCGGGTGCCCCCGGCGTCGCGGGCCTTCCATTCGACGCCGAAGCCGCTCTCGCCGCCCGGGTGTCCCTTCCAGGCCACGCGCGCCGACAGCGGCATCGCCACCTCGGCGCCCGGCGGCGACACCTTCAGCACGACGTCGCCGATGGCGGGCAGCGGCTGCTCCGTACAGACGAACGCGCCCCCGCGGCCGATGTCGCGCAGGGTGCCGGCGTTGTCCTGCAGGATGCCGGCGACCTGCCACATGATCGGCAGCTCGACCGGCAGGCGCTGATGCCGCCGGGCCACCATCTCGGCGGAGTCGCCGCGGGCGACAGCCAGCAGATATTCGCGGGCTTGGGTTTCGGTCTCCAGGAACTCGATTCCGATCCCGGCCTTCACCTTGGTGCTGTGCTTGCCGGGGCGCCGCCAGGCGACCTGCCCACGAATGAGCGTCGGGCTGCGGCGCCGGCCGAGCCGGATGGCCACCACCACGGTCTCGCCGATCGCCAGCAGGCGGCGGGTCGGAAAAAAGATCCCCCCCCGGGGCAAATCTGGCAGGTAGCGGGCCAAGAAAGCCGCTCCGCTCGGAAAATGCGCCTTGAGGATGCTCATGTGGGGAAGTGAAGGCGATCGTATGATGGAGATCGGAAGTTTTGTAAAGTGCGTTGCAGAGAGGAACCGATTGGAGACCGCCGGCTTCGACTACCTTTTGCCGCCCGAGCTGGTGGCGGCCGACCCCGCCGAGGACCGCGACGCGGCCCGCCTGATGGTGCTCGATCGGACCACCGGAGCGCGCAAACACGCGCAGTTTCTGGATCTTCTCGACTACCTGCCGGCGGCCTCACTGCTGGTCCTCAACGATACCCGGGTGTTCCCGGCTCGGCTGCGCGGGCGCAAAGTTTCCGGTGGGGCTGTCGAATTTTTGGTGACGCGCCGCATTTCCATCCAGACAGTCGAAGGCGGGGGCTTCGTTGAACGCTGGGAAGGGCTGACCCGCGGCCTGGGTCGGGACGCCGGCACCATCGAGTGCGCGCGGGGCGTCCGGATCGATGCCATCGAACGCCACCCGGGAGGGGCAGGTTGGGCCAGCTGGCGAGCGACCGGCCCTGGCCCTTCGCTGCTGGCGGCGCTGGAGGAGATCGGTGAGATCCCGCTGCCGCCCTACATCGAAGCCGCGCGCAGGCGGGCCGGGCGGCCGGTCGCGCGGCCGGAGGATCGGGCGCGCTACCAGACTGTCTATGCGGCGGAACCGGGAGCGGTGGCCGCACCGACCGCTGGCCTGCACTTCACTCCGGAGCTGCTGGCGGCGGTGACCGAGGCCGGCCACGAGATCGCGTTCGTGACGCTCGAGGTGGGACCGGGGACCTTCCGCCCGGTCAAGACCGACGATCCCAGCTTGCACGTCATGGACGCCGAGCGTTTCCGAATCTCGGCGGCGGCGGCGGCGGCCGTGGCCGGCGCCCGCGCGGCTGACCGCCCGGTGGTGGCGGTGGGAACCACTGTGGTGCGGACCCTCGAGGCCTCGGCGCGTGCACACGGCGGCGCGGTGGTCGCGGGCGATGGATCGACCGATCTGTTCTTGCTGCCCGGGGCGCGCTTCGAGGTGATCACCGATCTCATCACCAACTTCCACCTGCCGCGCTCGACGCTGCTGATGCTGGTGGCGGCCTTCGCGGGCCGCGAGCGGGTGCTGGAGGCCTACGCCGAGGCGGTCCAGCTCGGCTATCGCTTTTACAGCTACGGCGACGCCATGTTCATTCGGGGAGCGGGCCAATGACGGCGGCGGCGGGCGAGGGCGCCCAGCCGACCTTTCGAATTTCCGCGCGGGCCGACCGAGCGCGCGCGGGGACCATCGAGACCGCGCACGGCCCGATCGAGACACCGGTGTTCATGCCGGTCGGGACGCAGGCCACCGTCAAAGCGCTCTCCTCGGGTGATCTCGAGCGGCTCGGGCCGCGTGTCATCCTGGGCAACACCTACCACCTGGCGCTGCGCCCGGGCGCCGAACGAATCGCCGCGCTGGGCGGTCTGCACCGATTCATGGCCTGGCCGCGCGCCATCCTCACCGACTCGGGCGGGTACCAGGTCTTCAGCCTGCGGGCGCGCCGGACTATCGACGAGGACGGCGTCACCTTCGCGTCGCACCTGGATGGCTCGCCGCAACGGCTGACCCCCGAGCGATCGATGCAGATCCAGGCCCTGCTGGGCAGCGACATCGCGATGGCCTTCGACGAGTGTCCGCCCTCGGATGCGCCGCGCGAGGCGATCGAGGCCGCCATGGCGCGCACCACCCGTTGGGCGCGCCGCTGCCTGGCGCTCGAGCCGCCGGCCGGCCAGCTCCGATTCGGCATCGGCCAGGGGGGCGTACACCTGGATCTGCGGCGCGCGCACCTGGCCGAGCTGTCGGCACTGCCGTTCGACGGCTTCGCGCTGGGCGGCCTCGGCGTGGGCGAAGCGCCCGAGATCATGCATGCGGTGATCGACGCGGTGGCCGGGGAGATGCCGGCCGATCGCCCCCGTTATCTGATGGGGGTCGGCACGCCCGGGGACATCTGGCAGGCCATCGGTGCCGGCATCGACATGTTCGACTGCGTGATGCCGACCCGCAACGCGCGCAACGGGCAGCTCTTCGTGCGAGCGGGGCGCCTCAATATCTCGAACGCCCAGCACCGCGAGGACCGCCGGCCAATCGAAGAGGGGTGCCCCTGCGAATGCTGCGCGCGCTACAGCCGCGCGTACTTGGCGCACCTCTATCACGCCAAGGAGCTGCTTTATTATCGCTTGGCGACGGTGCACAACCTCGAGCATTACTTGAGCTTGGCCCGTCGCGCGCGGGAGGTGATCGCGGCCGGCGGCGCGTTCCCGCCGACGCCGTGGTAGACGATCGGGGCCGATGGCCAAACGGGTGGGGGTGATCCTTTCGGGCTGCGGGCGCCGCGACGGCAGCGACGTGGCCGAGGCGGTGCTGGCGCTGCTGGTCATCGAGCGCGCCGGCGCGGTGGCGGTCTGCGCGGCGCCCGACGCCGAGCAGTCGGCCATCTTTGATCACTTGAACGGAAAGCCCGCTGAACCGCCGCGCCAGGCGCGCGTGGAAGCCGCCCGCATCATCGGCGGCCCGATCTTGCCGCTGTCGGCGCTCGACGCCGCAGCAATCGACGCGCTGGTGATCCCGGGCGGGGAGGGCGCGCCCACGCTGCTCTCGAACTACGCCGACAAGCACGAGCTCTGTCAGGTCGATCCCGAGATCGCGCGGCTTTTGCGCGCGCTGCTGGCCGCGCACAAACCGATGGGCTTCGTCGGCCTGTCGGCGCTGCTGGCGGCGCGGGTCTTGGGTCCAGTGGCCGGCGTGCGCGTGACGCTCGGCCCGCGGGGGACCACCCCGTCCAAGCACGCGGCGATCATGGGCGCCGACGTCCGTCCCGCCACCGCCGACGACGTCATCGCCGATCAGAAGGCGCGCGTCTTCACGACGCCTGGCTTCCTGATCGAAGGCGCCGGCCTGGCGGTCGTAGCTCGGTCGATGGACAAGCTGGTTCGCGCGGTGGTCGGGGGGGCCCGGGATCGCGCGCCGGCGGTGGCGCCGGTTGGAGAAGCGGGCGATCGGCCGATACCAGCGATGGTCGGCGCGCCCCCCGCATCGATCGGTCGCGCCGGCGATCGCCCCGGCAACACGCCCGCCGCAGCGCCACAGGAGCTGTCGGCGATCGAGCCGCGCCGCCGCCCACGTCACACGCGCCGCTAGGGTCTACTGATCCAGGCCGCGGTTGCGCTTGATCTGATCGAGGACCTTGCCGTATTCGACCTCCCAAGTGGAGGTCCCTTCCTCGAGGTTCTTGATCCGGCGCCGAACCTCTTCGTCCAGCTCCTCGTCGACCTGCATGTGCTTCTTGAGGATGTCGCCCATCCGCTTTCGCAGCACGGTGTCCTCGACGTAGATCTCTTCGATATGCGGCGACTGCATGAACGACTCGATCATCTGGGTCGTCATCCACTCGAGCCCGTCCTCGCCGAGGCCGAAGGCCTTCTCGCCCGCCAGTGTTCGCTTGATCTTGCCGAACTGCTCGTAGGGCAGGTTGCGCTTCTGCAGCAGATCCTTGGCCTTCTCGGTGATCTCGCGATCGACCCGCAGGTACTCCTTGAGCACCGCCTGCACGTCCATCTCGGCCTCCGCCCGATCGGTGACCTCGATGTCGCCCGCGTCGACCAAGCTCTTGACGATCTCGGTCCCCACCAAAGGAATTTTCCCGCTGTAAAGCCGCATCTTTAACGGGCTTTATAGGGGCGACGTCCCGGACAGTCAAGATGCGCGACGGGATGCTTTCGTGTCAAACTCAGGCGTCAGGTGCTTTTCCCGATCCGCGATCACAACCCGCGCACCCGTTTCCCGGCGGTCACGCTGCTTGTGATCGCTGCCAACGTCGTCGTGTTCTTCTTCGAGCTGTCGCTCGACGCGCGGGGACAGAAGCTCCTGGTGCTCGAGGCCGGGGCGATCCCGTACGAGATCGTGAACCACATCGACATCGGGCCCCGCGATCTCTTTCCGGTGCCCGGATCCATCTGGACCTCGCTGTTTCTGCACAGCGGTTGGCTGCACCTGATCGGCAACATGTGGTTCCTCTGGCTCTTCGGCGACAACGTCGAAGAGTCGCTGGGCCCTGTTCGCTACCTGATCTTCTATCTTCTGGTCGGCACCATCGGCGCCCTGGCGCAGTGCTACGCCATGCCCGACTCGATGGCGCCGATGATCGGGGCCTCCGGCGCCATCGCGGGCGTCCTGGGCGGCTACGTGATGCTGTATCCCCGCGCGCGGATCGAAACGCTGATCATGATCCCGTTCTTGTGGCCGGTGATCGATCTGCCGGCCTGGATCTTTCTGGGCATCTGGTTCGTGACGCAATTTTTCCTGCCCAGCGGTTCGGGCATCGCCTGGATGGCGCACGTCGGCGGCTTTCTGGCCGGTCTGGGTGCGGTGCGCCTGCTCGCCCGCTCCCGTCCCGGACCGCCCATGGCCACCGTCGAGTACATTCCGCCGCCGCGGCTCTCTCGCCAGTAGCCGCGCGCAGAATCTCCGCGAATCGACTTGACAGCGATGGTGTGGCGCGCAAAATCCCGGGCCGTTCGTCGCGCTTTTCCGGCGCCGAGCAGGGCGGATTAGCTCAGCTGGTTAGAGCAGGCGTTTCATACGCGCCGGGTCCGGGGTTCGAGTCCCTGATCCGCCACGACATGATCAATTCGAAGCAGCTGTATCGCGGACGCCGGACCCCTTGGGGGTCCCGATGAAAACCGTCAGCAAGCCATGGGGGCACGAGCTGATTTGGGCGGTGACCGACCGCTACGTCGGCAAGGTGCTGCACATCAAGGCCGGCCAGAAGCTGTCCTTGCAGTACCACCGCCTCAAGGACGAGACGGTCATGGTCTGGTCGGGCCGGATGCAGTTCGAGTATTTCTTCGAAGGCCAGCCCCCGCAGCTCAAGGAGCTCGGCCCGGGTGAGTCCTTCCATGTGACCCCGGGCCTGCGGCACCGCATGATCGCCCTCGAGGACACCGACGTCTTCGAGGTCTCGACCACCGAGCTCGACGACGTCGTGCGGCTCGAAGACGCTTACGGCCGCCAGGGGTCCTCCGCCCCCTGAAAATCTGGGGCCCCGATCGCGGATCCTGGGCGGCGTCCTTGACGGCGGCCGGACACGCGGGCTAGATCCCACCTCCTCATGTACGACACGTCCGATATCCGCAAGGGGCTCAAGATCATGCTCGACGGCTCGCCTTACACCGTCGTCGAGTTTCAATTCGTCAAACCGGGTAAGGGCGCCGCCTTCACCCGCACGAAGATGAAGAACCTGCTCACCGGGGCGGTCCTCGAGCGGAACCTGCGCTCGGGCGAGCGTCTGGAGCCCGCCGACGTCGAGACCAAGACCATGCAATATCTCTACGGCGACGCCGACTCGTTCATCTTCATGGACACCACCACCTACGACCAGGTGCACATCCCCAAGGCCACCATCGGCGAGCAGTCGGCCTTCATGCCCGAGAACATCAACGTCGAGGTGCTGTTCTTCAACGGGCGCGCCGTCGACGTCTCGCTGCCGAACTTCATCGAGCAGAAGGTGGTCGAAGCCGACCCGGGCTTCCGGGGCGACACCGCCACCGGTGCCACCAAGCCGGTCAAGATATCGACCGGCGCCAGCATCAACGTCCCGCTCTTCATCAGCATCGGTGACGTCATCAAGATCGACACGCGCAGCGGGCAGTACCTCGAGCGCGTCGGCCGGGCGTAGCGGTCGGTCGACGTGGCAGCCTCGCGCGCGGTGCTCGAGGCGCGGGGCCGGATCTTGCGGGCCGTCCGCGCCTGGTTCGAGGCCGAGGGTTTCCTCGAGGTGGAAACGCCGGCGCGCGTCCAGTCACCCGGGCAGGAGGTCCACCTCGACGCGATCCCGGCCGGCGACGGCCATTGGCTCATCACCTCGCCCGAGTACCACCTCAAGCGGCTGGTGGCGACCGGCTTTTCGCGGGTGGTCGAGATCGGCCGCTGCTGGCGGGACCACGAATCGGGGCCGCACCACGCCACCGAGTTCACGATGCTCGAATGGTACCGGGCCGGCGCGCCACTCGAGACGCTGGCCGCCGATTGCGAGGCCTTGATCGGGATCGCGATCGGCGCCGCCGACCGCGGGCCTTCGGCCCTCGGCCTGACCGCCCCGTTCACGCGCACCACCGTGCGCGAGCTCTTCCGGCGTCACGCCAACCTGGACCTGCGCGGCGACGAAGGCGCCGCGGAGCTGCGCGACCAGGCCCGGTCGGCGGGGGTGGCGCTTGGATCGGCCGAGGCCTGGGACGACATCTTCTATCAAGTGTTTCTCGATCGCATCGAGCCGGCGCTGGCTGCCGCCGGGCCGACCTTCGTCTTCGATTGGCCTGCGCCGCTGGCCGCGCTGGCCCGTCCCAAACTGGACGATCCGCGGCTGGTCGAACGCTTCGAGCTCTACGCGGGCGGCCTCGAGCTGGCCAACGCGTTCGGCGAGCTGACCGACGCCGTCGAGCAGCGCCGCCGGTTCGAGGCCGAGGCCCGCCTCCGATCCGCCCGCGGCAAGACGGTCTACCCGATTGACGAGGCGCTCCTGGCGGCGCTGCCCCAGATGCCGCCCACCGCAGGAATCGCGCTCGGCTTCGACCGACTGGTGATGCTGGTGCTGGGGCTCTCCGACATCCGCCAGGCCAAAGCGTTCGATCAAAAGTAGCGCGGGGGCGTAAACCGGCTTTGCCGGCGCAGCCTCCCCGCGTCCAAGGCATTCGAATGAGGGTCGAGCGGAAGGCCCGACGCGAGCGTAGCCCGGCTTTGCCGGCGCAGCCTCCCCGCGTCCAAGGCATTCGAATGAGGGTCGAGCGGAAGGCCCGACGCGGGCGTAAACCGGTTTTGCCGGCGCAGCCTCCCCGCGTCCAAGGCATTCGAATGAGGGTCGAGCGGAAGGCCCGACGCGAGCGTAGCCCGGCTTTGCCGGGCGCAGCGAGGGGGGACCGGGGGTGCGCGAGCGGCAGCGAGCCGCACCCCCGTCAGACAGACAGCATAAACCTTGCCCGTTTTGGGCTTCCCTGCTATGCGTTTGCCCGGCTGGAGGCCGTACCACGTGACTCAATTCCTAAATGGACTGGCGCAATCCGCTCCCGGTGGGGGCAGCTCGCCGGTGATGCAGTTCGTTCCGCTGATCGCCATCTTCGGCATCTTCTACTTCTTGGTCATTCGTCCGAACTCCAAGAAGCAGAAGGATCTGCAAAAGATGCTGTCCGAGCTCAAGAAGGGTGACGAGGTGGCCACCCAGGGCGGCGTCATCGGCAAGATCACCGGCATCAAGGACAACGAAGTGACGCTCCAGGTGCAGGAGGGCGTCCGGATTCGGGTCCTCCGCAGCGCTGTGACCGGCGTCTACAATGCGCCCGCGCCAAAAGCGGAAGCCAAAGCGTCGTAGTCGCGACGCGCCCCCGCACCTACGGACAAACTAATGGAACGCTCTTGGTGGTGGAAGGCGGCCCTATATGCGGTCGTCACCGTGCTGGCCGTCCTCTATTTGATCCCGACCGTCGTGCCGGAGGACAAGCAACCGGACTTCATCAAGAGGCACTTCCAGAAGCGGATCCAGCTGGGCCTCGACCTCCAAGGCGGCCTGCATCTCGTCTATGAGGTCGACGTCGACAAGGCGGTCGCCAGCAAGGTCGATCGCATGGCCACCGACCTGGAAGACCGGCTGCGCAAGGACAAGGGCGTCAACGGCCTGACCATCACGCGCGAGGGGCGCGACGACATCGTCATCGTCTTCAAGCCGGCCACCGACCAGGCCAAGCTGGACGATTCGATCCTCCGCGACTACCGCAAGGCGCTGGACGTCGTGAGCCGTGATCCGGTGGCCGGCATCGTGCGCCTGCGCCTCGATCCCGATCAGGTCGAAGAGGTGCGCGACTACGCGCTCCGCCAGGCGATCGAGACCATCCGCGGCCGCGTCGACAAGTTCGGCGTCTCCGAGCCCACCATCATCAAGAAGGGGACCGACATCATCGTCGAGCTCCCGGGTCTCAAGTCGGCCGACTTCGAGCGGATCAAGTCGATCATCGGCCGCACCGCGCAGCTCGAGTTCAAGATCGTCGACGACGGCTCGGAGTACATGAAGAAGGTGGCTGCCACCGTCCCCAAGAACGACGGCAAGTCGGGCGGCATCGACGTGGTGCCCGAGTCGTGGACCGAAAAGGACTCGGGCAAGCCGCACGAGGACGTCTACCTGCGCTCGAAGAGCCGCGACGCGCTCATGAAGTTCTTCGCCGGGCTGACCGGCGACCTGGTCATCCCGCCCGATCACGAGATCGGCTACGAGGAAACCCAGGCCCGCGGCGAGGACGGCCAGCAGACGCCGGACCGGTACTGGCGCACCTATTACCTGCACAAACGGGCGGCGCTGACCGGCGAGTACCTGTCGAACGCCGACCAGACCTGGGATCAGCAGACCGGTCGTCCCGAGATCTCGTTCGAGTTCGACCGCCAGGGCGCGGCGATCTCCGAGCGGATGACCGGCGACAACATCGGCCGCAAGATGGCCATCCTCCTCGACGACAAGATCAACAGCGCGCCGGTCATCGAGGGCCGCATCGGGGCCCGTGGCCGCATCACGCTGGGCGGCTTCGGCGACCCGCTCGCGCAGCAGCAGGAGGCCAAGGATCTGGTGGGCGTGCTGCGCTCGGGCGCGCTGCCGGCGCCGCTGCGCAAGACCTTCGAGACCCAGGTCGGGCCGACCATGGGCCGCGACTCGGTCGAGAAGGCCAAGTTCTCGATGTACATCGGCGCGGCGGCGGTCATCCTGTTCATGCTGATCTACTATCGGCTGTCGGGGATCATCGCGGTCGTGGCCATGGTCCTGAACCTGCTCTACATGATCGCCATCCTGGCCGCCTTCGAGGCCTCGCTGACCCTTCCGGGCATCGCGGGCCTGGTGCTCACCGTCGGCATGGCGGTCGACGCCAACATCATCATCTATGAGCGCATCCGCGAAGAATTACGGATGGGCAAGTCGGTGCGGACCGCCGTCGATGGCGGCTTCTCGCGCGCTTTCTGGACCGTCTTCGACGCCCACGTGACCAACTTCGTGGCCGGCGTGGTCCTGTATTCCTACGGGTCGGGGCCCATCCGCGGCTTCGCGGTCACGCTGCTGGTCGGCATCGTCACCAACCTCTTCACCTCTTACTGGCTCTCGCACTGGATGTTCGACGGCGTGGTCGGCCGCCGTGGTTCCGCGCGCGCCACCCTGTCGATCTAGAGGACGCCATGCCGGTCCAGAACCCGCGCCAGAAATTCTTCGAAATCATCAAGCCGGGCTCGACCTACGAGTTCATCGGCAACCAGAAGTACTGGATCGGCCTGTCGATCTTCCTCGTCACGTTGACCGTGGTGATGCTGCCGCTCAACGCCTACGTCTTCAAGAGCCGCGGCCACATGCTCAACTGGGGGGTCGACTTTCGGGGCGGCAGCGAGATCCTGCTCGAGTTCTCGCGCCCGGTCGACGCCGGGGAAATCCGCAAGACACTGTCCGACGTCGGGTTCCCCGACGCCGACGTGGTCAAGTACGCCGATCCCACCGGCAAGAAGCTCTGGAACTACATGGTACGGGTCGGGGCCGTCTCGGTGGTCTCCGAGCAACAGGCCAAGCAGCTCCAGCCGGCGCTGGCCAAGGAGGGCGAGGCCAACCTCAAGCGCTTCGAGTGGTCGGAAGGCGGCGACAAGCTCTATCTCCGTTACGACCGCCCGGTCGATCCGGCGTCGCTGCAGAGCTCGCTCAAATCGCTCGGCGTGAACACCAACCAGGTGCAGAGCTTCGGCCGCGCCGACGAGAACACCTACGAGGTCACGCTGGTGGGCCTCGACACCGAGATCCGCCACGCGCTCGACGCCCGCCTGGGCGAAGGCGCGGTCGCCTCGATCCCCTCGGTCGAGTCGGTGGGCGCCAAGGCCGGCAAGCAGCTCCAATACGACGGCGCGCGTTCGCTGCTCTACGCGATCTTGCTGATCATGGTCTATATCGCCTTCCGCTTCGACCTGCGCTACGGCCCGGGCACGGTGGTGGCGCTGCTCCACGACGCCGTGATCACCGTCGGCGCCTTCGCGATCACCTACAAGGAATTCTCGCTGACGACGGTGGCGGCCGTCCTCACCATCATCGGTTATTCGATGAACGACACCATCGTCGTGTTCGACCGCATCCGCGAGAACGCGACCCGCCTTCGCGATCGCCGCTTCGATCGAATCGTCAACCAGTCGATCAACGAGACGCTGTCGCGGACCATCTGGACCAGCGCGACGGTCTTCTTCGTGACCTTCGCGATGAACGTCTTCGGCGTTGGTGTGATCCGGGACTTTGCCTTCGCCATGAACGTGGGCGTCGTCGTCGGCACCTACTCGTCGATCTTCATCGCCAGCCCGACCCTGATCTGGCTCAACGACAAGTACATCGGCAGCCAGCGCAAGACCGCCGGGCGTGGTTCGCGGCGTTCGACGCGCGACGAGCTCGAGCCCGAGACCTGAGAGCCCGGGCGGAAGGCCGATAGCCCGGCCCCGGCCGCGCCGCGGTGCTAGTGTGCGCGGGTGCGATCGCTGGCCTGGCAAACCCCCTCACTCGACGAGGCGCAGGTAACGGCGCTGGCGATCGAGCTCGGGCTGCGGCCGCTCACGGCCCGCATCCTGATCGCGCGCGGCTTCGGGCAGCGCGAGGTGGCCAGCCGGTTTTTGGCCCCGCGGCTCGGTGATCTGCGAAAGCCCGACGGGATGGCGGACCTGCCGCGCGCCGTCGATCGGTTGGTGGCCGCGCTGGCCGCTGGCGAGACCATCGGTGTATTCGGGGACTACGACGTCGACGGTGTTACCACGGCCGCCGTGCTCACCAGCGCGCTGCGCGCCTTCGGTGGGCGGGTGATTCCACGCGCCGCCAGCCGCCAGGCCGGCTACGGTCTGGGCGTCGAGGACGTGGCCCGCTTCGCGGCCGACGGCTGCCGGGTGCTGGTCACCGGAGACTGCGGCACCAGCGATCACGATGCGCTGGCCGACGGCCGCGCCCGCGGCCTGGACGTCATCGTGATCGATCACCACGAGCTGCCGGCCGGGGAGACGGCGGCCTTCGCGCTCATCAACTCGCGGCGCGCGGACGACGGCTTCCCGTTCAAGGGCCTGGCCTCCTGCGGCGTGGCGTTTTATCTGGTCGCGGCGCTCCGCACCCGCCTCGGCGCCGCCTTCGATCCGCGCGATCTCCTCGACCTGGTCGCGCTGGGCACGATCGCCGATCTGGTTCCGCTGGTGGACGAGAACCGGATCCTGGTCGCGGCCGGGCTCAAGCGTCTGTCGGAGCGCCGCCGTCCGGGATTGGCGGCGCTGGCGGTGCGCGCCGATCTCGCCACCGGCGAGATAACGGCGCACCACGCTGGATTCCGCCTGACGCCGCGGCTCAACGCCGCCGGCCGCCTGGGCGAAGCGCAGCTGGCTCTCGATCTGCTGCTGGCCACGGAGGCCGAAGCCGAGGCGTTGGCCACCGCGCTCGACCAGCAGAACACCGAACGGCAGCGGATTCAGGAGCTGGTCTGGCTGGAGGCGCGCGGGCAGGCGACCCTTCAGGACCACGCGCCGGCCCTGGTGGTGGGCGCCGAGGGGTGGCACCAAGGGGTGGTCGGAATCATCGCCGCCCGGCTGGTCGACGAGTTCGGGCGGCCAGCCATCGCGGTGGGCTTCAAAGACGGCGAGGGGCGGGGGTCGGCGCGCACGGTCCCCGGCGTGAACCTGTTCGAGGCGCTGGGTGGTTGCAGCGCCCACCTGAGCAAGTTCGGCGGACACGCCGGGGCAGCCGGGATGAGTCTTTCGGTGGCGCGGCTCGACGGTTTTCGCGTCGCCTTCGTGGCCGAGGTGACGCGCCAGCTCGGCGGCCGGACGACGCCCCCGCTGCAGATCGACGCCGAGGTAGCGCTCGGTGACCTGGATCTGGTCCTGGCCGGGGAGCTGGCGATGCTGGCCCCCTTCGGGGCCGCCAATCGGGAGCCGCTGTTCGGCCTGCCGGGCGTGACCACCCGCGCCACACGCCGGGTCGGCAAAGGTCACCTGCAGCTCACGCTCGATCACGGCGAGGCGACCGGCGAGGCCATCGCCTTCGGGTTTGGCGACGCCGATCCCGGGGCGGGGGCGCTGGTCGATCTGGTCGCCACCGCGGAGCTCGACGTCTACCGCGGCGTTCGCCGGACCCGCCTGAAGGTGTCAAAGCTCGCCCGCCGGCCGAACGGCGATTAAGATCCGCTCGCCCCCTGTGTCGCTCCGCCGTTTCAACCCCAAGTTGCCGCTGCCGCCCGGTCGATCGGGCGCCCCCAATCCGCTCGAGGCCCCCCCCGAGCGCAGCTATTGGGATCTGCTGCCGCGCCGGAACCTCCGCCGCGCGCTGTTCCTGATCCTGGCGCTCGGCGGCGTGCTGTTCATCCAGCACACCGGCGGACTGTCGTTCCGCAAGATGTTCGAAGACGTGGCGCCGCCGCAGGACCGCGCGGGCTTCCAGCACCTCGAGGTCCGCCCTCCAGGACCGACAGTGCCGCCAGGACCGGCAACGCCGGGGCATCCCTGACCATGGCGGCGCCCGGCGAGCCGCTGGCGTGGGTGATATTCGGCGTCACGATCGGTGCCATCCTCGCGCTCGACCTGGGGGTCTTTCACCGCAAGGCCCACGTCGTGCGCGCGCGCGAAGCGGCCATCTGGTCGTTCGTTTGGATCGCCCTCGCGCTGCTGTTCAACCTGGGGATCTACTTCCGCTGCGGCTCCGATCGGGCCCTCGAGTTCTTCCAAGCCTGGCTCATCGAGAAGGCCCTCTCGGTCGACAACCTGTTCGTCTTTCTGGCGGCGTTCAGCTACTTCGCCGTCCCGGAGCGGCTGCAACACCGGGTCCTGTTCTGGGGAATCCTGGGCGCGCTGGTCACGCGCGGCGTGTTCATCGCGGTCGGCGCGGTCCTGCTGGCGGCCTTCCACTGGGTCACCTACATCTTCGGCATCTTTCTGGTCGTCACCGCCGCCCGGCTGCTCTTGGCGGGCGACGAGGAGATCCATCCCGAGAAGAATCCCGTGCTGGCCATCTTCCGCCGGTTCACCCGCACGACGCCCGACTACGATGGCGCCCACTTCTTCGTCCGGCGCGCCGGGCAGCTGTTCGCGACGCCGCTCCTGACGGTGCTGGTGGTGATCGAGGCGACCGACGTGGTGTTCGCCGTCGATTCCATCCCCGCGGTGTTCGGCGTCACGCGCGACGTGTTCATCGTCTACACCTCCAACATCTTCGCCGTGCTCGGGCTGCGCGCGCTGTGCTTTCTGGTGGCCAACCTGGTGAGGCGCCTGCGCTACCTCGAGACGGCGCTGGCGCTGGTGCTGGCTTTCATCGGCGGCAAGATGTTGATCGCCGACCACTACCGGATCTCGGATGCTATCTCGCTCCTGATCGTCGGTGGGCTCATCACCGGCGCGGCGGTGCTGTCGGCGCTGATCCCGCCGTCGGGGCCGCCGCCCGCTGACCCAGCGGCGGGCTGAGACCGCCCCGCGCCGTCAGAGGCGTCGGTGCGAGAGGCAGGGGATGGCGGCGCGCACGCGATCCTGATAGCCGAGATCGATCTGGGCCAACGCGACCCCCTCGTGGTCGCCGCACTCGGCGATCACCGCGCCCCACGGATCGACCACCAGCGCGTGTCCATAGCTCCGGCGCGTCGGACCGTGGGCACCGAACTGCGCGGGCGCGAACACATAGAGCTGATTCTCGATCGCCCGTGCCCGCAGGAGCGTGTGCCAGTGATCCTTGCCGGTCTCGAGCGTGAAGGCCGAGGGAACGGCGGCGATCCGCGCGCCGCGGGCCGCCAGCGCGCGGTAGAGCTCGGGAAACCGGAGGTCGTAGCAGATGCTGAGGCCGAGCCCGCCCCAAGGGGTGGTCGCGACCACGGTCTCGATGCCCGCCTCGATGGCCTCCGATTCGCGGTACCGCTTCCCCCCCGGCACGTCGACGTCGAATAGATGGATCTTGCGGTAGACGGACACCACCGTCCCCGCCGGATCCAGCAGGATGGCGCTGTTGCGAATCCGCGCGCCATCCTCGGCCCGCTCGGGAAAGCCGCCGAGAAGAAGCCAGATCCCGGCGCCGCGCGCCAGCTCGCGCATGGTCGACAAGATGGGGCCGACCGGCGCGGGAGCGACCGGCTCGCCGGTCTGTAGGCTGGGCAACGTCTCGGCGATCGAGAGCCGATGATCCCGATCGTCGCCCAGATAAGCAAAGTTCTCGGGCAGGCCCACCAACAGTGCCCCCGCGCTGGCGGCCTCGCGAACCAGATCGCTGGCGTGCTCGAGGTTGGATTCGACGTCGTCCGAGGAAGTCATCTGGACCGCGCCGACCACCAACTCCGACATGTTGGGGCAAACCGTACCACGGCGGGTGGCGGGGCCGCCGAACCTACAAAAAACCTCGAAAATCCTGCCATTTAGACCCCAGATCCGCGTCTTGCACCTCCAAGATCTGCGTGTTATAAAACGCGGCCTCGAAGACTGCGTTGCCTCCTTTTCGAAGGGCGGGCCGCGTGCCCGCCTTTTTTATTGTCCAAAACTCTTTGACCAAAACCCCCCATGCGAAAGGACCTTGCCGACTTGTGGTTGCTCGCTGAGCCCCCAATCCGCGACGCGGGCTTCGATCTGATCGAAGTCCAGTTTGGTCGCGAGCACGCGGGGACGGTGCTGCGCCTTTTCATCGATACACCGGAAGGAAGCGGGGGAAGCGTGACTCACGAAGATTGTGAACGGGTGAGTCGCGACGTGTCGGCGGCCTTGGACGTCGCCGACAACATCTCGCACGCCTACCAGCTCGAAGTGAGCTCGCCCGGGCTTGATCGGCCCCTGCGGCGAGAGCGGGACTTTGCGCGATTCGTGGGAGAGAGCGCTCGTATTCGGCTCAACGATGGGGTGGAGGGGCGACGCAACTTTTCCGGGACCCTCCGCTCGGCCAAGGACGGCCGGGTGGAGATCGCTTGTGACGGCCGATCTTATGAGCTCCCTCTCGACGACATCGCCCGCGCGAACTTGATCCCGGATTGGGATAGGGAGTTCGCTGGCGCGAGCTCCCACGATCGCGTGGGGGAGGGCCCCCTGCCGGGTCCTGATGATCGCGTCGGGGGAGAGCCGGCTTCGCCGGCTCGACCCCATCGCGGGGGGGCTTGGGGACCCTTTCAGGGTCCCCATTCGAAACGGAGCCCTTCATGAACGACGGTGCCGCCCTCGGCCTGGTCCTCGACCAGGTCTCGAAAGACAAGAACATCGACCGCGCCGTGCTCGTCGAGACGCTGGAACAAGCGATCTTGACCGCCGCCAAGCGCGCCTTCGGCATGCAGCGGGAGATGGAAGCCAAGTTCAACGAAGAGACCGGCCGCGTCGACCTGTGGCAGATCATGATCATCGTCGAGCTCATGAGTGTCGGCGGCGACGGTAAGGAGATCCTCTGGGCCGACGCCGAGCGCTTCGGGCTCAAGGCCGAGATCGGCGAGGAGCTGCTCTTCCAGATCTTCTACGACGAGAAGGACCAGGCCAAGGCCGAGGAGCAGGACGCCAAGTACGGCGAGCTCCTCAAGCTGAACCGCGCCTGGAAGGGCTTCGGTCGCATCGCCGCCCAGACCGCCAAGCAGGTCATCCTGCAGCGGGTGCGCGAGGCCGAGCGCGAGAACGTCTTCAATCAGTACAAAGAGCGCAAGGGCGAGCTCATCTCCGGGATCGTGCGCCGCTTCGAGCGCGGCAACATCATTGTCGACCTGGGCGGCGCCGAGGCGGTGTTGCCGGTGCGCGACCAGGTGCCGCGTGAGTCGTACCGCGCGGGCGACCGCATCGTGGCCTACGTGGTCGAGATCGACAAGGCCGCCCGTGGTCCGCAGATCATCCTGTCCCGCACGCACAAGGGCCTCCTCGAGAAGCTGTTCGAGATGGAGGTCCCCGAGATCTACGAGAAGATCGTGCGCATCGAGGCCTCGGCCCGCGAGGCCGGCGCCCGCTCGAAGATCGCCGTCAACTCGCGCGATCGCGACGTCGATCCGGTCGGCGCCTGCGTCGGCATGAAGGGCTCGCGCGTGCAGGCCGTCGTGCAGGAGCTGCGCGGAGAGAAGATCGACATCGTTCCCTACGACGCCGATCCGGTGAAGTTCGTCTGCAACGCCATCGCGCCGGCCGAGGTCGCGCGGGTGCTCATGGACGTGGGCGCCCACACCATGCAGCTCATCGTCCCCGACGAGAAGCTCTCGCTGGCCATCGGCAAGAAGGGCCAGAACGTTCGGCTGGCCTCGCAACTCACCGGCTGGCGCATCGACATCCACTCGGCCTCGAAGGTGATGGAGATGGAGCAGCGCGCACGGCAATCGCTGGCCGCGATTACCGGCGTCACCACCGAGCTGGCCGAGGCGCTGTTCAAGGCCGGCTGGCGCTCGGCCGCCGAGGTGGCCGACTCGAAGGCCGAGGAGCTGACGTCGATGCCGGGCGTTTCGTCGCCGGCGGCAGCGCAGTCGATCATCGCGGCGGCGGCCGTGGCGGCCGAGAGCGAAAAGATTCGCCTGGCGGAAGAAGCCGCCGCGCGCGCGGTCCACGAGGCACAGTTGGCCGAAGCGGCGGCGGCGGCCCGTCCGCCGGAGGCGAACTAACGATGACGCCGAGCCCGCAGCCATATGCCCCCCTCGATTCGAACGTGCGTCGGCTGCCGTCAGCGCGGCCCGGCCACGGAGATGGTTCGGCTTCGGGTCCAGGGCGGCCTGGACCAGCGGGACGACGCCGGGCGGGTCACGATCGCGGGG
>DASRLC010000408.1:0-10142 GCA_035648655.1 Polyangia bacterium
GGTCTCGGTGGAGGGGGACGGCGCAGCCAGCGCCGAGATCCGCGCGATGCTGAACGCGGCGCTCGGTCCGGCCGAGGACGGCGAGCCCGGGATCGAGATCGACCCGCTCGAATGGGCGCTCGACGAGCTGCTGGTGGCCGAGGGATTCCGGCTCCCCGACAGCACCGGTCTGCGCCTGCGAACCGCAAACATCTCGCCCGCGCGCATCGCGCTCGCCTGGTCGTCGGCCGAAGCTCCGGACGAGATCGGGGCGCTCTGCCGGGCGCTCGACGCCGCGCCCCCGGGCGAAGCGCGCGCCGAGGTGGCCCACCGCCTGGCGGTCGCCTACGAGCGGGCCGGCCAGGAACAGGACGCCGTGACGGCGCTGCGGCTCTGCCTCGATAACGCCACGGCCGGACCGCTGGTCGGCCCCGCTTGGCGCCGCCTGGTGGAGATCTACGCCCGCCGCGGCGACCCGCACGCCGCCGCCCGCGCGTTGATCGCCTCGGCCGACGATCCCCGGGCCGGCGCCTCGGACATCGAGCGGGCGGGCGAGCTGGTGGCGGCGGCAGAGATCTTGCGCAAGAGGTTGAGCCTCCCCGGCGACGCCGGGATGCTGCTCGAACGCGCGCTCTCGCTCGATCCCGGCTCGGCCGAGGCGCTCGAAGCGCTCGAAGCGCTCACCACCGATGCGGGAGACTTCGCCCGATTGACCGAGGTGCTCGAGCGAAAGCTGGACCGGATCGCCCGCGGCCCCCTCGAACAGAAAGCCATCCTGGGCCGGCTGGTCGAGATCTACGTAGGCCCGCTCGGCCGGCCCGAGCTGGCGCGCCAGGCGGCCTCACGGCTCGCGCAGATCGATTCCCCGGCTACAACCGCGCCCGCCGCGCGAACGCCGGCCGCCACGTTGGCCGAGCTGGGCGTGGTCGACGTGGCGGCCGGCGGGCCACCGCAGGCCGAGAACGCCTACTGGCGCGCGGCCGGCATAGAAGCCGAGCCGGAGCTGCGGGCCAACTACCTCATCTCCCACGCCCGCGTGTTGCTCGCGCGCGGCGATTTCCTGGGCGCGGCCGGTCAGCTCGAAGAAGCGCTCCGTCAGGCGCCCACCCACCTGGGGGCGCTGGCGCTCCTCGCCGACGCCAGCTTCCGCAAACAGGACTGGCCCCGGGCGCGCGAGCTTTACGCCGCCGTCGAGCGGTCGGCGGAGGCCGCCGACGTCGTCCCGCGCGAGCTGCTGGTCCACCGGCGGGCGGCGCTGGCGTATCGAATGGGCGACGCGGCCGAAGCGGAGTCCCTCTACCGGGAGCTGGCCATCTTGAGCCCGCACCACGTCGAGGCGCGCCGCGCGCTGGCCGAGATGGCACTGGCCCGGGGCGATGCCGCCACCGCGGCCCAGCGGCTGGAAGAGGTGTTGCGCCTCTTGCCGTCGGGGGCGTCGGCCGAGCTCGGCGAGCTGCGCCATCGGCTGGGGGCGGTCTACGCCGAGACGGGAGAGCTGGCCTCGGCCCGCTATTACCTGGAGTTGGTGGCGGCCCAAGACCCGACGCGCGCGCCGACGCTCGAGCTGCTGCTCGAGATCTACGAAAAACTCGGGCTGCCTCGGGAGGCGGCCGAAGCTTGCGCCCGCCTGGGACGGCTCTACCTCGAACCTGCCCACCGCGCCGCGGCCCTCTACCGCCAGGCGGAGATCCTGCGGACCCATCTGGATGACCCCGCCGGGGCGCTCGACGCCTATCTGCGTTCGTCGGACATCGATCCCGCCTTCGTCCCATCGAGGCTGCGGCTGGTCGATCATTTTTGGGCGGAGGGAGACGTCGATGTGGTGGCCGATTTGGCCAACGACCTTTCGGCCGCCCCGCTGTCGCCCGTCGACGAACCCGATCTGGTGGCCCGCCTGGCCATCGCGACGGCCGGACCACGCCACGCGGGGCCGCCCCGCTTCGCGCTCGCCGCGCACCCGCACCTGGCCGCGGCCGCGGCGCGCGTGCTGGCGCTGGCCGGCGACCGGGCCGCCGAGCGCGGCGTCGACACGATCGATCCGTTGCTCGCGCACGCGCGCTTCTGGGCCGGGGCCGAAGGGGATGGCCGGCTGGTCGGCGCGCTCCTCGAGCTGGTGTTGGCGGATCCGGCCCGGCCCGGGCCGGCTTGCGCGCTGGGGGCGCTGGCCGCCCGCACCCGACGTTTCGCGTTGGCGCGCGCCGCCTTCTCACTGCCGGCTTTCGTGGATCCCGAAGGACTCGGTAACAAGCTTCTCGAGGGCCTGGCCCCTTTGGAGACGGTCCGGTCCGAGGCGGTGCGCGTCGGCTCGCCGGTCGATCATCCCGACGTCTCCGGTCCGGCCCGGCGCGCGCTGGCCCGACTGGCGCCGGCCCTGCTCGGCCTCGGCACCGATCAACCGGCGCCCAAGCCGATCGAAGGGAGCGGCCTGCAGCCGGCACGGGCCACCGAGCTGAGGCGAATCGCCGATCTTCTGCACGCGCCGCCTTTCGTCGTGGCGCCCGACGCCGAAGGGGTCGGCAAGCCGCTGGCGCTCCAGAGCGAGCGGCGGCGGTTGCGTCTCATTCCGTCGCAGCCGGCCGGTCTGCTCATCAGCCCCAATGCGGCGCGCCTCGGGCCCCAGGCCTGGTCGTTCGTGGCCGGGCGGGCGCTCGAGGCCTTGCGCAGCGGTCTGGTGACCGCGGGGCTGACCAACGCCGAGGGCATGGCCCGCCTCTTCGAGGGGGCCCGCGCCTCCCTCGACAACAGCCGCGTCGATGATCCGCGCGCCCGGGCGGTGGCGGATTGGTTGGTGCGACCCGAGGCCATCCTGTTGCTCGGCACCGTCGAGGCCCGCGCCGAGTTGCTGGTCGATGTCGAGGCGGCGCTCGAAGAGATGCCCGACTGGCAAACCTTTCGGCGCGGCACCCGCCACACCTGCAACCGCATCGGCCTGCTGGTCTGCGGAAGTCCGCTGAGCGCGCTGGCCGTGATCTCCGAGGGCGAGCTCTACGGCGATGACGGCGAGCCACCGTCGATCGAGACCCGGCGCGAATTCCTGCGCGGTCCCAGCGCCCGCGAGACGATCCAATTCATGCTGTCGCCCGTCTACGAGGCGGCCAGCACGACCTAGTGCGGGCCTTTGTCTGCAGCCCCGGTTCGGAGCCGGCACTGGCCGACGAGCTGGCGCGCGCGGCGCCGACCCGGCCGACCGAGCAGCTCGCGCCCGGCGTGGTCGCGCTGGCGTCTTCCGACCGAGCGGACGAAGACGCCGCTACCAACGCTGTCGTCGGCGATCCGATCTTCGCGCGGCAAGCGCTACCGGGGGCGGTGGCCGTCGACGGCGCCTCGGTGCGCGCGCTGGCCGAAGGCGCCTTCGCCGCCGTCGATGGCGTCGTCGACGGCTGGCCAGGTCCGTTCTCGTTGCACGCCCTCGCGCATGCCGAGCCGCCGCCCGGTCTGGCCAGCCGGGCGTCGCTGGTGGCGCAGGAGCTGCGCGCGATCTTCGAGGGCCGGCGACGGCGCGCCTGGCGCCGGCACCGCGCCGTCAACGACGCTGTCCCCGATAACGCTCCGCCCGCTAGCGCTGCGCCCGCCAACGCGCCGCCCGACCGTCCCGCCGCTCTCTTCGACGAAAGCTGTCTGCTGCTGCAGCTCCTGGCCCTTTCGCGCGAGCATTTCATCGTCTCGGCGGCGGCGCCGCGCCGCCTATCCGGTGGCGGCTTCGACCTGTCGCGCTGGCCGGGCGGCGAAGCCCCCGTGGCGATCGATCGCGCCCCACCCTCGCGCGCCTACCAGAAGCTCGAAGAGGCGCTGGCTTGGATGGGGACCGCGCCCCGGCCCGGCGAGACCTGCGTCGATCTGGGCGCCTCGCCGGGCGGCTGGACCGCGACGGCCCTCAAGCGGGGCGCGGGCGTGGTGGCGGTCGATCGCGCGCCGGTGGCGCCCGAGCTGGCGCGCGACCCACGCGTCACGATGATCATCGGCAACGCGTTCACCTACACGCCGCCCGCGCCGGTCGACTGGATGCTGTGCGACGTGGTGTGCGAGCCACCGCGCAGCTTGGCCCTGGTGGAGAGCTGGCTGACGCGCGGCCTCTGCCGAAACCTGGTGGTCACCGTGAAGTTCAAAGGGCGCGCCGGTTACGGCGTGCTGGACGCGCTGCCGCCCCTGTTCGCCCGCCTCGGCCCCGCGTTCGCGCGCGTCAAACAGCTCGTCCACAACAAGAACGAAGTGACCGTAATGGTGCGAAATGGGGACGCGCCCTCGAAGATGGGATAAATTCGCCCGGCGATGGACGACGTACTGGCGATTATCTTGGGCGGCGGGCGCGGGACGCGCTTGTTTCCGCTGACGCTCAAACGCTCCAAGCCGGCCGTCCCGATCGGCGGCAAGTATCGGCTGATCGACATCCCGATCAGCAACTGCCTGAACGCCGACCTCCGGCAGATCTTCGTGCTGACCCAGTTCAACTCGGAGAGCCTCAACAAGCACGTCGCGATGACGTACAAGTTCGACGTCTTCTCGAAGGGCTTCGTGAGCGTGCTGGCCGCCGAGCAGACCGAAGAGGGCGGCAACTGGTTTCAAGGCACCGCCGACGCCGTTCGCCAGAGCCTGCGCCACACCCGGCGCACGCCGGGGCGCGATCTCCTGATCCTCTCGGGCGATCAGCTCTACAGCATGGACTACCGGGACATGCTGAAGACCCACCGCGAGAGCGGCGCGGACGCGACGGTGGCGGTCATACCGGTCTCGGCCGATCAGTCTAGCGGTTTCGGCATCCTCAAGATGGACGCCACCGGCCGCATCGTGCACTTCGACGAGAAACCGCCGGCCGAGCGCCTGCCCGCGCTGGTCTCCGAGCTGCCCGGCGGCGGGGCCGGCTACCTGGCCTCGATGGGCATCTACATCTTCAAGCGCGACGTGCTGGAGCTGTCGCTCGCCAGCCCCAAGCTGGTCGACTTCGGGCGCCACGTCATCCCGGACGCCGTCCCGCGCCAGCGCGTCCAGGCCCACGTCTACCGCGGCTACTGGGAAGACGTCGGAACCATCCAGTCCTACTTTCAGGCCAACCTGGCGCTGTGCGAGCCGATCCCGCCGTTTGATTTTTACGACGAGGCCAACCCGGTCTACACCCACCCACGGTTCCTGCCGGCCTCGAAGGTCGAACGGTGCAAGGTCCACAACGCGCTCATCTCCGAAGGCTGCATCATGAACGGCGCCGAGATCGACCGCGCGGTGATCGGGATCCGCACCCGCATCGGCGCCGCGACTCGGATCATCAACAGCCTGCTGGTCGGCGCGGACTTCTACGAGACGCTGGAAGACATGCGCAGCGCCGAAGCGCGCGGCGTGCCGGTGGTCGGCATTGGTTCGGAGTCGATCATCGAGAACGCCATCATCGACAAGAACGCCCGCATCGGGCGCGGCGTCCGGATCGTCAACGAAGCCGGCGTCAAAGAGAAGGACGGCCCCGGCTACTACATCCGCGAAGGGATCGTCATCGTCCCCAAGAACGGAATCATCCCAGACGGAACTATTATATGAGGGACCCTGTGAGGGTCCCTCGCCCCCCGCGAGGGGCTTCGTCGGGCCCAGCCCAACGTCCCCCGCGCGATCATAATGCCCTTCGATTTCGGGTGGCGGGTTGGACGGGCGATCTGTTGATGGGTTTTGATTTTTCGGCGCGCGGCTGATGTTTCGGTTTGGGGTTTTTGGGGTGTCGGGGTTTGCGTTGCGCAAGATGATCCCCGCCCTGCGACAGGCGCGCGGGGTCGACCTGGTGGCGATCGCGTCGCGGGATGGCGGCAAGGCCGCGGAGACGGCGCGGACGCTGGGCCTCGCGAAATCGTACGGCTCTTACGAAGAGCTGATCGCCGATCCGGAGATCGACGCGGTCTACAACCCGCTCCCCAACCACCTGCACGTCCCCTGGTCGGAGCGCGCGGCGGACGCCGGCAAACACGTGCTGTGTGAGAAACCAATCGCGCTCGGCGTGGCGGAGGCGCGGCGGCTGTTGGCGGCGCGCGAGCGGAATGGCGTGGCGATCTGCGAGGCGGCCATGGTGCGCGTTCACCCCCGCTGGCTGGCGGTGCGCGATCTCCTCCGCGGCGGCCGCATCGGTAAGCTGCGCGCGTTCATCGGGACGTTCGGATACAACATCGCCGCCCGCGACAACATCCGCTTCGACGCGGCGATGGGCGGCGGGGTCTTGCTCGACACGGGCTTTTACCCGCTGACTATGAGCCGCTTCTGCTTCGAGGACGAGCCGACCGGCGTGCTGGCGCGATCGGAGCCCGACGCCGCCACCGGCGTCGATCTCCTGACCAGCGCGGTCCTGCAGTTTCCGGGCGGCCAGGCAACCTTCTCCTGCGGGATGACGCTGGCCCCGATGCAGCGCGCGCTGCTGCTGGGGACCGCCGGGCACCTCGACGTACCGACGGCTTGGACCCCGCCGCCCGAACGACCCTCCGAGCTGACCATCGAAACCAGCGCCTCGCTGGAAGAGCCGACGCCCGAGCGCCTGACCTTCGAGCCGATCAACCAGTACACGCGCCTGGTGGAGCGGTTCGTCGACTCGGCGACCCAGGGCGTCCCCTCGCCGGTTCCGCTCGAAGACTCGATCCACAACCTGGCCGCGCTCGACGCGCTGGCGCGATCAGCCAAGAGCGGCCGGTGGGAATCGCCCGAGCGTCCATAGCCCGCCGGGCGGGTCTGATCGCCGCGCTGTCCGGCTTGGTCGCCTGCGGGCGCAGCAAATCACCGGCACCCTCCGCGGCGGATCGGCCGCCGTCCAGCACCAACGGCGGGCACCTGACGATCTCGCTGGTCGGCACCAACGATCTGCACGGTCACATCGAGTCGCTGCCGCAGTTCGGCGGCTACCTGGCCAACTTGCGGCGCGCGCGCGCGCACGACGGGGGCGCCGTGCTGCTGCTCGACGCCGGCGACATGTTTCAGGGAACGCTGGCCTCGAACCTCGGCGAGGGGGCGGCGGTGATCCGGGCCTACAACGCGCTCGGCTACGCGGCCGCGGCGCTGGGCAACCACGAGTTCGACTTCGGCCCGGTCGGCCCGGCGGTCACAGCCCGTCCGGGCAAAGGCGACGATCCGCGCGGCGCCCTGCGCGCCCGTGCCGCTGAAGCCGCCTTCCCATTTCTCGACGCCAATCTGATCGACGCGACGACCGGCGCCCCACCCGGCTGGCGCAACATACGCCCCACCGCGCTCGTCGAGCTCGACGGCGTCAAGATCGGGATCGTCGGCGTGACCACCGCCAGCACGCCGCGCACCACCTTGGCCGCCAACTTCGCGGGCCTGGCCGCAAGGCCGCTGGCGGCGACCATCGCGGCAGCCACCGCCGACCTGCACCGCCAGGGGGCGACGGTGGTGATCATCGCCGCGCACGCGGGCGGGGTCTGCCACCGCTTCGATCAACCCGAACACTTCGAGTCCTGCGAAGCCGACGGCGAGATCTTCCAGGTGGCGCGCGAGCTGGCGGCCAGTGGTGGCGCCATCGACGCCATCGTGGCCGGCCACACCCACGAGGGGGTGGCCCATCGGGTGGCCGGCATCCCGATCGTCGAGGCCTTCGCCAACGGACACGACTTCAGCCGCATCGACCTCACGATCGATCGGGCCAGCGGCCGCGCCATCGACGCGCACATCTTCCCGCCCCACCGGATCTGCGCGCCCGACCGCTGCGCCGAGGAAGCTTACGAAGGCGCGCCGGTGGTCCCCGATCCGGCGGTGGCGTCCGCCATCGCCCCGGCGCTCGAGGCGGCGCGCGCCGAACGCGAGGAGAAGCTGGGGCCGGTGCTGGCGATCCCCATCGACCGCGCCCAGAAGACCGAGTCGCCTCTGGGGAACTTGTTCGCCGATCTGATGCGCGCGGCCCGCCCCGGCGCCGACGTGGCGCTCACCAACGGCGGCGGCCTGCGCGCCGATCTGCCGGCCGGGCCGCTCACCTATGGCCGCCTCTTCGAGGCCCTCCCCTTCGACAACCGCTTCGCCACCGTCTCGGTCGGCGCCGGCGAGCTGGCCGAGATGATCGCCCGCAACCTGGGCCGCGAAAACGGTATCCTGTCGGTCTCGGGTGTGCGGGCCGAGGCGCGCTGCACCGCAGGCTCGCTGACCGTCAAGCTGACCCGACCCGACGGCCGACCGATCTCACCCGGCACCCGCCTGACGCTGGTCACCAGCGACTTCCTGGCCACCGGCGGCGACGGCCTGCTGTCCGACGGTCTGCGACGCCGGACAACCTTCGACGACGGGCCGCCCATCCGCGACGCGATGGCCGATCTGCTGCGAAAAGGCCGAGCTTTCCCCCGCGCCGACGATCGCGCGCTCTATGACCCGGCGCATCCCCGGTTGACCTTTCCGGGCCCCCGTCCGGTGCGCTGCTCCAGCCGCGGCCCGAATTCGCCGTTATGATTGGAAGGGGGACCCCCACCGCATGGCTCTCGCGCCCGACCCGCCAGCGCCCGCCTCGGGCCTGACCACCACCGCCGCGCCGTTCATCGAGGAGGCGCGCGCACACCGCGAGATCTACATCCACCAGCCGTACGAGCTCTACTCCGACGAAAACCAAGCCACCTGGGGCCAGCTGCTGGGCCGGATGCAGGACCGCTGGACCCGCTACGCCAACCGCCGCTACCTCGAAGGGCTCGCCAAGCTGCAGCTGTCGCCGGCCCGGATCCCGCACCTCGAGGCGATCAACCGCTTCATGCAACCGCTGACCGGCTTCGTGGCGCGCGCGGTGACCGGCTACGTCCCTTCGTACCTGTTCCTCGACTGCCTGCGGCGGCGCGAGTTTCCCACCACGGTGACCATTCGCGACGGCGCGCACCTGGAGTACCTGCCCGAGCCCGACATCTTCCACGACGTCGCCGGTCACGTCCCGATGCACACCGACGCGGCCTTCGCAGAGGCACTCGTTCGCTTCGGCGCCTGCGCGGCGGCTGCGGCCCGCCGGGTCGCGATCACCGCCGATCAGCGGCAGAAGCTGCGCCGCCTCACCAGCAACATCCGCGCGATGTCGCGCTTCTTCTGGTTCAGCGTCGAGTTCGGCCTCATGCGCGCCGCGCCGGCCGATCCCGCGGGGACGCTGAAGGTCTACGGCAGTGGGCTGCTCTCGTCGTTCGGCGAGATCGCGCACTCCATCGAGGCCCCGGAGGTCGAGCGCCGTCCGTTCGAGATCGCGCAAGTCGTCAACCAGCCGTTCGACATCGATCGCTACCAGCCGCTGCTGTTCGTCGTCGATTCGTTCGACCATCTGTTCGCGCTGGTCGGGGAGCTGGAATCCTGGCTGCTGGCCGGCAAGCTCGACGACGTCGCGCCCGGCGAGCCCGACGTCAAGGAGGCCGACCTGGCCAGCTTCCTGGCCGCCAAGCACGACTGAGCGCTGCGGCCGATGGTCGGTTTTCCTGACCGCACTGTCCACCACACGATATGGGTACTCCCTTAGCCGCCTTGGCCGGCCGCCGCGCGCAAACCGTCAGCTCTTGTCGTCCGAATCGCCGTCGGCCGGCGGCGCCACGGGAGCCGGCGGCGGAGCGGCGCCCGGCAGGCCGCTGAAGGTCGGCTTCTTCTTGGGGGAGCAACCCGACTTGAAGCCGCTGGCGTTGAAGTGGTGCGACAGGCTGCCGTTGTCTCCCGGCACCGCGACCTCCAGCTTGAGCACGTGTTCGCCTTTGCGTTTTGGCGAGCAATACGAAAAAACGTACCGCCCGTCGCTGGCGGAGCTGAGCTTGGTGATGACCTGATCAAACCCCTTCTTGACCGCCTTGGGATCGTTCGAGATGAAGATTCCGCTATGGCCGATGGCCCCCAGCTCGACCTTGTTGACCTTCTCGCCGACGCCGATCACGTAGACGTCGACCGGACTGTCCTTGAGCGCCTGGTCGAGGACCTGCGCATTCACGCTGTGGGACAGATCGCCTCGGTCGGTGAACACCACCAGCGAACCGAATTTCTGCGCGGCGGTCGACTTGTCCATCTCCTCTTTGAGCGCGCCGAGCCCTTGAAAGACGGCGCCGTTGAGATTGGTGTTCCGATTGCGCGGCCGGAACTTGCGAATGGCCTCGACCACCTTGGCCGTCTCCGAGGTCGCCCCGAAGCCCAGGAAGGGCGCTACCTCTTCGCTGCCGTCGAAGGCGCTGACGGCGACCTGCTGCGCGGCGCCGACC
>DASRLC010000409.1:0-3032 GCA_035648655.1 Polyangia bacterium
GCCTTCTGGGCGGCCGACAACCTGGCCCAGCTGGCCGCCGAGCCGCTGCACGGCGAGGTGGTGGTCCAGCCGGACGACGACTGGACCACCACCTCGCCGTGCAGCGGCTCGGCGGCCAGCTGGGCCAGGTTGTCGGCCGCCCAGAAGGCCTCGTCGATGAAGTTTTCGCTCTCCGCGACCGCCGGAATCTCGAACGGCGCCAGCGGCGGCAGGAGATCGGTTGGGATTGCCCACTCGAAGACGGGCGCGGACGGCGCCGCGGGAGCCGACGGCGGCATCGCGGGCATCGGCATGTCCTGCGGACCGCGGCCCCGCCGTCGCCGTCGGGGGCGGGCGTGGAAATCGGTGGCCGCGTGCAGTCCGTGGCGCTCGTCGGCCGATCCCGAATCGAACACCTCGCTGTCGAGGCCGGCATCCGAGTCGCAGATGCCGCATTTTTCACCCTCGGGCTCACCGAAGTAGGCGCGCAGCATCTGCACCCGGCAGCGCTGGGTGTTCATGTAGCCGAGCAGCGATTCGAGCCGCCGCCGATCCGAGATGCGCCGCGCCTCGAACACCTGCGCGGCCTTGTCGATTTGCTCGCGGGTGGGGCGGGGCTCGACGCCCTTCCAGCGGGTGGCCTTCACCTCTTGCGCCACGCCCATCGCCTCGAGGACGGACAGAACTACCCGTACCCGCGTCGCGGGGAGAGACATCGAGAGCGCCAGGTCGCGCACCGAGACCTCTTTCCCTTCGTCGCTCCACGCATACAGCCCCTCGGCGACCATCCGGGCCTGCGATTTGGTCGGGTGGGCTTCCTTGAGAAAGTACTCCTGGATCGAGATGTCGTCGGGCTGGAACAGCAGCACGCAACGCGCCGGCCTGCCGTCGCGGCCGGCGCGTCCGGCCTCCTGCACATAAGACTCCGGCGATCCGGGCATCTGATAGTGGATGATGTAGCGGATGTCGGGCTTGTCGATGCCGAGACCGAAGGCGTTGGTGGCAATCATCACCACCTTGCGGCCCGGTTCCATGAACGAGGCCTGCGCCTTCTCGCGCTCGTCGGGGGTCATCTTGCCGTTGTAGCGCTCGACCGGGATCTTGCCGTGGCGGAGCGCGACGTAGAGCTCGTCGACCGCGCGCACCGTGGCGCAGTAGATGATGCCCGGGCGGCGCAGCCGCTGGATGAGCACGCCCAGTTGGCGCAGCTTGTCCGCCTCGCCGGCGACCTTGCGGACGTCGAAGGCCAGGTTGGGGCGGTGGAACGAGACGCGGCAGACCTTGGCGTCCTTCATCCCCAACTGCACGAGAACATCGTCGGCGATGGCCGGCGTCGCGGTGGCCGTCAGCCCCAAGATCGGCGGCCGGCCCAGGACCTCGGCGGCGCGGCGGAGCCCGAGGTAAGCCGGGCGGAAGTCGTGTCCCCACTGCGACACGCAGTGCGCCTCGTCGACGCAGAAAAGCGAGAACTTCACGCCCGCCAGCGCCTCTTGCACGGTCGGCGAGTTCACCGACTCCGGCGTGATCATCACCAGGCGAACGCTGCCGTCGCGGACCGCCGCCAGATCGGCCGCGCGCTCCTTCGCCGTGCGCGTCGAATCGATGCGCACGATGGCGACGCCCGCCGCCTTGAGCTTGTTGAACTGATCCTCGATCAGCGCGAGCAGCGGCGAGACGACCAGCGTCGGCCCAGGCAGCACCAGCGCGGGGAGCTGGTAGGTCAGCGACTTGCCGCTGCCGGTCGGCATGACCGCCAGCGTGTCGCGCCCGGCCAGCACCGATTCGATGATCTCGGCCTGCCCGGGACGCAGCTCGCGGATTCGGAAGACCTCGCGCATCTTCTCGAGCGCGCGCAGCAGATCGGGCGACGGCGGTGCCTCGGGAACCGCGACGGGCGCCGGCGCGGCCGCCACGGGCGCGGGCCGGTCGTCGTCCTCGTATCTTCGGATCACGATGGTCGGTACACCGTCGTCCAAGCTGGTACCGGCCGTCGCGTCTGCGAAGCCCGTCGGTGTCGATGCGCCCGAAGGCTGCACCGATGAATTGATGTCCTGCTCAGGCTTCGCGGCGCCGCTCTCGCCCGCGTTCGCCCGTACTTCGTCGTCGGAACTCAGTCTCTACTCCTGTAAAAAGATCGGGGCGCTGCCCGCCAGTCCAGCCCAACAAACCCTCATGCACCCAGTTGCGAATCCGCTTCGGGGGTCGTTCTGAACGACTCCGACCCGCCAAACGCCGGTGCGGCCTAGTGCCGCAAACCACGAGCGTCGGAGGAAAACCTAACACGGGTTTCCTGCAACTCCAAGTCATTAGTTTGGCAGAGTTTGACAGCGCACAAAGTCGTCTCGGCGCCGTGGCACGGACGTTGCCCTTGCAGGGGTCGATGACGCCGATGGAAAGCCTCGAGCCCGACGCACGACCACGTGAGCGGCTCGCCGCTCGGGGCGCCGATCAGCTCACCGACAGCGAGCTTTTGGCGGTCGTACTGGGCACTGGGACACGCGGCGCCAGCGCGCTCGACGTCGCGGCCGCGGTTCTGCGCGGTCTCGATGGCGTGGGTGGCCTGCTGCGCGCGACCTCGCAAGAGCTGGCGGCCTTCGCCGGGATCGGTCCGGTGCGTGCGACGCAGGTGTTGGCGGCGCTCGAATTGGGACGGCGGGCGGTGGTGGGACGGCCCGCGCGCGGCCGACGGGTGGCCGGCGCGTCCGAGGTCTGGACGTATTTCGGCAGCCGGTTGGCGCCGCTGTCGGTCGAGGAGTTCTGGGCGTTGGGCCTCGACGTCCGCCACCGGGTGCAGAGCGAGCATTGCTTGGCGCGTGGATCGCTCACCGGCGTCGAGATCCACCCGCGCGACGTCTTTCGCCCGCTCATCCGACGGGGCACGGCCGCGGTGATCTTCTGCCACAACCATCCCTCGGGCGTTATGTGGACACCAAGGTTATGTGGCGGAGAGGCGGCGTTGCGAGGGAGGGAAGCCCCAGATGTCCACATAATCCGAGCGCCCCACCGCCGAGGAAGAGCCCGGGTGGGGACAAACGGACGGCCATCCTAACGGC
>DASRLC010000410.1:0-4816 GCA_035648655.1 Polyangia bacterium
CCTATCCCATCGGCATCGAGTTCACCAAGGCCGAGTTCGGGACTCTCAACATCAAGCCCGCAACCTTCCACGGCGATTGGAACTACGTCATCACGCCGCATGCACCAGCCTGAAACGACAATCTGTGCGCGAGTCCTTAGCATTTGCCATCCCCATGGAGCTGAAACGTAGGCGGTCCGTTGGTAGCGTGATACCCGTCACGCCGAATTGCATGGCGGCTTCGGCGCTCATTCTTTGGGCGGCTGCCTTCGGGGCGTGCGGATCGGCCACCCTCCGATCATCGTTCGACGCAGCAATCGACAGTAGTCACGACGTTTCGACCGGCTCGGGTGGCGTCGCGGGCGGTGAAGGTGCCGTAGGAACAGGCGGCGGCACAGGATCGATTCCGGCCGGCGGGGCTTCGGGCACCCGCGGCAGCGGGGGTTCCCTGGACGCGGGGCCTGGCCTGGCCGGTTTGGGTACAGCGTGCACTGCAGGAACGAGCTGTGCATCGGGCTTTTGCGCAGGAGGCGTCTGCTGTGATTCAGCTTGTGACCTTCTCTGCGAGCAATGCTCCCCTTCGGGAAGCTGCGAAATGGCGTCGGATGATTCGAGATGTGGAACCATCGATTGTCCATCGGACACGGCGTGCAGCGACTACGCGACGACCTTGACGATGAACCGGTGCGCCGAGCGTGGAGCGTGCAAGACTTCCAGCGATTGTCCGTTCGTGCCGGCGCCCTCCAGAACCTATTGCGCCGGCACATCCACGCCCCTGTTTTGCGACGGCACGGGGAACTGCGATCAACCGGCCACGGTGAGTTGCGGCGGTGATTCTGCTTGTCCCGTTTCTCCTGGCTTGTGTTGCTACAACGCCAGCGGGACGACGCCGATCACCAGCTGTCAAACGTCGGCCACCGGTTGCACCGCGAGCCCCACCCAATGCGACGCCGTCCAGATCCAATGCGATGATTCCCGAGACTGCCCCGGAGGAGAAGTCTGTTGCTATGCATGTGGTCTGGGATTCTCGTCCGCGACGGTCTCTTGCGTAGCGACGGCCGCTTGTGATCCCAACGCCAATCAGTCGTTCCACGTGATCGTCTGCTCCACGAATTCCGAGTGTCCCTCGGGGCAAGCCTGCCAGGCTCCGAACAGCTCTTCGATCGGACCGCTGCCGCCAAGCTACAAGATCTGCGGCTCCTGATTCGCCCACTGCGCGGGGAGCGAAACGGTCCCAGGAAGGCCCTATTGTGTTCTCACGTCATTTTCTACGCCGGTCGCCTTGCGTTTGTCAGTTCGAGGCCGTCAAGGAAACGTTGTCAACGCAGACCGTTGGCGTCCCGGTGGCGGCCGCGATGAGGAACGCGATGCCGGCCTGCGGATCCGCGGTTCCGATCATGAAGTTGTGCGTGATCGTCGTCAGCGATGAGCCAGGAACATCTGTGTCCCATTCCTGGTCGACCGCATAGTTGGGCTGCACGGAGCCGATGTGCAGCTGGAACATCGAAAGCGCGCCGGTCGTTGACGCCTGATATGACATTATGTAATTAATGTTCTGATTGACCGCTGCGAAGGTTGAGGTATCGCCCCATCCGAGCACGACGGTGCCGGCGCTAGAGCTCAGCGTTACGCAGAACTGGCCGTTGTTCACGCCAGAGTTGCTAGGGGTGCCGCTGGAGATCTTCCAGTCGGTCATTCCCATCGAGAAGTCGCCGTTGATGATCAGGTTGCCGCTTCCCGATCCGGTGGTGCCGGCCGCGCCCGTAGACCCGGTGGTGCCGGCCGCGCCGGTCGTGCCCGCGATCCCAGTCGCGCCTGTGGTACCGGCGATACCCGAAGAACCGGTAGTCCCCGCTGATCCGGTGGATCCGGTGGTGCCCGCCGATCCGCTGTTGCCCGAGGTGCCGGCGCTGCCGGTGGTACCGCCGGTGGCCGTGAGCGAGACGCATTGATTCTTGTCGGTGGCGCACACCAGCCCGGACTGGCAGACGTTCCCCGCTTCGCAGGGACAGAGCTCGGAGCCGGCCCCGCCGCTGCACGGGGCCGGCTGCCCGCTCGTACCGGGGTGCCCACAGGACGCCGCCAGGGTGGTGATTCCGCCGAGCGCGGCGAGCGAGAAGACCAGAGAAAAATTCCAGAAATTAGACTTGGTGTGCATGAAAATATGGCGAAGTTTCTCAGAGAAAATCGGCCGCCGCAACGATCGAAATGTGCCGGAAACCGACCGAAAAATCGACGAAAAGCTCGACGCAGAAGGACGTCAGTTGGTCAGCGACTTGCCGTCGAGGCCGAAGCCGATCACGAACAGCAGCCGGTTCGGCAAGCCGCTGACCGGCGCGCCGATCGTGCGGCGCCGGCCGCCGCCGTAGAGATACTCGAAGGTCGAGATCATTAAGACCGGCACCACCGAATATTCCGGCGAGCCGGTGCCGGTGGCGCCGTTCTGCAGGATGGTCTCGTCGATCATGAGCGATGATCGAGATGGCCACCCAGGTCGCCCGCCGCACGTCGCCCAGCGAGCCCGCCCGGCGCCGGTCGTCAAGTTCGGTCGGCGATCGCCGCAGGTTGGCGTGCTAGGTTGCGGTCCATCGCGCTCTCCGATGAGGTCCGGGTCATGTTCGCGCCGCGCGCGGCCTACCGGCGGTTGGTGGCCGAGCCGCGGCCGCCCGGCGCGCTGACGGTCGTTCGCCGCCCCGCGCTCGCGGCGCTGGTAATTGGAGGCGCCATCGCGCTCACGTCGACCGGTGGGGCGACGCCGCAGGCTCTGGCCACGACCACCCTCTGCTGGTGCTTCGTTCCGGGCGTGCAGTTGATCGTGGCGGCGGCGCTGCTCGCCCTGTGGCGTCGGCCGGGGTTGCGCCTGGGCGTCGCGATCGATCTGCTGTTCGCGGGGCAGGGCCCCTGGCTGCTGTGGACTTTGTGGGTGGCCGCCTGGGCGCTGGTGGCTTTTCGGGTGGGCGACCACACCACGCCGCGGCTGTGGTTCATCTTGTCGTTCGCGCTGATCCCCCTTGGGTGGACGGCGATCATCCTGGTCGCCTTCTGTCGCGAGGTGCTGGGCCTCGCGGCGTGGCGGGCCCTGCTCTGGATGTCGCTCTACGAGCTCGCCATCTGGAGCCTGGCCTATCTCTATGCGGGCGGCATGACGTTTCAGGCCTGGCCCTTCGGACAGATTCGGCTGTGAGGTCCTGGCGGTGGCTGGCCGGCGCGCTCGTCATTCTGGGCGTCGCAATGGAAGCGCTGCGCGCGGGACCGCCGCTGCCCGCCCCGGTCGAGCGCGGCGGGTACGTCGTCCTGGCGGTTGATTTTCACGTGCACAGCTTCCTGGGCGACGGCGCGTTGCCGCCCTGGTTCTTGGTCGACCAGGCGCGCCGCCGCGGCCTCGACGCCATCGCGATCACCAACCACAACCGGACCTGGCCCGCGCGCCTAGCCCGCTGGCTCACCCGCGGCGCCGACGCGCCGATCGTCTTGGTCGGGGAAGAGGTCACCTCTCGCGCCTTCCACATCACGGCGATCGGCGTCGAGCAGCCGGTCGACTGGAGGCACTCGGCGGCCGACGCGATCGAGGCCATTCACGCGCAGGGGGGCGTCGCCATCGCGGCCCACCCGGCCTCTCAGTTTTGGCCCGCCTACGACGATCGCGCGCTCCGCGAGCTGGATGGGGCCGAGCGCGCCCACGCCAGCATCTTCCAGGATCGCCGGGCCGACCGTCAGTTCGCCATCTTCTTCAACGACGTCCGCAGCGTGAACCCGACGGTCGCCGCCATCGGCGCCTCGGACTTCCACGTGGTCGGCTATCCCGGGATCTGCCGCACCTACGTGTTTGCCCGCGAGCGCAGCGCGCGCGGTATCATCGAGGCGGTCCGCGCCGGCCGCACGGTGGTTTACGACAAGTACGGCCGACTCCGCGGCGATCCGGCTCTTTTTCCGTTGATGCCGGCCGACAGCCGGACCGAGCTGCGGACCGCGCCCCGCCCAGGGCCGGGCTCGGTCGTCGTCTGGCTGGGCCTCTTGGGGTTGGTGCTGCTCGGCGGCGGCCGGCGGCGGCCGCGCGAATCGTCTGTTTCGGGCGGGTGAATGTTCCGTCAATCGGCGCGGTCGGCGTCGGTGGAGACCGCGAAAAGGGTAGAGTGCGGCGATGTCAGCGCGCCGGACCAAGATCATCGCCACCATCGGCCCCGCCCAGGACGCGGAGGGGGCGCTCGAACGGTTGCTGGATTCAGGGGTGGATGTCCTGCGCGTCAACCTGTCGCACGCCTCGCCGCGCGCGCAGGCGGGACGGGTCAAGCGGGCCCGCGCGCACCGGCCCGACATCGCGATCCTGGCCGATCTGGCCGGCCCGAAGCTGCGCCTGGGCGAGCTCCCCGACACGCCGATCAAAGAAGGCGACGTGGTGGTGCTCGGCGCCGGCGGCTTCGCGGTGGGCGATCCCACCCTCTTCGATCGGGTGCGGGTCGGCGATCCGATCTTCGTGGCCGACGGGACGATCGATCTGGTCGGGACCGAAGTCCGCAGCGATCGGGTGATCTGCCGCGTGCGGGTCGGCGGTACGCTGCGGTCGCGCAAAGGGATCAACCTGCCGCTCGACGATTCGTCGCTGCCGGCGCTCACCGACAAGGACCGCGCCGACCTGGCCGATCTGGACGTGCTGGCGGCCGACTTCGTGGCGATTTCCTACGTTCGCCACGAACGCGACCTGGCCGAGGCCCGGCGGCTGACCGCGCACCCGTTGGTGGCGAAGATCGAGAAGCAGCAGGCGCTGGAGCGGCTGGAGACGATCGTCGAGGCGGCCGACATCATCATGGTGGCGCGCGGCGACCTGGGGGTCGAGATC
>DASRLC010000411.1:0-11972 GCA_035648655.1 Polyangia bacterium
TCGCGGACGTTCCCTGGAAGGGGAGAGCGTGCGATTGCAGCGATCGTTTCGGAGGAGAGCCACCCGCTGCCATCAGCGGGAGAGAATTGTATTCGCTGCAGCTTGGCTGCACCGCCGAGCTGCGCTCGCAAGAAAGCGACGAGGAGAAGGCCGATGTCCTCTCGCCTCTCACGCAGCGGGGGAAGATTGATCGTCACGCCATTCATCAGACGACTGAGGAGGGATGAGACGAAGCGCCCGTCGTTGACGGCCTTCTCGAGGGGCATGTCTGTGGCGGCGACGACGCGAACGTCGACCTTCTGCTGGCGATGGGAATTAAGAGGGTGGACGGTGCGGTCCTGGAGCACGCGGAGCAGATGTCCCTGCACGTCGTAGGGCATGAGTCCTATCTCGTCGAGGAACAGCGTGCCGCCGTGAGCGGCCCGGAAGTAACCCGGTTTCGCCTCGGTTGCGCCGGTGAAGGCTCCTTTGTCGTGGCCGAAGAGCACCGACGTCGCGGTGCCCGCGTTGAGAGTGGCAGTATTGACCGCGACGAACGGGCCCTTCGAGCGGCTGCTTGAGTCGTGGAGCGCCCTGGCGGCCAGTTCCTTGCCCGTGCAACTTTCCCCTCGAAGCAATACGAGTGCCTCGTCCTCAGGCACTCCGGTAATTGCCCTGCGGACGCCTTCCATCGCGTCGCTCACGCCGAGCAGACCGAGATCTTGCGCGCGGCTCATGGGGTACTGGATCTCGTGGATGCAGAAGGCGAACCCCCGACCGACCGTGAGAATGAGACCCCGGCGTAGCTCGGTCCGAGCGAGACGGCGCGACCGGACGAACGGCTCGCCCTCGAGCTCAACCCTCTTGTTGGCGACGCCCGGCGAGAGCACCAGATCGCCGTTGTCCAGGGTCAGACGGAGCACCGGGTTGCGGTTCATCGCAACATGGTCGATGGGTCTGCGGACGATGGACCCCGGAACGAAGAACATCGGCTCGTCGCGCGTAAGGTCCGTTTCGTCCGTCTCGAGGGCGGCGGTCAGTGGGGTGACCTCACCGACGCGGTCGAGATCGGGGTGCCAGACGATGGTAAGCGCTGGAAAGACAAAGCCGTGCGACGGAGGTGTACCTGTTCGAGACCGGCGCGAACGAGAGTTGGCGGCTGGCACTAGCGCCGACCGAGTCCGAGGCGGCGATCTTCGACGAGAACCGCCTGGGCGCCCGCGAGCTCGAGGAGACGATGCCCATCGAGCGCCACGTCGATTGGGACGAGCGCGACGACGTGACGTGGGTCCTCCCGCCGCCCTGGCGAGAGAGGGCAGAGGGTGACGGAACGCAGGACGCCGAGGCGGCGCGCCAGCTCCTCGGCGCGCTCGAATACAGCGTGACCGACTACTTTGGCAATGAAGGCAGCGACGTCACCTTCTACGTGTCCGCCGCCCTGCTCATGGACGTACCGTCGGCGCGCGCGCGTGGGGCGCGACGGGGAAGGAAGTCTTGAGCGCGCCGCGCTCGCCCTGGCAGAACCCCTTCGCGTCGAGCGACTGATCGGATCGATCCGCCGCGAATGTCTCGACCATGTGATCGTCCTCGGCGAGCGCCATCTGCCCCGTTACGTTTGAGCCTCGATCGGGTTTTGGCGAAGTACGGAGTATTTTCGCCCCACAAGCATGTCACCCGCCAAGTAGCCGTGGAAAAAGTACGTCGGCGGCGCCTCGCCCCTCAAAAAGCGAACCGCGATCGATCGAAACGCTCTCGCTCCGTCCAGTGACGGAGTTGACCCACCGGACCGATGCCAGCGTGATCCGGGGCCCGAGCCACTCGCGAAGGTCGGCGATCAGGCGAGCGGCCATGGACAGCGTCAACGCGATCGCCACAAGGCGAACGCCGCGCACCTGGACCTCACCTTGGACCTTCCCGGGCGTCCCGTGCTTCGATCGCTTCCAGATAGGGATCGGCGTGTAGTGGAAGCGCGACGCGCCACCTTGATCTCCAATCCGAGGGAATCTGGCAGACGCCGAGGTATGCACCGCGCCGCCTGCGGGAAGCTCGAACTCCATTTCGGTGCCGACGGCGATCTCCTTTCGGTCGTCAATGTCCGCGTCGGCGGGAAGGTCCGCGATGATTCGCATCAGGCCGGCGGCTGTACGGCCGCCGAGTCCGACGAGAGCCTCGAGCCACTGCTCGGCGCCGCCCGGCGGAGGAGGCAAGAGATCGAGACAGGGGCCGAGCTCGTCGGGCGGAAAGCCTGCATTCTGCGTCGCGGCCAGCGCCATCGCGCCATAGACGAAGACCGAGGCATCGGCGAGCGAGCCCTCCTCCATCGGTGGAATCATGTCCAGAAGGTCGTCCAAGAAATCCCTCGCGCCGGCGGCCGCATCGGCCTTGCCGAACGCCCCGGAGATGCCGTGCTCGCTCAGCTTGAGCAGGAAAGCGCCGTAGGCGAGCCTCCCGTCGGGACGCCGGCGCGCGATCGCCACGGTCCCCATCCCGGTCGCGCGCCAGACGTCGGACACCGGCACGTAGACCCGTTCCACCGGCCACGCATCCGCATCCGGGAGGCGCCCCGGCTTGCCCTCCCGACTGGTGGCAAAGCTGCGGGTCGGACCGTCGATGATGCGCTCGCGCGAGGCAAGCCCGCGTTCCCCAGCCCGAGCCTCCCGAGAGAGGCAGCACTTCTTGTACTTGATCCCGCTGCCGCACGGGCACGGCGCATTGCGAGGAACGAGGCTCATGGTGCACTTCGCGCCGCCCTGCGGGTGCTCCCCGCGAGGCGGTCGACCTGGTTGTTGAGCCAGGCGGACGTGCCCGCGCTCGCGCGCTGGTGCCCTCTGACCCACTTGAATCGGAGATCGAGGCGCTCCGCGTTCGCCAGTTCACGGAGGCGCTGCTGCAGACGGCGCATTGCCGGATCCGAGGCGAGGGACGCCGACGGATCCGCCGCCGCGAGCGCACTGCGGCAGTCGGAGCAGACCAACACGGCCGTGGTCGAGGGCCAGATCCGGCATGCGAGGTAGACGCCCGCGTAGATCGCCGTCAACTCGGCGGCGTTGGAGTCCCGGACGTACGAGGGGCAGGTTCCTCGACGGACGGCTCGTCCCGCACCGCAGCGTAGCCAGACGGCCCACGCACCGCCGTCCTTCCGATGGAAGGAGGCGTCGGTGTAGCCGGTGATCCACACGCGGCCAATCTAGCGACGAGAAGTGGAGCGATCAAGCGCGACCCTGACCTCTGGGCCAAGCGCAGGTGTCAGCCGGTGATACGCTTTCTGCCAGGGACAGTACCTGGCGTTCATCCATCAATACACCCTGCTGCATGGACGCGCGCCCGCAGAGGTGGACATCGCCCGCCACGTCCGCGTGTTGCCGTCGCTCGTCCACCAGATGGTGGTGAGGTTGAAGGGGCGAGGGCTGATTGCGCACACGCCGGGTCAACCGCGGTCGATCCGTATCCGGGTGCCAGCCGACGACCTGCCGGAACTCACGGGCGATACATCGATGCCCCGGTCACCGAAGCCGAGCTCGGTTCTCGAACGGCTCGAAGCTGGTGAAGCCGGTGCCGTTCTCGACCGACTGCTTGCCGCTCATCCCGACCTCCGGACCGAGGCCGAACAGGCGGCGCGCTCGCTTCTCGGCCAGGTCTCGTTCGAGTCCGTCGTGGACGACGTGGAACATGGGCAAAGGGGCTAGACTTGGTTTACTCACCTCAGATGAAGCCGCGAACCTACATCGAAACCACCATCGTCAGCTACCTGACGGCGCGGCCAACTCGCGATCTCGTCCGCGCGGCCGAGCAGGAGATAACCGTCGAGTGGTGGGACGGCCGCCAGACCTTCGACCTCTACGTGTCTCAGCTCGTTCTCGATGAGGCTGGCGCGGGCGACCCGGATGCGGCAGCACGGCGGCTGATCGCGCTGCGGGAGGCGGCGGTTCTCGACGTAACGACAGAGGCGATTGCGCTCGGCCGCCATCTCGTTGCGGCCGGGGGCCTCCCCACCAAAGCGGGGGCCGACGCGCTCCACATCGCGGTCGCCGCGGTGCACGGCATCGACTACCTGCTGACTTGGAACTGCACGCACATTGCCAACGCGAGGATGCGCGGAAAAATCGAGGGCCTTTGCCGTGGCGCAGGCTACGATCCCCCGATGCTCTGTACACCGAGGGAATTGGTGGAGGAATAACATGCTGCCTCGGGATCCGATCGTCGAAGAGGTCCGTGCTGTCCGCGACGCCATTGCAAAGGAGTTCGACTACGACATCGACCGCCTCGGGCGCGCGCTGCAAGAGCGCCAGGCGAACAGCGGCCGCCCTGTGGTGCGCCTACCACCGAGGCGGATTCCGCCCGAGAAGAAAGCCGGGTGATGCCGGAGAGATCGCCGTGGGTCGTTCGTGCATTGTGGCTCTAGCATCCGCGAATCGTTTCCCATCCTCAAACAGTTGAAATCGCTGACGATCTGCTGATAGAGGGAAACGTTTGACGGTTGTAAGTACCTATATTTATTAAGATCACGCCGAAATCGCACTCAGGAGGCCGACGGTTCGATCCCGTTCATCTCCACGAAATTACTTAAGTTTTCTTCGCCGCAGGGCGGCAGGAAAACGTTTCAGAGGCAAACGTTTTCCATTCAGGCGGCGCTGTCCTTCTCTCGCAGGCCGCCCGAGAGCACCCGCAGGACCTTGTTCTGACGGGCACCCGTTCCTGCTCCCGCCTTCGCGTAGCTCTGGAGCGTCGTCGTCACCGACTCGTGCCCCAGTGCGGCCGCGACCGCGTGCGCGCTGATGCCGGTCTCGACAGCTAGCGTGCCGTGCAGGCCGCGCATGCCGTGAGCCGTCACCCGCGGCACTCCCGCCGCCTTGCAGATCTTTGCCACCCACTTCCGCGGCCAGTTTCGATCGTGGTGGTCGAACAGCAGATCGTCCGACTTCTTCCCCTCCGCGAGTTCCAGCAGGTAGTCCCGGAGGAGATCCGGTACCTGCAGGGTTCGCTTCCCAGCTTCGGTTTTCGAGTCCGGGATCCAGAGCAGCCGTCCCTCATCGTCGAGATCGCGAACGACCCGACTCACCACCTCGCCCGCCCGCAGCCCCATCACCAGCGTCACCAGCGCCGCGACGGCGCCCTCCTGCCCGTCGTCCGCGAGTTGCACCGCTTTGGCCTGCCAGCGGCGGGCCTCGTCGATGCGGAGCTGTGGCTTGCCGTGCCGCCGCTTCCCAGTCCCCTCAACCCCTTCGAGCGGATTCGCTCGAAGGTACCCTCGGCGAAGAAGAACAATTCTAGGCTGTCCTCCTTGAAGGCGAGGTTGTGATTCCGGAGGCGCGTCAGCTCCCCCACGATCCGTTGAAAATCGACGAACTGTTCCAGGAACGTGATCGCCAAAGTGTACGCCCGTGGAATGGATTCTCTCCTTCTCCCGCCCTCTGATCGACGGACGGCGACGCGATCGCCCCTGGCGCACCACCTGCTCCGTGAGTATTGAAAGCCTCGCCGCCAATTCGTACGCTGCCGGCCATGGCCCGAACAAAAACGACGACCCGGATTGAACGCTGGAAGGGTCGGAATACGCAGGAGATAGCGGAATGGGTGGGCGGTCGGCTGAGCCCACCGTTCTTCATCACCGAGGGGGAGCCTTACCGCCCCGAGATGATCATCTGGATGGAGCTCCCTACCGGCCTGGTCGTGGGCTATCACCTGACGGACCCCAAGGAGCCCGCCGATCTTGGATCGATTCTTCTCGCCGCCATGGAACGGCCAATAGTCGGGCCACCCCGGCAGCCCGCACGCATTCGTGTCGCCAGCGCCGACATGGCGGCCTCCGTTCGCCGCGCCGTGGGGGATGGTATCGACGTCTCCGTCGCGCCCACGCCGGAGCTGAACGAAGTACTGGAACACATGAGGGCGGGAATATCGGGTGCCGAGGTCGACCAGAGCTACCTCGAAGAGGGTCGCGTGTCGGTGGAGACGGTCGCCGATCTCTTCACCGCCGCGGAGCTCCTCTACCGGGTCGCGCCTTGGAAAGTGATGGATGACGATCAGGTCGTCCGGGTCGACATCCCCCGGCTCGGCATTGATGGCGCCTGCCTCTCGGTCATCGGTGCCCTAGCGGAGAGCATCGGGCTCCTGTTGTTCCCGTCTTTGGAGGCATTCGAATCGTTCGCGTCCTCTGCCCAGGTTCGGAAGCCGGGCCCGGTGGACCTTGGCACCACGATCTTGTCTCTCTCCTTCGAACGAGGCGCCGACATACCGGCCTTCATGCGTCGCGAGATCTCTCAATACGGGTGGCCCGTCGCCGGGCCGCGGGCGTACCCGCGTGTCGACCATCGGGATAGTGACGCCGTTCCACGGCCGCTCTCCGAGCGCGACGTGCAGATCATGGCCGCGTGCGCGACGTCGTTCGGCGCGTTCTTCGCCAAGAACCGAGGGGTGTTCAAGGACGACGACGGCGATGCGGTCTGCGAGTCGTATTCCGACCAGGACGACCTGGTCGTCCGGTTCACCTATCCGTACGAGGCGGCCGAGCTCTTCGACGTCGATGAGCCACCGCCCACGCCGCGGGTGGCGGAACCCGAGATCCCGAGAAACGCCCCCTGCCCCTGCGGGAGCGGCCGGAAGTACAAGAAGTGCCACCTCGCGATCGACGGGGCCCGGCGGACGGACGACGACGGCCGGGCGTCGGTGCACCAGATTGACGAGCGTGTCGTGGCAGACCTGCGCCGATTCGCTACGCGACGGTTCGGAGCCGCCTGGGGACGGGCTGCGAACGTTTTCGCGGATGCGGAAGAAGCGATCCAGCTGGCGTCGCCGTGGTCCGTCTATGGCGCCGAGGTGGAAGGGCGCCCGATCGTCGACTGGTATCTGAGCGAACGCGGGCGACAGCTGCCACCGGACGAGCGCGAGTGGCTGGAGGCCCAGCAGCGAGCGTGGATGACGGTCTGGGAGGTCACCGGTGTCGATCCCGGGCGCAGCGTGACCGTTCACGATCTTCTGACCAGGGAGGACCGGAAGGTCGACGAAGTGAAGGGCTCGCGGGTCCTGGCCAAACGCGACGCCGTTCTGGGGCGCGTCGTGGACCACGGCGGGATCTCCGTCTTCTGCGGCATTCATCCCAATCCGCTGCCGCCCCCGGCGGCAGCGGTGGTGGTCCAGCAACTTCGGACCAAGCTGCGACGCAAAGCCGCCGTGCCTCCGGAACGGCTCCGCGATGATTCGATTGGTCGTTACATGATTGTTCACTGGGAAGAGGCGGTTCGGATCATGACCCTTCCCACCGACGCGCCTCCCCAGCTGAGCAACACGGATGGGGACGACCTTCTGCTCACCGCCGACGTGTTCACGTTCAAGCCCGCAGACCACGGCGCGATCGAGCAGCACATGGGCGCGCTCGATGGGGTTGAGCCGCCAGACGGCGCCGACAAATCGTACACATTCGTGCGGAGCGCGAAAGCCGGCGGCGGCCGGGCAGCCAACATGGTGATCGGGGTTGTTAGGCTGGAGGAGTCCGAGCTTCGCGTCGAGACTAACTCGGTGAAGCGGGCCGATGCCTTGCGAAGACGGATCGAGGATGCGTGTAGTGCCCTGTTGATTTTCAGGGGGCGAGAGCATGTCGACCCCCTCGAAACGATGCGCTGGCCCCGCCGATCGACGTCACCGGTCTCCACCAATAATGATCCGATCGCGGCCGAGGCCGTTCGCGCATTCAAGCAGCGCCACTATGAAGAGTGGGCGGACCACCCCTTGCCGGCCCTCAAAGGCAAGACCCCGCGCGAGGCGATCCGCACACCAGCCGGGCGCGCCGCGGTGGACGTACTCCTAAAGGACTTCGAGAACCAAGAGAGCCGGCATCCCTCCGAGGTGCGGTTCGACTTCGCGCCACTACGCGAGGGACTCGGCCTCCCAAGCTGAAATCGAGATCCAAGTCACTGGGACTGGCCACTGGCGCTCTCGCTATTCGAGGACGTACTTGAGGAATGGTCCCGGGGCGTAGATCTGCACCGGCCGGAAGCCGCGCACCTTCACCACCTTCAAAGACAGCAGATCGACGTCGTCGGAGATGATGGCCTCGGCCGCGCCTTCCAGCGCCGCTTCGACGAGCGGGTTGTCCTTGGCATCGTCGGGCACCTTGTCCACGTCCTTGAACGCACCGGCCACCACGATGAAGCGTTCGCCGATGTATTGGATGGCGCGCTGGATCAGGTCGTCATCGAGTGGCGGATTGGTCAGACCGCGGACGTGAGGGAGCCTCAGCACGCTCTCGTACTCCTCCAAGAGAACCGGAGACGTCACGGCGAGCATCCGCACGCCCTCCAAGGCCAGGTCGAACAGCTCGACCGCAGCCGACTTTCGGCGTCGGACCAGGCCACGGACGACGAGCTGAGTGTCGAGGACAGCCTTAGGGACGGCGCCCGGCACGGCTGGCCTTCAGCTTCCGGACGGTCTCGGGCCGAGCCTTGCGGGTCGCGGCGTTGATCGCCGCGTCGATCGCGTTGCCGTCCTGCGCCTCGGGCACCCGAGCCCGCAGCTCCTCAATCGGGTTCTTGTAAGGTGGCGTGATGATGAGGCGTCTCCCCTCGACAGTTATCGAGACCTCCTCGGCGTTCTCGATCCCGAGCAGGCCGAGCAGCGTTTTGTCGAGGATCAGGCCCTTGCTGGAACCGATCATGCTGAGCTTCTTGAGCATGGCGGACATTATAGCAAGGTTATAACAACGTTACACTGTGTTGGGTGGGACCGCCGAGGCGACCTGCCCGTCCGCCGGGCTCGCCCATCGTGAAATTCGAATCATTACCGCCAGAACCACCGAGAACTGCCGACGTTTCTCCGTCTACGGTAACGTTTGTCGTTCATAACCTACTGACTTCGCTAGGCTATTCTGGGAATCGCACTCAGGAGGCCGACGGTTCGATCCCGTTCACCTCCATGAAATTACTCAGTATTTTTTAGACGCCCGGGCAGCGGGAAAACGTTTGAGAGGCAAACGTTTTTCGTTCAGGCGGCATGTTCTTGCTCTTTTTTCCGCCCGAGAGCACCGTCAGCACCTTCTGCTGACGGCGCGTCCCTCAACACATCTGGGCTCACCGTTCGTCGATCTTGGCGGTCCTGGCCAAGAAGTCCCTTCGCGAGGTCGCCGAAGAGCCTGCGGCCGAATGGTCCCCCGAAGACGCCCTGACCTTCCGACCTCGGTTACAACGCCGCCCCGTCCGACACCATTCGATCCTCCGGCACGACGCCGATAGGCAGGTGATCGGTCTGGGCGCGCGCCGACGAAACGTTGGTCGGAGCCTTCCGATGATCGCCCCAGCGTTGCATCCGTACACCTCCGCGTTCGACCGTACCGTAGCTACATTCGCTTCGGTGTTGCGTCGACCGCGTGAGAACGCCGTCCGAGGAGTCTCAGAACCGCGGCTTCACCGGTTCGAAGACCACGTCTGCCGCGCGATTTGCGGCCGAGGCGTACCGCAAACACCGACGAGAGCGTTCCGTCGAGATAGGAGGCGATCACGCCTGGATGGATGTAGCTCTTTCGGCATACCGCGGGCGTGTTGCGGAGCTGCGCCGCGACCTGCTCGACAGCCTTCACCAATTGCCGATTCGTCGGCCCTGTGTGTGTTCTCGCCAGCGCCTCTCGCAGCGCCAGCGCGCACGAAACGGTGCCGGCCCAGGTGCGAAAATCTTTGGCGGTGAAGTGCTCTCCGGTCGCCTGACGAATATAGTCGTTCACGTCGGCGGAATCGACGGTGGCGGGCTGACCGTCGTCGCCCAGGTACTGGAAGAGCTCTTGTCCCGGCAGGTCTCGACAGCGGCGCACGATCCGGGCAATTGACGGAGATCGCACGGTGGTCTTGTGAAAAACGCCGCTCTTGCCGCGGAAATGGAAACGGACCTCCGACGCGCTCAGGTCGACGTGCCGATCCTTAAGTGTCGTCAACCCGAACGAGTTGTTGTCGCGCGCGTATTCGTCGTTCCCCACGCGAATGAACGTGTTCTCGAGCAGCCACACGACAGTCGCCAGCACCTTTGGCTTGGGCAGGCCCGGGCGGCGCAGGTCGGCCTCGATGCGCCGCCGCAAGGGCGGCAAGACCCGACCGAACTCCATCATTCGCCCATATTTGGTGACGTCGCGTTCCCGGCGCCATCGCGGGTGATACCGGTATTGTTTTCGGCCGCGGGCATCGCGGCCCGTGGCCTGCAAGTGGCCTTCCGCCTGCCTGCAGATCCAGACCGAGCGCCAAGCCGGGGGGATCGCCAGTTTGCGTATCCGCCCGAGCGTCGCCGGATCGCGGACCCGGCGACCAGCCGCATCTTCGATGACGAAGTCTGGAACCCAGCGCTTTCCGAGACGAACCTTCTTCCCGCTGGGGCGTCGCCGCAATCCTGGCCGGCGGTCGTCGACGTGCCGGAGGCCAGCTGCGTGCGCGGACTCGACGGGATCGACCGTCGCGGACGACGTTACCTCCGACTCATACGACTCGGATCTCGCCATTAGTCCGGGTGCCTACCGTCCACTCGGCGATCCACGCAAGATACTATCCAACTGTTCCAAGAGAGCTCCAGGGCCGGCGTAGACCTGGATCGCGCGAGCTGTACGAGCGCAACCTCGGTATGGACTCCTGTGGCCAGCCCGATGAAGGGAGCACCCGCGCGTGCCGCCGCTTCTCCGTCGTAAGGGGTATCGCCAACCAAGAGGCAAAGGGCTGGTGCGATCCCCAGGTTTTCGGCGGCCTTGCTCACCAAATCTCCCTACACTGGGAGGTAAGCACCAACGCCTCTGCCGCAAGGCGATCGGACCGACATGCTCCCGCCATCGGATCTGGCCATGGTGAGGAGGCGTCTCACATTCATCCTCAGAAGGAATTGACATGGCGTCACTCTTGCGACTTCGACAGCGACAGCGACACCCGCGACAGCGGCGTCCCGACCTCCAATTGAGGCGCGGAGGACAGGTGCCAACACCCGCTTTCTAATAGTGTTCGATGCGCTGACTACCTCTTGACAGTCGGTCTCAGATGCACTGCCCGGCGACGATCGAAACTTCTCGCGCACCCGGTCGATGGGCTGGGCGTTCTGTCGGCGTTACGTCCGGGTGACGGGCGCGCCGGGTCGTCACCCGCGGGTAAAGCCTGCTTTGGAGCGTCGCCGCGACTTCAAGGCGATCTGCCGCTGGCACAACCGCTGCAATCGGCCAGTTCCGGAGGTATCTCATGCGATCATTCAAATGGGTTGTGGTCTCTGTCTTGATGGTGGCGCTGTCCAGCGCGTCTGCCTTCGCCACGACGGCGAGCGAGGTGGCGCCGGTCGTGCCGCTGCCGAAGGCGAGCTTGCTCGCCGACAGCGTGGTCGTGACCCCGCAAGCGCAGCAGGCGCCCGCCGCCCAACCGGCGGCGCCGGCCGCCGTTCCGGTTGCGGCCGCGCCGGTCGAAGAGGTGCCGAGCCGCCGGACGACCGTCGTGCACGAAGACGCGCCCAACCGCAACTACATGAGCACCATTGCGGTCAGTGCGATCATGGGCGCCGTCTTGGGCGCATTGGTCGGCGGCTCGATCTATTACCTCGGCAACCAGGAGCACGCGGCGCGGATCGGCTACTGGGCCGCCGGCGGCGTAATTCTCGGGACCGCCGTGGGCCTCACGCAGATCGTCGTCCAGGAGAATCGAGCCGACGTCGCGGTCGCCTCGCGGTTTCCCACCGACCCGGTGCCGACCTACCGGCTAGCTCTGCTGAACCTGCGGTTCTAAGCGCGGGCAGCCAGCCGAGCCGCTGACCAATGCCGCCGAATACGCTCCATCGTCGCCAGCGGCGATGCCCAGGACATCTCGAAGAGAGCTTCTCGGATGGCCTCTTGACTAGCGCCGTGCTCGACTTACATAAGCGTGGGTTTCGCGCGGCCGGTGTAGCGGCGGCGTGACGGCAGCGGCTCGGAGCGCGAAAAGAGCTTGAAAAAGGCTCGGCGCAAGCGCTTGTGGTTGTTATCGATGCAAACACGAACACCTACGCCGAGCACCCAG
>DASRLC010000412.1:0-10571 GCA_035648655.1 Polyangia bacterium
GCAAATACGTCCCCACCGCCGCGAGACTCTTCCTGGGCCTGGCCTTCACGGTCTTCGGCCTGAACTTCTTCCTGCACTTCCTACCGATGCCCGCCGCGCCGCCCCGCGCCGCCGCGTTCGCCGGCGCGCTGTTCGCCAGCGGCTACCTGTTTCCGCTGCTCAAGGCCACCGAGGTCGTCGCGGGCTTACTGCTGCTGAGTGGCTTCTTCGTGCCGCTGGTGCTGGCTGTCCTGGCGCCGATCCTGATCAACATCGTCGGCTTCCACCTGTTCCTCGAGCCGTCCGGTTTGCCGCTGCCGTTGGTCATGTTGGCGGCGGAGATCTACCTGGCCCGCACCTACCGCGCGGCCTTCGCCCCCATGCTGCACCTCCGGACGCCGTTGCCGGCGCAGGCCGACGGCGCGGAGCGCTCACCCGTTCACCTGGCGGCCTGAACGACGCGGCGTCGCCCCTCAGGTCGGGGACGTCCCCGGGCTCGGGTCGGCGGCGCGGCAGATTCGTTGCAGTGTCTTCATCAACGCCACCAGATTGATCGGTTTGGGCAGCCGATCGGCCAGCGTCGGATCGATCCAGCTTTGCGAGGTCTCGTGGTGGGCGGTCACCAGGATGACGGGAATGTGCGCCAACCTCGGCGCTTGCAGCTGCGCCTCGCGAAAGGCGCGCCCGTCCATGACCGGCATCATGAGATCGAGGATGATGGCGCAAGGGTGCGCCGCGGCGGCGCCCAACTGGTCGAGCGCGTCGCGCCCGTTCACGGCGGCGGCGGTTCGATAGCCGTTATCGGTCAAGAAGTCCGCGAGGCTGTCGCGGATGTCCTCGTCGTCCTCCACGATCAAGACCAGGGGCGGGGTCATCTCAGGCCGGCGCGAAGGGGATCCGGACCGTGAAGCGGGCGCCGCCCTCGGGTAGGTTGCGCGCCGAGATGGTCCCGTGGTGCGCCTCGACGATCTCGCGCGACACGTAGAGCCCCAGGCCCAGGCCGCCGTAGTGGCGTTGCGAGGCGGCGCGTTCGAAGCGACCGAAGATGCGGGCCAGATCGCGCTCGGGGATCCCGCTCCCGGCGTCGGAAACCTCGATGACGGCCGCCTGGTCCTCCCGCGACAGCGAAAGCGTCACCGGGTTGCCGGCTCCGTATTTGAGCGCGTTGGCGCACAGGTTTAGCACCACCTGCTCTAGGCGCAAGCGATCCCACGAACCGTGGATAGGCCCGCTGGTCGAAACCACCAGGTCGCAGCCGGCCTTGGCGGCAGCCGCGTGCAGCCCGTCGACGAGCTGCGAGACCAGCTCCGACAGGTCGATCGGCCCGTATTTGAGCGTCAGCCCACCGACGGCGATCCGCGACACGTCCATCAGCGATTCGATCAAGGCGGCCAACCGATCGGCGTTGCGCGCCGCACGTCCTATCCGCTTGCCGAGCCGGTCGTCGCCGGCGGTCAGCTCCTGCACCCCTTGAAGCTCGATCTGCACCGTCGTGAGCGGCGTCTTGAGCTCGTGCGAAGCGATGGAGAGAAATTCGTCCCGCAGGCGCACCGCCTCTTCGGCACGGGCGCGGTGCAGGCGCTCGTCCTCCAGCCGGTGTCGGTCGGTCAGATCGCGCGTCACTTTGGCGAACCCCAAGAGCGCGCCGCTCGAGTTTCGCATGGCGGTCAGCACCACGTAGGCCCTGAAGCGCGAGCCGTCCTTGCGGACCCGCCACCCTTCACTTTCGACCCGCCCATCGCGGACGGCCTGTTCCAGCTCCTGCCCGCAGCGACCTGCGCGGACCTCCTCGTCGACCCGAAAGCGCTCGAAGTGTTGGCCGATGATCTCCTTGGCTGTGTAACCCTTGAGCCGCTCGGCCCCGCTGTTCCAGGTCGTCACCCGCCCCTGCGGATCGAGCATGAAGATGGCGTAGTCCTCCACCGCGTCGATGAGCAGGCGAAAGCGCTCCTCGCTGCGCAGCAAGTCCTCGTCGCGCTGCCGCCGCTCGAGCTCGGTCTTGCGGCGCTCGCTCAGATCGCGCGTGACCTTCGCGAAGCCGGAGAGGGCGCCCAGCGGATCGCGCAGCGCCGTGATGATGACGTCGGCCCAGAACCGCGAGCCGTCCTTGCGGACCCGCCACCCTTCGTCTTCGACGCGGCCCTGGCGGTCGGCGGCGGCCAGCAGCTCGTTCATGTGGCCACGCGCGCGATCCTCGGGCGTATAGAAGACGCCAATATGCTGACCGATGATCTCGCGGGGCAGATAGCCTTTGATGAGCTCGGCGCCGGCGTTCCAGGTCTGGACGCGACCGCCGCGGTCCACCATGAAGATGGCGTAGTCTTTGATGTTCTCGACGAGCGCGCGAAAGTTGACCTCCGTCAGGCCGGCGGGGTTGGGGCTGGGCTTGGTCTGCTGCGGTTGCATGGCTATCTATGGGTGCCGGACCCGATCAGACTTGGAAATGAGCCGGGCGGACCGCCAAAGCCTAGGGAAGTCCATCTAACCATCCCAAATAACCGTGACAAGGGTCGCTTCCGGTATGGCGGTCGTTTTCGGGGATTTGCGGCCGCTATGGGCAGCGCGGGGCGATCGGTGGCAGCGCGCGCCACCAGGCGGTGGTGACCGGCGTGCTGGCCGAGCCCGCCGCGTTTGCCTCGTTCGACCCACTCGGCTTTTGCCCGACCGGCGAGCTGGAGGCAACTGGCAAGCTGGAGGCAACCGGCAGGCTGGAGGCAACCGGCAGGCTGGAGGCAACCGGCTCGACCGGTTCGCCCAGCCGTGGGGTCAGGACGGAAATCCCACGCTTGGCGGCCTCTTCGACCAGCGTCTCCGCGGGCTCGGACCAGGCGTGATAGGCGAGCACGAAGGTCGACCAATGGATCGGGATGAGGGCTCTGGCGCCCAGGCGGGCGTAGGCCTCGAGCGCGCCCACCGGGCCGAGGTGAATGCTCCCCCAGCTCTCGTGATACTGGCCGATCTCCAGGAGCGCGACGTCGAACGGTCCCTCGCGCCGGGCGACCTCCGAGAGGCCGTCGGTGAGGCCGGTGTCGCCACTGAAGAAGACGCGGTGGTGTGGACCGACGATCGACCACGAGGTCCATAGCGCGCCGACCCGCCACGGGATGCCGCGACCGTTGAAGTGTCGCGCCGGCGTCGACACGATTCGCACGCCGCCCGGCAGCGTCGCGTCCTGCCACCAGTCGTGCTCGACGATCTGGGTGGGTGGAATCCCCCAGGCCGCCAGGTGTGCGCCGACACCCAAGGGAACGTGGAAGGCCACGCCGCGCGCGCCCAGCGCCTGCACGGTCCCCATGTCCAGGTGATCGTAGTGCTCGTGCGAAATCACCACCGCGTCGAGCGGCGGCAGATCGGCCAGCGCCAGCGGCGGCGGGTGCATGCGGGAGGGCCCGACCCAGCGCGACGGCGAGGCGCGCTCGCCCCAGACCGGATCGGTGAGGATCCGGGCACCGTCGATCTCGACGATCGTGGTGGAGTGTCCGAGCCAGGTGACGCGAAGCCCGGAGGTGGGCGGCGCCGCCAGGCGGGCGGCCGTGTCGGTCACCAGGGGCAGCGGGCAGGGCGGCGTCCGCATTTCCTTGCCGAACAGCCACTGGCGCAGCGCGCCCAGGTACGAGCTGGGCGCCATGAGGCCGGTCGGCTCGGCGTTGTGAAACTTGCCGTCGGCGAACTGCGGCGAGGCGCGCATGCGCTCGAGGCGGGCGCCTTCGGGCGCGCCGCCGAAGGCGCGGAAATGGTCGGTCGAGATCCAGGTCAGGATCACCAACACCGAAAGCAGCGTGACGACGAAACCGAAGAGCATCTTCAACCAACGGCCGAAACGTCGGGGCCGCTCCTTTGTCATGGCGCTCTATCGTGCCCGCGCCGGCGGCGGCGCGCAACGCGCGGGGATCAGCCGCCGTCGGTGATGCTCACGTACTGACTTTTTTGTTGCAGGTCGGCGGCCCGATCCACTCCGAATCGTCTGCGGCGTTCATGATCTCGGTGCATTTGCGGGGTCTGCGCGAAGGCTTCAACGCTCACGCTGCGCTGCCGCGCCAGCTGAGCTTCAGGTTGAACCAGTAGTTCCAGAGCGTGACCGCGGCGATCCCGATCAGGTTCGCGAGGTAACGGTTCACGTGCAGCAGGTTGAACTGCACGTTCAGGAGGGCCACGTTGAGCAGCAGTCCTGCGCCGCAGATGAGGTTGAACTTCACGAACCGGCGCAGCTTGAGCCGCCAGCCGGTCTGGTTGCCGACCAGGTCCCGAAAGGTCCAGGCGTCGTCCCAGAGGAAGTTGTTCACGATCGCCAGCTCGGCCGCGACCATCTTCGAACGGGTGAGGCCGAAGTGGAGGCTGCTTGGATCGCTGAGCAGGAAGAGCGCCGCCATGTCGACCAACAGGCCCGACAGACCGACCAGCACGAAGCGGAAAAAGCGCCGGGTGCCGGGCAGGCCGAAGCGCAGGCGCACCAGGTGGCGCAGGTACTGCGGGTAGAGGCGCCAGGTCACCTTGCTCTCGCCGCCGGTGCGCTCGCGGAACACATAGCCGACCTCGGCGATCGAACGGATGCTCCCGCGGCCGATGACCTCGAGCAGAATCTTGTACCCGAGGGGGCTCAGCTCCACGCCGGCGAGCGCGTTCCGCCGCACCATGAAGAACCCGCTCATGGGATCGCTGATCCTCCCGAGGACGCCCGGCAGCAGCAAGAGGCCCACGAACTGCGCGCCGCGGGAAAGGAATCTTCGCGAGAAGCTCCAGTCGCTGACGCCCCCCCCTTCGACGTGGCGGCTGCCGACGGTCAGGTCGACGTGCGGCTCGAGTGCGCGGAGGAGCGCCACGGCCGCCTCGGGCGGGTGCTGGAGATCGGCGTCGATGACCGCCAAGATCTCGCCGCGCGCCGCCTGCCAGCCGCGGATCACCGCGGTCGAGAGCCCCTTTTCTCCCTGCCGGCGAATCACCCGTACCCGCGGCGAGCGCGACGCGATCTCGGCGGCCAATTCCCAGGTTCGGTCCGGGCTGTCGTCGTCGACCACCAGCAGCTCGTAGGCCGCGCCGAGGACCGGGTCGAGCAGCGCCGAGAGCTGGCCGATCAACTCGGCGATGTTCTTTCGTTCGTTGTAGGTCGGAATGATGAGCGAGAGCCGGAGCGGCCCACCCCCGGCGGGCGGTTGCGGCGGCACAATCAACGGGCCGGTCGGGCAGCCTGTCAGCCCCGCTGCATCCGGAGGGGTCGAGTCGGGCACGGTGGGCTTCACCAGGGGCCATCGACAATACGTGGGACCCCCAGCGGGCGCAATTTGTTGGCCGCCCGAGTGTTCCGGGCGGGCCGGCGATCTCGGCGGCGCGGTTCTCGCGTGCGAAGATCGGACGACCGGCCAGCAACGCCGCAGCTCAGAAACCCGACGGGGGCGTCCCGCGCGCCACGGAAATCCACGCCCAACCTTCACGCGGCCGTCGAACCCGCCGGCCCGAGCGCCGCGATCACCGATCGGGTTGCGGCTGCCAGCGGTTGATGAAGTCCACCCGCTCGCCGATCGGAGGATGGCTGGCGCGCAAAACCTTGTACAGCCAGCTCGGACGCGGCACGGCCAGGTTCTGTTCCTGCAGCCGCACGAAGGCCGTCGCGCCGGCATATTTGTCGTGGGTCAGCTCGAGGCCGAAGCGATCCGCCTCCCGCTCGTGGTACCGCGACAGCGCCAGCGCCGCCGGCGAGATCGCCATCGAGAACAGCGACAGCAACAACATCAGGAGCGGCATCGAGGCCACGTCCGACAGGCGCTCGAACCCGAACCGTCCGCCGAAGGCGGTGAGCAGCAGATCCGCCGTGCGGTGCACGCCGTAAAGGCCCAGCAGCGCCAGTCCCGACGAGATCAGGATGTTGATCCAAACGTGACCCAGCACGTAGTGCCCCAGCTCGTGCCCGACCACGAAGCGGGTCTGGCGGGGCGTGAGCTTCGCCAGCAGCGTGTCCCACAGGACGATGCGCTTGGTGCTTCCGACGCCCGTCACGTAGGCGTTGACCTTCTCGGTGTCGACGCTCTTGTCGACCTCATAGACGCGCGCGCCCTCGACGCCCGCCCGCGCCGCCACGGCCAGCACCTGGCTTTCGAGCGCCTGGTCGCGCATGGGACCGAACTTGTTGAAGAGCGGCGCGATGAACACCGGCGTGACGAGCAGGACCAAGGTGAAGAACGGCAGCGACAACGCCCCGGTCCAGAGCCACCAGTGCCCCGGGCTGCGCGCCAGTAACCAGTAAGGCACCCACAGCACCAGCGCCCCGACCAGCGCGCCGATCGCCAGGCCCTTGAGCTCGTCGCCGGCCCACTTGCCGAACCGCTGCGTCGAGAGGCCATAGGCGTGCTCGCGCACGTAGCCCACGTAATATGACAGCGGTAGTTGAACCACGAACAGCAGGCCGATCAGCAACACCAGGTAGACCACCAGCGTCGGGTAAAAGTGGCCCCGCCCCACGCCGGCGGCGAAGGTGCGCATCCGCGCCGACAGCCCGGTGAACAGAAGCAACGCGGGGAGCGCCAGCCCCAGGATCTGATCGAGGGCCCAGATCAGGTTCCCGCTGCGGTGATAGCGGAGCGCTTGCTCCGACGGCGCGGGCACCGCGACCGGCCCGGCGGGATCGCCGCTCGGGTCGAAGTCGGCCGCGTCTCCAGACGGCGTCGGGCGCGTCGGCCCCGTCCCCGCCCGCGCGGCGCGCGCCGCCAACCCTAGGCCGATCAGGCCCGCCACGATCCCGAGGCCCAGCGCTCCGGTTCTCACGCGACCATCTCCATGCCCGCAATCTTGCACCGCGGGAGGCCGGCGGCCAGAGCCACGCGGCTTCGGACCGGCGGGCTACTGGGCCTTCTCGGTCTCGGGGACGCGGGCCCAACTCCCGAGCACATGCCCGGACCGGGCCCGTTCGGGCAGGCGGTGATCGAGCTTGCCCTGGTACCAGGTCAGGCCCAGGGCCACCAATAGGATCGAGAACACCATCGTCTTCCAGGGAAATTGCTTCTCGGCGAAGCGATCGTGCAGGTCCCGGCGCGAACCGGGCGGCAGCTTGGGCACCGAGGTCAGCGTGGCGCCGAAGGGGACGTTGATCCGCGCGCGGGTGTTGATGGCCCACCCGTTGGAGTCCAGGATCGGCCCCAGGTTTCGTTTGCGGAGCTTGAGGTAGGCCAGCACCACCGAGGGCATGGAGATGATCAGCACCACGGCCAGGGAGGCGCCCACGATGGCCGGGATCCCCAGCCGGAAGACGCCGGTGGCGTAGCCGACCAGCGCGGTCAGGAACGACCCAATGGCACCGAAGGCCACGCCGATCGCCGCCACCGTGCCGATGTCGATCTTCTTGGGCGGCGCCACGGGGGCCGGCACGGCCGGTGGCAGACCTTTGTCGATGTTGGCGGTGGTGACCGCCACCTGACCGAGTTGTTGGTGGGCGCTGGCGTCGGCCGCCGAAGCCCGTTTGGCCACCTGCTCCTCGATCATCCGCGCAAGCTTCTTGTAAGGCGCGAAGAACGCCTGCCGCACACTGATGGGGTTGTCGATGATCTTGATGATGGTGGCGTCCCAGTCGACCCCCTTGCGATCGTAGAACACGCCGTTGCGGCCGATCATCAGGTTGTCGGAGTCGCCGGCGGTGAAGGCCGCTACGATCTGCATCTTCTCGCCCGAGGATTTGCGGGCGCAGTCGAGGTACGCCAGGTAGGCGCCGGCCAGGCCGGCCATCACGACGTGGCGCGCCGGATCGTCGACCGGCAAGCAGAGGTGGCAGGCGCGCTGATCGAGGTAGAGCGTGCCGAGCTGGAAGCTGGCCGGTTGCTTGCCCTCGTAGAAGTCCTCGAAGCTGACGAAGTTCCGGCAGATCCGGAAGAGATCGCGGTGGTAGCGGACCAGGCGCTCGAGGCTGTCGATGGCGGTCGCCTCGGGCTCGAGGGCCAGGTCCTTGACCAGCAATTCCGAGATCCGGGCTTCGGCGCCCGAGCCCAGGATGGCGCGCACGCGCTCGATCCCCAGGCCCGAGGCGGCTTCGCCGCGCTGGAGGCCCCGCCAGGTCAGGAAGGCTTGGAACTTGTCGAGCACGCTCAGCCAGTCGCCCTCGCTGAGCGTGGCGCGCTCGCCGAGGATCGGCTCCAGCGTGTCGCGGCGCAAGGTCGCGACGGCCGCCAGGAAGCCGGGGTTGAGCCCGGCCGTCAGGGGCAGCGGGCGTCCGGCTTCGATCCGGGCCAGCGGGAAGGCGGACAGCTCGGTGCCGGCCAGGGTCATCTCGGCCGAGACGATGTCTTGGTAGGACTCCTCGCTGCGATTGAGCAGCGCGGGCGTGCGGGGATCGAAGGCCGCGACGCGCGTGCGGGCGAAGTAGTCGTCGACCTTGGCGCTGACCGCAGAGAGCGCCTGCGCGGCGGCTTCGGTGCGGGCGCGACCCAGGAAGAAGACACGCGGGTCGGCCTCGCCCTCCTTGAACCAGGCGTCCTGCTCGCGGAGCGCCGCGAAGAAGGCCTCGACCTGGGCCTGGCTGACGCCGGTCTTCCCCGAGCGATCGGGCGTGGTTCCGATCGAGGTCGAGATCTCGCCGATCACCTGCTTGGTCTCGTCGTCGCTGGCCGACTCGGCGATGATGACACCGTCGCCATTGAAGACCGTGTCGGCGAACAGCTTGACCGGATCGGCGAAGGTCTCGACCGAGACGCTGGTGGCCTCTGCCAGACCCAGGTTCACCAAGAGCTGCTTGGCGGCAGCCAGGAGCGTCTTGCCCACCGGCGTGGCGTCGTTGATGGCGGTCAGCTTCAGCTCCGACGTCGCGGTCAGCAGATCGTTCGGCTGCTTGAGGTTCTCGCAGGCGAACTTGGCGGCGGCGATCAGCTCGGGGACCCGAATCCGGCTGTCCTTGTCGGTGTCGAGGAGCTCCGCGGTGCGCGGGTCGAGGTCGAGACCCCGGGTCGGGCAGGCCAGCGCCACCCAGAGCTTCTGATCCAGCGAGTCGAGGTTGGCGAGATCTTGCCCGGAGGAGATCTTGACCTGGTCGAAACCCCCGGCCCGAAAGAACCGCCACCTGTGAGCCGAGGTCGTCGCCATTTCGTCTTAGAGGAACGTGTAGATGAGCGTGGCTTCGGTCATGGTATCGACCTTGTCTGCGAACGGCTGGAAGCCGGCCGCGTAGCCCGCGCCGGCGGCGGCGCCCGACGGCACCGGCAACGGCGCCGGGTTCTGGTCGTAGCGCAGCGTGAAGCCGAACGCGATGCTGAGCTGCTTGTGCAGGTTGGTGGTGAGCGCGGCCTTGCCGATGATGCGCGTGTCCTTGAAGGCGTCCACGCCGGGCTGGCCGCTGTTCACGTTGAGGGCCGCGCCTTCCTTGTTGAGGTTGAAAAAGGCTTCGATGCTGGCCGAGATCCCGGTGGCGGCGGTCAGCTTCAGCGTGTCGCCCACGAACAGCCGCGCCGAGTGGATGCTCACCGCGTCGAGCGTTTTGCCCGGCTGCTGGACGTAGCTCTCGTAGGAGAAATCGTACCCGATCTCGGCGACCAGCAGCTGGAGCTTGTCCGCGAGGAGCTGGCGGCTGTAGCCGGCCTGACCCCCGCCGAAGAACGTCTTGCCGGCGATCCTGTCGGCTGCGGCCTCGGCGCTGGCGTAGCCGGCGTTGTTGGCCGTGAAGAAACGGTCATAGCGGCCCTTCGAGAACCAGTTGTTGGTGGTGGTGATCGACTCGCGGGAGATCCCGTCGATCTGCGTCGGAACGCCGGTGTCGTAGATCGGCGCAATCAGCGTCGAGCGCCCGTAGGCCAGGCCGCCGTCGAGCGCGAGCTTGTTGTTGCCCTCTTTGCGGGAGGCATCCAGGCCCAATGTGGCGTTCTGGCTCGAGGAGTTGCCACTGGTCAGAAGAACGCCGGCCTTGGCCTGGACCTTCCACACGACCTTGGGCTTCTCGTCCTTCTTATCGTCCTTCTTGACCTCATCGGGCTTGCCGAACTGGAAGGTGGGATTCGCCTGGGCGTGGGCCGCGGCAGGGGCCAGTGTCGCCGCCAGGATCATCAAAATGCCGCTCGTCAAAAGGCTGTTTTGGGCGTTCGCTTTTTTCATTGGGGGGGGGTTGGCGGCAACATAGTTGCCCGCTCCGCACAAAGTCAATCGCGACCGAGCTGCCGAACCGGCGGGTGGCGAATCGGAGAATCGGCGAATGGGCGAATCGGAGAATCGGGCGAATCGGAGAATCGGATCAAAGGTCCGTCGCCGCTGGGCTGTCGTATCCTTTGGGCGGAGGCGAACCATGTGCCGGAGCATCAAGATCCTGTTCAACTTCGATCCCCCCGCCACCCACGACGAGATCCGCGCGGCCTCGCTGCAGTTCGTGCGCAAGCTGAGCGGCTTCACGGCGCCGTCCAAGGCCAACGAAGCGGCCTTCAACCAGGCGGTCGACGACGTCTACGAGGTGGCGCATCGCCTGGTGCACGAGATGGTGACCACGGCGCCGACACGCAATCGGGAGATCGAGGCCGCCCGGGCCAAAGCCCGCGCGCAGCAGCGATTCGGCTGAGCGGCGCGGCGCCTGCTCGGCACACGCGGTTTCGTCGCGACCCGCGGTGAGCCGGTTGTGTCGTTTCCCGCTACGGAAT
>DASRLC010000413.1:0-7149 GCA_035648655.1 Polyangia bacterium
CGACGGAACCACGGGCGCGACCGGCGAGCCCTGCGTGGTCGCCGGCGAGGCCGAGGCCGCCCGCCCCGACAGGCCGGCGAGAAGGCCACCCGCCACACCGACCGCCAGCGCGGCGCCAAACGCCAGGGACGAGGCCCAGCGCTTCATAGCGAGGCGTCCACTTCGAACATGGCCAGGCCGCGGAACTGGCTGCGGTAGTAGGTCCCGACATTGTCCTCCAGCAGCAGGTGCAGGTGCTGGCCCAGGCCGACGTGAAACCGGCCACCGGCCTGCGCGCCGAACACCACGCCGCTGCCGCTGGTAGCGGGCTGCAGGTCCGAACGCCAGGCATAGCCCGTGAGCCGCCCTTCCAGCTCGATCGGCGGTCGGACCGCGACACGCCCGGTGGCGTCGAGGCCGATCTTGCGGCCGCCGTAGCCGTCGTCCCAGTAGCCGTCGGCGCGCAACATGCCGCCGCCGCGCCGCCAGGCCGCGCCCAGGCTGCCGCCGCCCGCGAAGCGCCCGCCGGGTGCCTCCGCGCCGACGTCGATCCCGGCGTAGGGACCAGTCGTCGCGATCTCGTCGTCGGTGCTCAGGAAGAAGCGGGCGAAGGCGCGCGCGTAGGCCTTGACGCCGCCGGGCAGGCCGACTTCGTAGCTGGCGCGCAGATCGCGGTAGGCGCCGGTCGAGAAGATGTTCCAGATCGAGTCGCCGTCGAAGGTCGGCGCCAGGTAGTCGTGCTCCAGCGTCAACCACTGGCGCGGCGTCAGGCGAACCCGCAGCGCGAGCTGCTCGTCGTCGAGCTCGGCGAACAGCAAGTTGTAGCGGAGACCGCCGGTCAGGTAGACGCGGTTGTGCCAGGCGGCCGTGGCGGTCAGCGCCACCACCTCCTGGTTGACGCCGCTCTCCGGCTCGCCCGGCTGCCGGTCGGCCGTGTCCGACCACATGCGGCGGTAGGACAGGCGCGCCGACAGCGGGTCGCCCGTGTCGCCGGCGATTAGCGCCGCGCCGGCCAGCGGTCGCAGCTCGGCGTTTTGATCCGGGCGGGTGGCCGGATCGCGCGAGCCGGCGCTGGTGCCGTCCAGCTCGTAGATCGGCGACGACAGCGGCCGATCGCCGTTCACCTCGGTCCCCGTGAAGGCCTCGACCGCGAAGGTCCGCGTCAGGTGAAAGACCGCGTCGGCGCCATCGAAGGCGTAGAAGTCGATCAGGTCGAAGTGGATCTGCCGGCCGAGTTGGAAGTCCAACCGCCCGCCCACGTTCCGCCCGGCCACGAAGGCGTAGAGGATGTCGATCTCGCTCTGGCGCAGCTCGGGGATGGCGGCGGTACCGGTGGGCGCGTTCAACGTGTAGCCACCGAAGTCGCTGTCGAGGCGCAACGAGGCCTCGAAGGTGAACAGGTTCCGCCCACCGTCTTCGCCGTGCCAGGCCTCCGAGCCGAGGTCGGTCACCGACAGGTCCATGTATTGCGTCAGTCGACGGCGGGAGAGCAGCTCGTTGCTTCCGTCGGGCGCGAAGCCCCGCACCTGATATCCCTGCCCGATGGTGCGCAGATCGATCGAAAAGTCATAGGCCCGCGCCGGCGTCGAGAGGCCGCAGATCACCGCCCCCCACAGCACCGCCCGCCGCGGCACCGCAATTATTCCGGCTCGACTTCGAGCTCGAGGTGGTCGGGCGGCGGCGGGGCCTTCTTACCGCGCCCCACCCGCGGCGCCGGTTTGTCCGGGGCGCCGACGATCTGAACGTGCGCCGCCGGCAGCCCGGCGTCCTCCAGCGCCGTCATGACCCGCGCCGCCCGCACCGCCCGCATCTCACCGGCGGTGTGAAACAGGCTGCGCAATTCCTTGGGCGGCTGCGCCGACGAGGTCCGCGCCGTGATGCGTACCTTGGCCTCTTCTTTCTTGGCCGCGCCGGCCAGGATCTTGAGCGCCGCCTGCCCCGCCTCCGAGACGTCGATCCCGTTGGCGTCGATCACCTTGGGCGCCAGAAAATTGACCAGCAGGACGGGGCCATCGACGGTCACCGTCGCGCCCAGCTCCTCCAGCCCCGGCCGTAGCCCGCTGGCCAGCGCGTCGGCGGTGGTCTTGCGCTTCGCGTCGGCCTCGGCCTTGTCCTTTTCGGCGCCGGTGTATTTGCTGACCTGCGCCTTGAGCTTGTCTCGCTCGGCGGTGGCCTGGTCGGCGGTGCTGCGGGCGGAGGTCAGCTCGGCCTGCCGCGTCCCGACGGCGTGCTCCATCTTCTGATACGGGACGGCATAGACGTAGCCGGCAAAGCCGAGCCCGGTCGCGGCGACCGCGAACCAGAAAAGCTGCTTCCATCCCCCGCCCGAGCGCTGGGGGACGGCCGCCACCTGATCCTCGAACGCATAGCGCGCCATGCGCGGCGCAACATACCGCATTTTCCGGAGCCAGCGCCCTTCCGCGTAGCGCTTGACATCGCAATCCGCGAGCGCGTACGTTGTAGGTGAACGTAAGCGCGCCTGATACCGGTGCGGCTGTAGTAAGAGAGCCGGGGCGCCCGTGGGGAGATTCCGAAATCAGGAACCCGAGGAGGTCCACGCCGTGACAACCGAATTCGTAATTGGTGACAAAGCCGTCTACCCGTCTCGGGGCGTTGCCGAGATCGTGGGGATCGAGAAGAAAGAGGTCTACGGCAAGATCCAGCACTTCTACGTCCTGCAGGGTCTCGAGACCGGCCTGCGGATCATGGTGCCGACGGACAAGGCCGATCAGGTCGGCCTGCGGCGGATCGCCGGGCGCGACGAGATCGCCGAGGTGATGGAGATCCTTCGGGACAAAGAGATCCACGTCGACCGGCAGACCTGGAACCGCCGCTACCGGGGGTTCATGGAGAAGATCAAGTCCGGCTCGCTGTTCGAGGTGGCGGAGGTCTTCCGGGACCTGTATCGCCTCAAAGGCATGAAGCCGCTGTCGTTCGGCGAGCGCCGGATGCTGGACACCGCCCGCGGGCTGGTCGTCCAGGAGCTCTCGGTGGCCCGCTCGGCCGACGCCCAGAAGGTCGCGCTGGAGTTGGATCTGATTTTCGCCTAGCGACGTTGGTTTTGCCTAGCTGCGCTGGTTTTTGCCTGGCGCGCCGGCTGGGCGCTTCAGATTTTGCGATTGGGCGCGCCAAAATGTTAATGTACGGCGCCAGCCCGGCCTTCCCCTATTCATGCAGATCCATCTCGCTAAGTCGGACATCACCCAACTGGCCGTCGATGCCGTTGTTAACCCAGCAAATTCGTTAGGAATTATGGGTGGCGGCGTGTCGGCCGCGCTGTCGCGCAAGGGCGGGCCGGCGATCCAGAAAGAGGCCATGTCGTTGGCACCCATCGCGGTGGGCGCCGCGGTGGTCACCAACGCCGGCACCCTGTTCGCCAAGGCCGTCATCCACGCGCCGACCATGGAGCAGCCGGGGATGAAGATCGGCGTCGAGAACGTCCGCCGCGCCACCCGGGCCGCGTTGCTGGCGGCCGCCCGCAACAGTCTGGAGGTCATCGCCATCCCGGGGATGGGGACCGGCCTCGGCGGCGTCGATCCAGCGGATGCGGCGCGTGCCATGGTCGACGAGCTGCGGGCCCACCGGCAGCCCAAGCCCTCCACTGTCTACCTGGTCGACATCGACGACGAGATCCTGATGTGCCTCGAAGAAGCCCTGCGGTTGGCGGTGGGGTAAAGCTTTCGCCCAGCCGATCCGATCTTACAATCAGACCGTGAAGATCCTGGTGACGTGCAAGCGGGTCCCCAACCCGGAGCACAAGTTGAAGCTGGCCGGGGGGCAGATCGATCTGTCGGCGGCGAGCTGGCAGCTCAACACCTTCGACGAGTACGCCGTCGAGACCGCCCTGCGTCTGACCGAGAAGGGCAAGGGCGGCGAGCGCTCGGGCGAGGTGGTGGCGGTCGCCATCGGCCCCAAGGAGGTCGGGCAACAGCTGCGCGGGGTGCTGGCCATGGGCGTCGATCGCGCGATTCTGATTGGCGGCGACGACGCCACGCTCGATGCGCTTTCGGTGGCCCGGGTGCTCGCCGCGCTGGTCGCACGGGAGAAACCGGATCTGGTGGTGCTGGGCAAGCAGACAGTCGACGGAGATTCGAACCAGGTCGGGCAGATCCTGGCCGGGCTTTTGGGTTGGCCGCAGGCGACGTTCCTGGCCAGCATCCACCTGGCCGCCGACGGCCAGAGCGCCACCGTCACCCGGGAGGTCGACGCCGGGGTGGAAGAGAAGCGGGTCCGGCTGCCGGCCGTGGTCACCGTCGACCTGCGCATCATCGGCAAGAAGGCCGTGCGCAACGAGGCGCTGGCCGGCGCGGACGCCGAGTGGGAAGAAACGCAGCGCTACGCCTCCCTCAAGGGGATCATGGCGGCCAAGAAGAAAGAGATCAAAGAGCTGCCGCTCGGCGAGCTGGGCGCCGACGCCAAGGCCGCGATGGTCGTGAAGTCCTACCAGGCGCCGCCGGTGCGCAAGGCCGGCGCCAAGGTTGCCTCGGTCGACGAGCTGGTCGCCAAGCTGCACGACGAAGCCAAGGTGATCTGATGCCGGCGGTGGTCGTCTTCTGCGAGTCGGACGAAAAAGGGATTCGCTCGGCCTCGCTGCCTGCGCTGACCGCCGGCGCGGCGCTGGCCAAGCAACAGGGCGGCGACCTAGTGGCGGTGGTGATCGGCGCGGTCATTGGCGCGGCGGCCGCCGACGCCGCCAAGTACGCGGCGCGCGTGTTGGCGTACGAAGGCGCGGCCCTGGGCGCCCCGCTGGCGGAGACCTGGGCGCCGCAGCTGGCCGACGCGGTCAAGCGCGCGGGCGCGGGCGCGCTGCTCGGGACGGCGACCTCGACCGGCAAAGACGTGCTGCCGCGGGCGGCGGCGTTGCTCGGCGCGGGGATGGCCTCCGACATCACGGCCGTCACGGCGGCCAACCGTTTTCGGCGGCCGGCCTACGCCGGCAACGCCATCGAAGAGGTCGAAATTTCGGGGCCGGTTTTGGTGGCCAGCGTCCGGCAGACGGCTTTCCCGCCGGCCGCGCCGGGTGGCGCCGGCGCGATCGAGACCGTCGCGGTGTCCACCGTCGATGCCATGGGGGCCGAGCTCCTCGGCCTGCACGCCACGGCGAGCGCGCGACCCGATCTGGGCGAAGCCAAGGTGGTGGTCTCCGGCGGGCGCGGGATGCGCGAAGGGGCCAACTTCAAAGTCCTCGAGGAGCTGACCGATCTGTTGGGCGGCGCGCTCGGCGCCAGCCGCGCCGCCTGCGACGCCGGGATGGTCCCCAACGATCTTCAGGTCGGCCAGACCGGCAAGGTGGTGGCGCCGCAGCTCTACATCGCGGTCGCCATCTCGGGCGCCATCCAGCACCTGGCCGGCATGAAGGGTTCGAAGGTGATCGTCGCGATCAACAAGGATCCCGAGGCGCCCATCTTCCAGGTCGCCGACTACGGCCTCTGCGAGACCTGGGAGAAGGCCGTCCCGGCGCTGATCGCCGCCGTCAAGAAGCTCAAGGCGGCCGGCTAACCGCCACCGGAGCGCGCGTGCCCTACGTCCATCTGGCTCACGCCGGCCGCGTCCACTACGCCGAGCGCGGTGAGCGGAGAAAAAACGCGCCCTCGGCGGTCTTCATCCACGGCGCCGGCGCGCGCTCCGCGATCTGGATGATGGTGATGGCGCGGGCGGCGCGCGCCGGCCACGCGATCGCCATCGATCTGCCGGGCCACGGCCCCAGCGAGACCGATGGCCGCGCGCTGGACGGTACCGCCGGTCTGTCAATGGCGCGCTACCGCGACGCGGTCGGCGAGCTGTGCGGCGCGCTCTGCCTGGGACCGGCGGTGTTGGTGGCGCATTCGATGGGCGCGCTGGTCGCGCTGGAGGCCGCGCTGGCCTGGCCCGACAAAGTGCGCGGGTTGATCCTGTGCGCGGCGGCGCCCCGGATGCCGGTCGATCCCGAGCTGCAGCGCCTGCTGCGCGACGATCCGGCCGGCGCCACGACCTGGATCGCCGACCACGGCCTGTCGCCCAGCGCCAAGCCCGCCGTGCGCCGCGGCTTCCTGGCGGCCGGCGCGCTGGCACCGCCCGAGATCACGCGGGCCGACTTCGAGATCGTGGCCGCGACGGATCTGACCGACCGGCTCGCCTCGATCGCCTGCCCGCTCACCTGGCTCGACGGCGCCGACGACCGCATTATCCCCGCCGCGGCACGCGGCGAGCGTCGCGGCGAGATCGTGACTGTTCCCGCCGCCGGCCACCTGCTGCCGATCGAAGCGCCGGGCGCCATCGCCGCACGGCTGTGGGCCTGAGCGCGATCGGGTGCCGCCTTTCGCGTTCGCCTCATCTTCGTCTGCCCTTCTTGGCGTAGCGCTTCACGATGCGATCGAGCTCCGCGCTGTGGAACAGGTCGATGCACTTCATGGTCTGCAAGGGCTGCCCGGACCGACTGGCATACGTTCGACTCAAAAATCGATCGGCCAGTGGCGCTTTCCCACAAGGCCGCTCGTGGTGTTACCGTTCACGATGAGATCGGGATTGCCGAAACGCGCGGTGACAAATTCGCGGCTATGCCGAGGATGCGGCTTCGAACGACAAGCCCGGTGAGTGACATCGAACGCGCGCAGCTCTAGCTACAGGCGATGGGGCCCGTGCCGAGGGCGAGATCGTCCATCCAAACGTCGTTGGCCAGGCTGCTGAAGCTTTGCCAACCCAGCAGGATGTCGGTGAACATTCCGCTCATCCAAGTCGCCGGCAGGGGGCCGTTCTGCCAGTCGGTGGCAGCCTTGATCGAATGGATCAGCGTTCCATCCGAATAAGCGTTGAGTGTGTTGTAGGCCGCGCTGCCATCGAATTCGACCTGGAGGCAGTGCCAGGCGCCGGCCGAGATCACGGGGCCCGAGTACCACTGCGCCATCAGCGGGGCGATATTGTCGCTCGGGAGCTGATTGGTCCCAATCACGCCCTTGATCTGGCCGAAGCGAACCTGCGTGTTGTCGTTCGTGGGATCAGCGGTGAGGCCGAGCAGCGTCTCGTGGTTGTCGCCGCCGCTCATCGGCAGATCCCCCATCGCGTTCATCAAATAAACGTACACCCGGAGGTAGAGGTGGTTGGTGCCGGTCGGCAGCGCGTGCTCGAGGAACACCGGGTTGCCACCCGAGGCCTTGAAGTGAACCGCGAGCTTGCTGGCGTTGTGCGTATGGG
>DASRLC010000414.1:0-4889 GCA_035648655.1 Polyangia bacterium
TCGATCGAGATCGTTGAGGGGAAAAAGAACGAGCCCCCTCAAGAAACTTGCGAAAAGAGTCCGAGGGGGCTCGTTCTTTTTCCCCTCAACGATCTCGATCGAAATCCGGCCCCGGCCCCTCAGCCCAGATGCCGCTGCTCACCCGAGCCGGTCCAGATGCACGATTTCCCCGATCCCCGCGTCGGCAAGGCCATCCCCTACGGGGTCTACGACGTCTACGGCAACGAGGGTTGGGTCAACGTCGGCGTCGACCACGATACGCCGGATTTCGCGGTCGCTGCGATTCGCGCGTGGTGGCGCAACATGGGTTCGCGCCGCTATTCCGAGGCCACGGACCTGATGATCACGGCCGACAGCGGTGGCAGCAACGCCGCACGCTCGCGAGGATGGAAGATGGCTCTCCAGCGTCTTGCCGACGAAACCGGCATCCGCATCACGGTCGCCCACTTCCCACCCGGCACGAGCAAGTGGAACAAGATCGAGCACCGCATGTTCTGCCACATTACGCAGAACTGGCGCGGTCGGCCGTTGCTCACCCACGACGTCATCGTCAACCTCATCGCGAACACCACCACGCAGGCTGGCCTGACGATCAAAGCCAAACTCGACGAGCGGACCTATCCCCTCGGCGTCGAGTTCACCAAGACCGAGTTCGGCACTCTCAACATCAAGCCCGCAACCTTCCACGGCGATTGGAACTACGTCATCACGCCACATGCGTCAGCCTGAAATGACAATCTCTGCGCGGCTCCTAAAGGCCGTGTACGGCGAGGCGAGCTTGCGCTGTCAGGCCGAATTCCAGAAGCACCGGCACACGCTCGCCACGACCCCGACGGCATCGCAAAGGTGATCCGACACCTTGCCTACCTGCGCGACAGGCACCCGCGCAAACGCAAGCTCGTCGCGGCGCTGGGGTACTTCCGGCGTCATCGCTAGCGAATGCGATATGCGAGCTTTGCCCGCCGCAAGCTCCCGATCGGCGCGGGTCTCGTCGAGGCGGCGTGCAAGACGCTGGTCACGCAACGGCTCAAATGCTCCGGGATGGGATTGCGCACCGACGGTGGCCAAGCGATCCTCACCCTGCCCGCCCTCGAGCACAGCGGACGCTTCGATCGCGCCTGGCGCATGCTCGCCGCCACCTACGTCCACGCCATCCGCCTCCCCGACAACGTCATCGACCTCGCCTCACGCAGGCCGCGCCACTGACCTGTCAGGATGAGAGTTACACCCAAAAGGTCAAAGCAGAAGCAGCTGGTCCGCGCAGAAGAACTTCTCCTCGAACGCTTCGGCCGCGGGCTCATCACCGACTCGGTCCTCGACAAGGAACTGGTTCGTCTGTCCAAGGATCGGACCGCGGTGAAGCAGTCGATCGAGGCCGCCAAGGTTGCCCTCCGTGAGCGCCCCTCCCGGGACGCGACCGCCAATGTGTTGCGGGTGGCGCTCGACGACCTCCGGCAAAAGCTCAGTTTTGCGACACCTGCAGATCGCCGTGATATCGTCCGAGCCGTCTTGGCCAAGGACGAAAACGCCGTGGAAATAGGGCACGAGCGCCATCGAAGCCCGACTTTTGCTCGCAGCACAAGGCGGATCCGGCGTTGCTCAGGTGTACGGAGCTGGTTGAGGTCGCCGACGGCTGACTTGTCGTCCTGGATTGCTGTCAAAGACGGTTCGTCCGAATCTTGACCTTTGCAGACGGTGCGCGGGATGTCGATCGCTTCGTGGACTCGGTGCGTTTGTCCCTTCGTCGGAGCCCAGGAGGTGACCATGATTCGTGGCGGGCGCTCGACGCTCCCGTCCGCGCAATTTCATGGGTTACGACGCCCGGCCCGCGTCAGGTGTCTCGACAGGTGCCTCGCCGTAAATTCCGCGCCGCAGGCGAATCGCAGCAGTGGACCAAAACAGCTCGCCGCGGCCAGCCCTACGAAATAGAGCCCGGCGACCGACGATTCGAAGGTGCGGCTCAACACCGGGGCCTCGTCGACGGCCCGAATTTGTCTTCGCAAATCGTCATCCAGCAATGCGAGTCTCTGTAGCGACACGCGATACCCCGTTCCGGCAATCACGTGATCCACGACGATCTCCTCGTCTCGGCCACGCGAACTCAACTTTAGAAAGACCCGATCACGACGCGCCACGACCTGGGTGAGGATCGCCCCGAGGTGCATCGACATATGGCCGACGACCTTGTGTTTCACAAACCACCCGGGAGCAGGACCCAAATGACTCTTCAACACTCTGAAGCGAAACTTGGCCGGCATGGCGTGAAACAAAAGCGGAGTATCCGTGCATAGCCGCGATCGCCAACCGAGGCCAATGGTTGATCGGGGGTTGATGATTTGTTGCCACAACGGACGCGGTTCGACGGGCGGATCGTGGAACGCAATGTCGGACGCGCGCGCAATGAGCTCTACCTCGGCGCCAGATTCATGAAGTATCGCGGCGGCGTCCACCGCCGACGCCCCGGCGCCGATCACCGCCACTCTGCGGCCGCGAAAGCCGGACAAGTCGCTGTGCTGCGAGCTGTGGGTAACGAGCGCGCCGGGCAGATGCTCCAAAGCAGCGGGCAAATGACTGAAATAGGAAATCCCAGCGGCCACGATCACTTTGAGGGCCTGAAGCTCTTCGCCATTCTCGGTGGTCAGCTCGAAGCAGCCCGCCGTTCGGCGGAGCGAGGATATCTCCGACGCTTCGAGGTTCGGAACCAGGCGTCGTTGGAACTCGGCCCCGTAGGCGGCGAAGATCTCGAGAGGCACCGGCAGGCCCACGTCGGCGTACGGATGATTTTTCTCTCGGCAATATCGCGCCAACGTGAATGCCTGATCCGGGTCGTAGAGATTGGAGGCAAAACCCTCCGACTTGAGAAACATCCCTTTCGGCATGTGGCTCTTCCAGCTCTGCATCGGATATCCGAAGATTCGATGCGGAACGTTCGCCTTCGCTAGATGCGCGGCGATCGAAAGCCCGTACGGACCAGCTCCAACAATGGCAACTTCGACGATGGGCTTCACGACACCTTCCTTCTAAGCGATCTCTGGCGGCACGCCTGTCGGGCCGCCGTGCGACGACCGAATCGATTCGTGATATTTTGTTTCTAGGCAGTGATCTTGAAAAGCCGATCGCGTCCCGCGGTGCTTTTGTCCGCTACGGTATGGTGGCCTGCCTCCGCCCGGTTGGCCATGCGGCTCATCGGCTATGGGTGCCGTGTCTCCGCGGTCTGTCCGCGTGGACACGTTCTTACGCATGTGACCGGTCTGGAGAGAATTTATCTCTATAATCGGCTGACCCCGTTGAACTCGATCGAAGAAGCTATAAGAGCCGAAGGCTCGGACTTTCTCGTTCCCTGTGACGATCGCGCGGTCTGGCAGATACATGAGCTTCACAACGGCCGGCCAGATCTTCGTCCACTCATCGAAGGCTCCTTGGGACCGCCGACAGGATACCCCACCACGCGCCACCGGGAAAGCCTGTTGGAGTTCGCGAGCGGTTTGGGAATCCGGGTTCCCGAGACCCGGACGGTCATCTCGGAAAGCGATGTCCGGGGTTGGTTCAAGCATTCTTCGTCCGCAGTCTTGAAGCTCGATGATACCTGGGGCGGCAACGGGATCAAGATTGCGCGCTCGGAGGACGAGGCCATAGCGTGCTATCGCATATTGTCACACCCAAGCGGAGTGATCGCCGCTTGCAAGAGATTAATCGTGAATCAGGACCCGATCGCGCTGTGGGAATGGACCCGTCGCGCCAGATCCGTGATTGCAATCCAACGAATGATCGAAGGGCGTCCCGCCAATGCGATGGTCGCCTGTTGGCACGGACAGGTGCTGGGCGTCGTGGCGGTCGAAGTATTGGCCTCGCAAGGCGCAACCGGTGCCGCCCTCGTGGTGCGAGCGATCGAAAATGAAGAGGTGAGTCTTGCGGCCCGACGTTTGGTCGAACGATTGGAGCTCACGGGGTTCTGCGGTCTGGACTTCATGATCGAGTCGTCGACCGGTCTTTTTTATCTCATCGAGATGAATCCGCGCTGTACCCAGCTCGGCCATTTGGCTTTGGGGCGCCCGAACGATCTGGCGGGCCTGATCTTCGCAAAATTGGCCGATCGGGACAGCCCTCCGGTGCGCGTGCCGATCGAGAGCGACGTGGTGGCCTTCTTCCCTCAGGCCGACGCCTGGACACCGCAGAGCGCCTTCCTCCGAACCGGGTACCATGACGTACCGCGGGAAGATCCGAACCTGGTGCGGGAGCTCCTGCTCGACCCGTGGCCAGATCGACAGTGGCGCGCCCGTCTCTACCATCTTCTGCGTCCCTCCAGTCGCGTGCGGGCGGTGGAGTTCGTGTCGAGCCGGGGCGGGTAACCGGCCGACGAACGGTCGCGCGGAAAGGTCTAGCGGCAAATGCCGATCGGATAGCGGCCAAGGGATCGGAATCGATCGGGAAATCCTGTGGAGAAATAGCTTCTTGCTGAAGCGAGGCGGAGGCGAACAGGATGCGGTGATCTTTGATGGAAAAGGTCAGGGTGTAACTCTCATCCTGACAGGTCAGTGGCGCGGCCTGCGTGAGGCGAGGTCGATGACATTGTCGGGCAGGCGGATGGCGTGGACGTAGGTGGCGGCGAGCATGCGCCAGGCGCGATCGAAGCGTCCGCTCTGCTCGAGGGCGCGGAGGGTGAGGATCGCTTGGCCACCGTCGGTGCGCCATCGCATCCCCGAGCGTTTGAGCCGTTGCGTGACCAGCGTCTTGCACGCCGCCTCGACGAGACCCGCGCCGATCGGGAGCTTGCGGCGGGCAAATCTCGCATATCGCATTCGCTGGCGATGACGCCGGAAGTACCCCAGCGCCGCGACGAGCTTGCGTTTGCGCGGGTGCCTGTCGCGCAGGTAGGCGAGGTGTCGGAT
>DASRLC010000415.1:0-3998 GCA_035648655.1 Polyangia bacterium
CATCGATCCGCGCGACGTCGATCTGGTTCGCCAGATCTCGGGGCGCATGCTGCTGGAGATCGAGGGAAAACGGCGGCGGCGCTGGGCGCTCGACGTCGGGTTCGGCAAAGCGGGTGTGGCCGCCGGGCGCCCGCGCACGACGCTGCGCTTGGATGGCACGACCTTCGAAGGGCTGCGCGCAGGCAAGATCGCGCCCATGCAACCCCTGCTCGACGGACGGCTCAAGCTCGAAGGCGATCGCGCGTTGGCGATGCAGCTAATGCTGCTCGTCGGGAGCCGCCTGAACCGGCGCTGAAGGGTCGGCTTTGTCGTCGCCGGGCTCGGCCTTCGGCGCGCGCTCGCGTTGTTGAATCGGCTGATCCGGTGGCTCGACTTGCTCGGGCTTGTCGGGCTTGTCGGGCTTGTCGGGCTTGTCGGCTGGGGGCGGGGGCGATTCGGCAGGAGGCGCTTCGCCCGCCGAATCCTTGTCGACCGGCGGCGTTGCGGTCGGCGCGGGGGCCGCGGGCGCGTCTTCGGCCGGCGTGGTCGATGTGGCGGCCGGCGCGGCCGATGTGGCGACCGGTGTCGAATCGGAGCTCTGGGCCGGTTTCTTGGCGCGGGACGGGTGGGTCGACTTGCCGGACGCGGCACCCACCGCTCCGCCCGCCGCCAGCGCCCGCCGCGCGCGTTCGAGACCGCGCTTGAATTTGTGATCGCCGGGCTGAGCGGCGATGGCCTTCTGGTATTCGGCGACCGCTTCGCTGTCTTCGCGCGCCGCGTGCAGGCTGTCTGCCAAGAGCGCGTGGGCGGCCGCATCGCTTGCGTCGAGCTCGATGGCCGAGCGCGCCCAGCGAATCGCGTCGCTGGGCCGCGCCGCCGCGAACGCCGCCTGCGCGTGCGCGCGCAAGAGGTTCGCCAGGACCGCCTCGCCGCCCGCGTGCGAGTCGAGGCCGAGCGCAATCCGGTAGTGCGTCACCCCCGACTCGATAGCGCCGCGATCGAGCTCGTCCTCGGCGGATTTCAGGAGCTGCGCCTTGGCCCGCTCGGAGAGCGCGTCGGCGATGGCGCCGCCCCCGTCGGCCCGAAGTCGGCCCAGGCGATCCTCCAGCGCCGGTAGTTGCGCGACCCCGAACGTCCCGCCCAGCAGGCGCTCGACCTCGGCGACGCCGCTGCGGAGACGTTGCGCGCGCGGATCGACCTCGGGACGCGGGGCCGGCGCGGGCACCGAGGCGACCGCGGTCGGCAGCAGGTTGGTGGTGGAACGGGCCCGCGGGTTCCACGGAAGCCGGCGGTAGATCGGCACCGCCGCGGCGGCCACCACCACCAGCACGGCGAAAGTGCTGAGGAAGCGCCGGCCCCCGTGCACCGTCGAGCCAGACCGATCGATCGTGGCCGTCAATCCGTCCGGAGAACCTTGGGCGATCGGATCGGCTGAGCCCGATTCTCGGTAATCGCCCCGCTCGCCGCGACCGCGCCGCCCGTCCACGGCGCGGTCGGACATCACGGCGGTCTCACGCAGGTAGCCGATGGCCTGCCCACGCGGGGCATCCGACCGGCGATCGGGCGTCGACCGCCGCTTGATCACACCGGTGGGCGCCCCTTCGAAGAGCGGCGACTCGGCCGTCGGCACCACGCCCCGCGGCTCGGGCTCGTGGAGGCCGAGCAGCTCAGCCACCGCGCGCGGGCGGCCGAACATCGACTTGACGAGATCGTATTCGAGCTGTGCCATGCTCTGGTACCGGCCGGCCGGATCGGCCGCCAGCGCCAGCACGATGATCCGCTCCAGCTCCTCGGGGACGTCGGCCTTGATCCCGCGCGGCGGGATCAGCTCCTTGTCACGCGTGCGCTGCGGCGGCGAGCCGGTCACCATCTCGTAGAGCAGCGCCCCCACCGAGAAGATGTCGCTGCGGTGATCGACGGCGCCCCCCTCGGCCTGCTCGGGGGCCATGTATTCGGGCGTCCCCATCGCGACGCCCGGGTTGGTGAGCCGACGTGCGCGGCCCATGCTGCGCGCGATACCGAAGTCGAGCACCTTGACGAAGTCGGCCTGCCCGTCGCGGGCGACCAGGAAGATGTTCTCGGGTTTGAGATCGCGGTGGATCACGCCGGCGGCATGAGCGGCGGAGAGCGCGCGGCAGATCTGGATCGCGATCTGACAGCAGCGTGCCGGCGCCAGCCGCCGCTCGTGCGAGAGCACGTCGGCCAGGTCGATCCCGTCGAGGTGCTCCATCACGAAATAGGCGCAGCCGTCCTCGGTCGACCCGAAGTCGGTCACATCGATGATGTTGGGATGCCCGATCCGCGAGGCCGCGCGCGCCTCGCGCCGGAACCTCTCGACCAGATCCTTCTGCGTCGAGTAGGCCGGATGCAGCACCTTGATCGCCACCCCCTTGCCGATCTCGACGTGCTCGCCCGCGTACACTGTCCCCATCCCGCCTTCGCCGATCTTGCGGATCACGCGGTAGCGGCTGTCGATCACCCGTCCGGTGAAATCGACCCCCGCCCCCTCGTCCTCTTCGCTCGGGAACTGCAGCTTGGTGCTGCCGAGGTCGAGCGCGGCCAACGGCACCGCGACGCGGCCCGAAGGACGTTCGGTCGCCCGTTCGGTCGGGGGCGGCGTGAACAGCGCGGCGCTGCCCGCCAGCAGCTTGACGCGCTCGGAGCGCTCCTCTTTGATCGCGGTGTCATAGAGGCCGCGCAGGAAATCCGCGGCGCGTTCGGCGTCGGCGCGCGGAGAAATCTGGGCGATGATCTCGGAGAGCGCCTTGCGCAGCTCCTCGGCCGACTGAAAGCGATCCTCGCGGGCCGGGGCCAGGGCGCGCATCAAGAGCGCGTCGAGATTGGGCGTGATCCAGGGGGCCTTCGACGAGGGCGGCTGCACGCGCGGGTGGCGCACCAGCGACATGGCGGTGGCGGGATCGAGGTTGGCGAGCTGCAGGTATTGGTTGCCAGTCACCAGCTCCCACAGCACGATCCCGAGGCTGTAGATGTCGGTGCGGGCGTCGGCGATCTCGCCGCGCGCTTGTTCGGGCGACAGGTACGACGCGCGCCCGAAGACCACCCCCGGCGCGGTCTGTTCCTGCTTGAGGACGCTGCGCGCCAGGCCGAAGTCGGTCAGCTTCACCTCACCGAAATAGCTGACCAGGATGTTGGGGGGCGCGACGTCGCGGTGGACCAGGTGCAGGTCGCCGTTGCTGTGCACGTAGGCCAGGGCGCGCGCGATCTCGCGCCCGACGTGTAGCGCGACGTCGAGCGGGATGCGGGTTCGCGTCCGAACGCAGCGATTCCAGATTTCGCGCAGGTCCTTCCCCTCGACCAGCTCCATGGCGATGAAGAACTCGCCGTCGACCTCGCCGGCATCGAAAGTCGGCACCAGGTTGGCGTGGGCCAGCCGCAGGACCACCTTGGCCTCGTCGAGAAACCGGTTCGCCTTCACGCGATCGGTCTTCTCGGCGATCACCTTCTTGATGACGCAGAATTTCTGGAAGCCGAGGTCGCCGGTGGCCGCGAGGTAGATCTCCCCCATCCCCCCTCGCGCCATCGGCTTGAGAAGGATGTATTTTCCGAATTTCGAAGGGTAGGTTTCGGCCATCGCGCCGCTAAACGGTTGAGCGTAAGGCATTAGGGCCGCGGACGCGAGCCGGCCGTCAATCCGATCCGCCCGAGCCGGCCGATTCGACTTTCCAGGCCCGTACGGTCGTTCTGGCCAAGCCGGCGATCAGCGCCAGCGCCCCGGCCGGGACCAGCCAGACGGCGGCGCCCGGATCGCCCTCGTGCGGCGAGATGGCCGACAGCGCGAACCCCAGCGGCACGACCGCGGCGCCGATGCGGAGCAGGCGACCGGTCCGCCGCGCGGCGGCTGGCGGCGCGTCACCGTAGAGCGCGGACACGCCGCCGCCGAAGGCCAACACCACCAGGGCCAGCACGACACCGTGCGCGTGGGCCAACCGCAAGAGGGTGTGCCGGAGCTGGTCGTCGAGGAACACCGAGAGCTTGAAGCCGTGGGCGGCCTCCAGCGA
>DASRLC010000416.1:0-7139 GCA_035648655.1 Polyangia bacterium
GGTGGATGCGCCGGCGGGCGGCTTCGTGGTGGCGGGCCTCTTCCAGGGGACGGCCACTTTCGGTTCGGGCGGTTCGGCGCGCCAGACGACCTTGGTCAGCGACAGCGCCGGGCAGCCCGGGTGTTTTCTGGCCACGGTGGCGGCCGACGGCTCGCTCGGCGCGGTTCGGCGGCTGGCCGGCAGCGGCGTCCACCCCTGGCGGTTGCGCCGCGATCTGCAGGGCGGCCTGTTGCTGGCGGCTTCCTACGGCGGCCGCGTCCAGATCGATCCGGACGGTCCGCACCCGGCGATCGCGACGTCGCGCGGAGACGACGACGCCGTCTTCATTCGATTGGCCGCCGACGGGAGCCTCGACTGGGCGACCACCGGCGGCGGTTTGGGCGACGACGAGGGCGCCGATCTCGCGGCCGCGTTCGACGGGAGCTTCTGGGCCGCCGGCCGCTACGCCGGTCCGGCCACCTTCGGCGCGGTGACGCTCGACAGCGGCACCGGCGGCGGCGGTTTCCTGCTACATCTCGATCCCTGATCGGAGTTACGACCGTCCGGCTACCCGACGCCGACGGGATGATGGACTACGGAAACCCGCTTAAATCATCCGTGTTTAGGTCTGTTGACCACCCCAGCTTCAGCGAGCTAGAAGCAAAGAGCATGCTCGGAACGCGGATTGGTGCATACACGATCAAGCGCCGGCTGGGGGCTGGTGGAATGGGCGAGGTCTTTCTAGCCGAGCACCGTCATCTCGCCCGCAGCGCCGCCATAAAAATCCTGCTGCCCGAGATTTCGCACAACCCGGATCTGGTTGCCAGACTATTTACGGAGGCGCGGGCGACGTCGTCTTTACGCCACCCTTCGATCGTCGAGATTTTTGATTGTGACGTCCTCCCTGACGGGCGGGCGTACATCGTGATGGAGTATTTGAAAGGGCAAACTCTAGCCACGACGCTAGATCACTCGCCCGCTTTTCGGCACGATCTGCGCCGGATGGCCGCGATCGTCTGCCGCGTGGCTGATGGGCTGGCGTCTGCACATGCGAGTGGCATCGTCCACCGAGACTTGAAGCCCGATAACGTCTTCCTGGCACGCGGACCTGAATTTCCGAACGCAATTGATGTGAAGGTTTTAGATTTCGGGATCGCGAAGCTGCTGGATCAAAAATCCGGACACGCCAAAACGCGCACGGGCAACGTGTTGGGAACGCCCATCTATATGTCACCGGAACAGTGTCGGGGAGCGGGTGTGGTGGATCACCGAGCAGATGTTTATTCGCTCGGTTGCATGATGTTCGAAATGTTGTGCGGTCTACCACCGTTCGTGCGAGAAGGCGTGGGCGAACTCTTGGTCGCCCACCTCTCGGAACTTCCCCCTACCGTCTCGTCTCTCCGACCGGAGGTGCCGCCCCCTCTCGGTGAACTCGTCTCGCGCATGCTCATCAAGGATCCCGGGCAGCGCATCGGATCGATGCGCGAGATCGTTAATACGCTCGAGACATGGTTAGGGACGAGCTCTCTCGCGGTCGCAGCGCTCGTCACTCCGCCCGCCGACTTTCCCAGCGCCGAACCGCCTAACGACCTGGTTCCTGCGTCTGCGATTGCTACGGCCGTAGCCGCTGGCAGCCCAGCCTCCGAGGCCCTTATCCCAGACGTCTCGGCCAGCGCCGGCGGTACTCAACTTTTACCGCAAAATGACACGACTTTCTCACGGTCTGTATCGGTACTTGAGGGAAGGTGGACACCGAGGCCCACGCGCTCGGGTCGCTGGGTCGTCGCGCTCGGTGTCGCCACGGCCGCGGTCGCGGCCTGGTTGGTCCTTCGGGCTGGCATACTCGGACCGCGGTTGCTGTCGCCCAGCGTCCCGAAAGATTTCCCGCGGTCCGCCACAGCCTCGGCTCCCGTAGAGACGGCGCCCGAATCGGAGCGTCTGCCGGCCACTCCTCCCGCGATAGCTCCAAGCGACAAGCCTTCGACGACCAAGCCTGCGCCCCCTCTCATCCCCGCAGAGCAGACGGCAAGATCGGCTGCAAACGCTCGACCAGCGGAAAATCGAAACGAGGGCAACGCGAGAAATGTGCGTCGCCACCTTGACTCCCAAGGCAAACATAGGAAGATCCCGGCCGAGTTTAAAGTTGGGCCGCCTTCGGGCGATCCCTATCGGGCGGTGGGCGACTAGTCTTGCGGGAGCGAGTTGTGGACATCACTTACGAAGCTGGATTCGGTGTTGGCAGGGCAGCGCGGCTGGTCGGCCTCGGGACGTTGCTCGTTTTGGGTTTCGGGCACGCCGTTTACGCGGACGAGAAGACCGCGAAGCCCTACTATCAGAAGGGGATCGCCGAATACAACTTAGGCCATTTCACCGATGCAATCGCGCAGTTCGAGCGCGCGTACGAGGAAGATCGTGCGCCCATTCTTCTCTTCAACATTGCCCAGTCGCACCGCCAGGCAGGGAACACCGAGAAGGCGATCTTTTTTTACCGTCGATACCTGGAGGAGAAGCCGAATGCTGCCAACCGCTCGGACATCGAGAAGCGGATCGCCGATCTCGACGACGTGCTCAAGCGCCAGGCCGCGGTCAAGACACAACCGCCGCCCGAGGTTCAGGTCCCTGAGGGCCAGCCCACCGCTCAGTCCGTAGCTGTCGAACCTTCGTCACCCGCCGCGACAGCTGTTGTAATTGTTCCGCCGTCCCCCGCGCCGGAGGCACCACAACGCGGGTTGCGGGTAGCGGGAATAGTGACGGCGTCGGTGGGGATGGCCGGAGTCGTGGCCGGGGTCGTCTTCTCCGCGAAGGTACGGTCCGCTTCGAACGATGTGACGGATGCAAAGACGTTCGATCCGGCCGAGCAGTCGTCTGGCAAGACCGCGGCAACTCTGCAGTGGGTCTGCTACGGCGCTGGAATCGCGGCGATCGTGACAGGGGCAGTCCTGTACCACCTCGGACGCCATGAGACCTCGGAGAGCGAGACCGGCGGCGCGTCCGCGTCGTTGCTGCCTGTTTTCGGCCCGGGACAAATGGTCGGCGCGATCGGCAGGATACGGTTTTGAGCGCGACGGCTCGACTCTCATTCGGCCGCGGCACATTGGCGTTGACTGGTTTGCTGGTGGTAGTTGCGGCGGGCGGGTGCTCCTATTCGCCCTCTCCCGCTAACGGTTCCCAAACGTGCGCGGCATTGCCCGCGGAGCAGTGCGCCGACGGCTACTATTGCGCCACGAATGGAACATGCTGGCGAACCGGGCAGTCGCCTGCGGATGGAGGCGCTGCGGGTCACTCGTCAGATGGCGGAAGTGCAGGACGCATGGGAGCCGGCGGTAACAGCGGCGCTGGTGGCGCTACCGGTGTGGGAGGTGTGGGCGGAGCCACCGGCGGAAATTCGGGCCGTGGCGGCGGCGTCAGCGACGCGGGTCCGCCGGGGATGGATGCGGCTCAAAAGCCGGCCACCCTGGCAATTGATCCCGCGAGCACCGATCTCAGCGTGGTGGTTATCGGCCAGCACGCGGACGCAACGTTCGATATATCGAACGCCGGCGATGAGGCAACGACCGTGCCCGGCGTGAGCTTGAGTGGCACCGACTCTGCTCAGTTTTCGTTGGCACCCAATGGATGCACCGCAGCGATTGCGGTAGGCAGGGATTGTCTCATCACGGTGCGCTTCGCTCCGACCACGGCTGGCGCCAAAACTGCCAGCCTGGTCGTTACCGCCTCGGCCGGTGGCACGGTGACAGCCACCTTGCAGGGGAGCGGCGTCAACCCCGGCGCCATCACGGTCACGCCCAACAACCAATCGTTTGATCCGGTCCTCGTGGGGACGTCGGGCAGCCCGCATGTCTTCACGGTGACCAATACCGGCGGTGCCGCGACCAGCGCACTGGCTACCTCCATCAATGCGGCCTCGGGGTTCACGATCGCCAGTGACGGCTGTAAGGGGCTGGCTCTGGGAGCCGGTGGCGGTTCGAGCGCCAGCTGTATGATCGGTGTGACCTTCGCGCCGACCAGTGTCGGACCCACGAGTGGAACGCTGGCGGTCACCGGCATCTCGGGAGGGACGGCCTCGGCCTCGCTGACTGGGACCGGTCTGGCACCGGCCACTCTTTCGATCTCTCCCACGAGCTTCGGTTTTGCGGGGACCGTGGTCGGTGCAACGAGTGCCAGCCAAACGTTCACTGTCACGAATGGAGGTGGCGTCGCCGCGGGGAGCGGTACGGCGATGGTAGTAGCCTTGGGCGGCGCCAACGGAGCGAGTTTTTCGGTCTCGTCGAGCACCTGCAGTGGCACGCTCGGACCGGGGGCAAGCTGTACGGTCTCCGTTGTTTTCAAGCCGACTGCCTCCGGTTCCGAGTCGGGCACGCTCACCGCGACCGCGGCACCGGGGGGTAGTGCATCGGCGTCTCTGACAGCGACTGGCCTGACGCCGGGATCGATCTCGATTGCACCGACCAGCTTCGCCTTCGCGGATACCCTGGTTGGCGCAACCAGCGCGAGTCATAGCTTCACCGTCACGAACGGGGGCGGCGCGCCGATCGGGACGGGAACTGCCCTCTCGGTGGCGTTAAGCGGCGCGAACGCCGCAGACTTCTCAATTTCTTCAACCACTTGCACCGGAACACTGGCGGCGGCAGCGAGCTGTACGGTCGCTGTCGTCTTCAAACCGACCGCCGCCGGTGCCAGGACCGCCGGTCTGACTGCGGGCGCGGCGCCGGGCGGTAACGCGAGCGCATCGCTCAGCGGGACGGGCCTATCACAGGCCGGGTTAACCCTCGCGGCGGCCTCCGGCTCTTCGAATAACTTCGGCACTGTCGCGACGAACTCATCCGCGACCGAGACCCTCACCGTGACAAATACCGGCCAGGGCGCGTCGAGCGCCATCCTGGTCAGTCTCTCCGGCGCCGATTACGCGTTGGTCGCGCCCGCCGGAGGCGACTGCGTCAACGCCGCTACCCTTCTCGCCGGAGGGACGAGCTGCACCATTCGCGTGCAGTTTACCCCCTCGACGACCGGCACGCGCTCGGCCTCGCTGTCCGCCAACGCCGCGACGGGGGGCACGCCGCCGGCGCTCAGCCTGACCGGAATCGGGAAGCTGCCGACCGGGACGATCTTTGAATACCCCACGCTCCCCCCTGATCCGGACGGAGCGCCAACCACCTTGGCCGTGGGCGCCGACGGCGCCATATATTTCGGAGGATCGGCTATGGGTCGAATGACGCTGGCCGGAACGTTCTCTGTTTTGGGCAATCCAAGCGACGGCGTGTGGTTTGTCGTTGCCGCGCCGGACAACAACTTGTGGTACACGAATTTTAGCGGTTCGATCTCGAGTGCGGTCGTGGGCCGGATGTCGACTACCGGCACGACCAACGAATTTACCTTTACGGGGGGCAGAGAAGGCGAAAACATAGCGGTAGGTCCCGACAATAACATCTGGGTCAGCGAGCCGAATAGCAACCTCGTCCTTCGCGTTTCCACGAATGGTGCGCTGCTCAATCAATACACGGTACCGTTCGCCGCGGAGCTCGCGGCAGGCCCGGACGGCAATGTCTGGGTAGTGGATTTTTTTGGAAGCCAGATTTATCGGATTGTCATCGCCAGCGGGGCGGTGACCGAATATCCGGTGGGCGACGGTCCCAATGCAATCAGCGCCGGACCGGACGGCAACCTATGGGTGTTGGAAAACACCGCCAACAAGATCGGAAAATTCTCGACTACCTCCCTCACGCTCTTGGCTGAGTACCCGGCTTCGGCGAACGCGAACCTGAATTCCATCATCAGCGGCCCCGACGGAAATCTGTGGTTCACAGAGCCCGGCATCAGCAAAGTCGGACGCATCACGCCCGCTGGCGCAATAGTGGACTACGCAACGCCGACCGCCGGCAGTGGCCCCCTCGGCATCACGGCTGGTCCGGACGGGAACCTCTATTTCGTGGAGACCACACCTCGAAGAATCGCTCGTATCAGCCCGTAGTACTGCAGACACGGCGGCGTCGCTTCGTGACGACGGGCCTACCGCCCTGAGGCGGGGCCCGCTGAACCTACCTCCTTCAGGCGATGGCCGCTCTTACCCGGCCGAATCAACCGGTTTGCCCTGGCGGCGCGCTCAGTGGGGCGACGACCAACGGCGGGCTCGGCGACGATGAGGGCGCGGATCTCGCGGCGGCGTTCGACGGGAGCTTCTGGGCCGCCGGCCGCTACGCCGGTCCGGCCACCTTCGGCGTCGGCGCGGTGACGCTCGACAGCGGCACCGGCGGCGGGGGCTTCCTGCTACATCTCGTGCCCTGAGATCGGCGCGCTAGATCGAGTTGCCGCCCACGCCGAGGCCACCGGCGCCGCCGACTCCGATCCCGCTTCCGCCGAGCCCCAGGCTTCCGCCGAGCCCCAGGCTTCCGCCCGCGCCGGTGCCTCCGGCGCCCGCCGCGGCTCCGTTCGAGCCAGCGGCGGCGCCGCCTCCGCCCGCCGCTCCGCCGGTCGCCACTCCCCCAGTACCGCCCGTCGCGCCGTCGCTGGGACCGCCGTCGGCCGAGCTCCCGGCAGCGCCGCCGGTCCCTGTCGGCTCCACGAATGTTCCGTTGCCGCTGTTGTCGGTGCAGCTCAGCGCAATCAGCGCGCCCGACCCGGCTAGCAAACCCAGCCCCAGCGCCAACCTCCGGACAGACTCACCCACCGACTTCGGTACGACACGCGGCTCCGGCATCAAGATCTCCTTAGCGAAGGGAAAGGCCCCCAGCAGAATACGCCAGGTCGACAGGACCCCGCAAACTCGCTGGCGGGATCTACGGCCGAGAAGCTCTCAGGCGCCGGCGTCGGTCGCAGCGCCAGTTCCGGCAGCCCCCGAGGTCCCGGCTGCGCCCGGCTTGCCGGCCGCCCCCGAGGTCCCGGCCGCGCCGGAGGTGCCCGCAGTGCCCGAGGTCCCGGCGCCGCCGGGACCTCGGGCGCGGCGGGCAAGTCGGGTGCCGCGGGAACCTTCGGCGCCGCCGGAACCTCGGGCGCGGCGGGCAAGTCGGGTGCCGCAGGAACCTCCGGCGCCGCCGGAACCTCGGGCGCGGCGGGCAAGTCGGGTGCCGCGGGAACCTTCGGCGCCGCCGGAACTTCGGGCACTGCGGGCACCTTCGGCGCGGCCGGGACCTCGGGGGCTGCCGGCAAGCCGGGCGCGCCGAAGG
>DASRLC010000417.1:0-2388 GCA_035648655.1 Polyangia bacterium
ACCCTGACCGAGATCTGCGCCGAGCTGGCCCGCGCCATCGCGGCCGACGGGGAGGGGGCCAGCAAGCTCCTGATCGTCGACGTAGCGGGCGTGGCCGATCGGGCCACCGCGCGTGACCTGGCCCGCGCCATCGCCGGCGGCAGCCTGGTCAAGTCCGGGATCTTTGGCGGCGATCCGTCCTGGGGACGCATCCTGGCGGCGCTCGGCGCCCGCCTTGGCGCGCGCGGCCTGCCGATCGATCCGGCCGGCGTCACGCTCGACATTCAAGGGGTGCGCGTCTACCAGATGGGCGGCCCGGTCGCCTTCGACAAGGACGACCTGTCGGCCCGGATGCGGAAGGACGAGATCGCGGTCCGCCTGGACCTCGGCCTCGGGCCGGCCTCGGGCCGAGCGCTCGGCTGCGATCTGACCTTCGACTACGTGAAGATCAACGCCGAGTACTACGGCGGCCCCGGCGCCGCGACCGCCACGGCGCCCCGCCGCAACGCGGGTGGCGTCAACCGCGCCCAGATCGTCGAGTCGCTCAGCTACATCCGCAAGTTCGCCGGCAAGCGCGCGGTCATCAAATACGGCGGCGCAGCGATGATCGATCCCGCGCTCAAGCGGAGCTTCGCCGAGGAGATGGTGCTCCTGCAGTCGGCCGGTCTGCGCCCGGTGATCGTCCACGGCGGCGGCCCCGAGATCACCAAGACCCTCGAGTCGCTGGGACGCAAGTCGGAGTTCGCGGACGGCCAGCGGATCACGGGCGCCGAAGAGATCCGGGTGGTCGAGATGGTGCTCACCGGACGGATCAACACCGAGATCGTCGGCCTCATCAACAGCCTGGGTGGCAACGCCATCGGCCTATCGGGCAAGGACGGGCGCCTCCTGCAGGCGCACAAGCTGAAGCCGGCGCCCGGCAAGCCCGACCTGGGCTTCGTCGGCGAGATCGAGGCCGTCAACGCCGATCTGCTCGACATGTTCCTGGAGCGCAGCTATCTGCCGGTCATCTCGCCGGTCGGCTTCGGCGTCGATGGGGCCAGCTACAACATCAACGCCGATCTGGCCGCCGGGGAGATCGCGGCGGCTTGCGGTGCCGAGCGGCTGATCTTCCTGACCGACGTGGCCGGGATCCTCGACGAGGAAGGAAACCTGATCTCGGAGATCAAGGCTGCCGATCTCGAGGAGCGCCTCGGCAAGAGCATCAAGGGCGGCATGCTGGTGAAGGCGCAGGCGATCCTGGATGCCTTGGCCGACGGCGTGAGCGCGGTGCACATCATCGACGGGCGCTCGCCCCACAGCGTGGTCGCCGAGCTGTTCACCGATCGCGGCGTCGGAACGCTGGTGACCTGATGGAGGGTGGCGAGGCGCGCCGGGAAGCGATCCGCGAGATCCTGGCGCAGCATCCACCGGTGAAGAATCAGGGCGAGCTGCTGCGGCGGTTGCGTGCGCGCGGCATCCGCGCCTCGCAGGCCACGCTGTCGCGCGACATGGCGACGCTCGGGGTGCAGCGCGCGGTGGGTACCGACGGCGCCCGCTACCGGGTTGCGGCCGGTGGCACGCTGCCGCTCGAGCCGGTGCGGCGGCTGGTCGAAGGGATCGACACCAACGGCGCGCTGGTGGTGGTTCGCACCAAGTCGAGCGCCGCGAGCACCGTGGCCCGCGCCCTCGACGAGGCCAGCTTCGACGAGGTGATGGGCACGCTGGCGGGAGACGACACCGTGTTCGTCGCCCCCCGCCGCCCGCAAGACGGCCGCCGCGTCGCCCTCAAGCTCCGCGCCCTCTTCGGCCTGCCGGACTGACGGCTTTCCGCTCCAGCGAGCGGAAGCCGGGTGACGCCGGTCCGCCGGCTCGGGCCTCTCACCGCTGAGCCGACCGAGAAGCGTCTAGTAGAATCCCAGTATGCCGAACGCGATCGTGATTCATGAAGTTGGGGGACCGGAGCAGCTGCGGTTCGAGGGGGTACCCGACCCGGTTCCGGGCCCCGGGCAGGTGCGTATCCGGCAGAGCGCCATCGGGCTCAACTTCATCGACGTCTACCTGCGCACCGGCCTCTACAAGGCGCCGGCGCTGCCATTCATTCCGGGGCAGGAGGGCGCTGGCGTGGTCGAGGCCTTGGGGCCGGGCGTCACCGAAGTTGCGGTCGGCGACCGGGTCGCATACGCCGGCGTGAACGGCGCCTACGCCGAGATCCGCGTCTTGCCGGCCGAGCGCCTGGTCCACCTGCCGGACGGCGTCGACGACCGAACCGCCGCCGCCATGATGTTGAAGGGGATGACCGCCGAATACCTGTTGTTTCGCTGCGCGCGCGTGCAGGCGGGCGACACCATCCTGTTCCACGCCGCGGCGGGCGGGGTCGGCAGCATCGCCTGCCAGTGGGGGCGGGCGCTCGGTCTGCGGGTCATCGGC
>DASRLC010000418.1:0-5553 GCA_035648655.1 Polyangia bacterium
GGTCTCGGCGGATCCACCGGGGCTGGCGGCAGCGTCGCCACCGGCACCGCGGGAACGATCGGCAACGCGGGAACGATCGGCAGCGCCGGAACGAGCGGAACGACGACCGGTGGCAGCAGCGGAACCACCTGTACCTCCGAAGACTGCGGCACGGCCTGCACCATCCCCACCCTGCCGGCCTACTCGGCCATCACCGCGACGAACGCCAAGCTCCCCGATCCGTTCCTGATGCTCTCGGGAACGCGCATGACCTCGAAGAGCCAGTGGGAGTGTCGCCGAGCCGAGCTCGACGCCGAGTTCCAAACCTACGAGCTCGGCCAGAAGAACCCCACGCCCGCCGGAACGGTCACGGGGAGCATGTCGGGCAGCACGCTCACCGTCTCCGTCGGTGGCAAGTCGTTCACGGTGACGATCACGCTGCCGACCACCGGGACGGCGCCCTATCCCGCCATCATCGCGCTGGATGGTGGATCGCTGCCGAGCTCGCAGATCGAAGGGTTGGGGGTCGCCATGATCAGCATGAGCACCATGGCGCTGGGCGACCAGACGGCCGCCAGCTCGCGCGGCGACGGCTTCTTCTTCACCGTGAACGGCGTCGACAACGGCGCCGGATCGTTGGTCGCATGGGCATGGGGCGCCAGCCGCATCATCGACGCGCTGGCGGTCACGCCGGCCGCGAAGATCGACCCGACGCGAATCGGGGTGACCGGCTGCTCGCGCAACGGCAAGGGGGCGCTGGCCATGGGCGCGCTCGACGAGCGGGTCAAGCTGACGATTGTGCAAGAGGCCGGATCGGGCGGGACGGCTTCCTGGCGCGTCTCGGACAACGAAGACGGCGGCAAGAACATCGTCCAGACGCTGGGCGAGATCGTCGGAGAGGACGACTGGTTCTCGAGCACGCTCACCCAGTTCGCCAACGCCCATGCGGCCACCAAGCTGCCGGAGGATCACCACGAGCTGCTCGGTATGGTCGCGCCGCGGGGTCTCTTCGTCATCGAAAACACCGAGTATCAGTGGCTGGGCGTGAACAGCTGCGTGACCGACGCGACCGCCGCCCAGATGATCTTCCAGGGCCTCGGCGTCAAGGACAACATGGCCTTCGAGCAGCACGGACACGCCCACTGCGCGTTCGACAGCGCGGAGTGGCCGGATCTTCAGGCCTACATCCAGAAGTTCCTGCTCAACCAGAATGTGACCGCCAGCGCCTGGAATGTGACGACGACCCAGTTCGGAAGCATGACCAGCACCCTCAACATGTCGATGTGGATCGACTGGACCGTCCCCACGCTCGACTGAGAACCCCGCCGAACAAATGATCAGCCGGCAACTCGCTTGCGCTCTTGGTGGAATGGCCTGGCTCGCCGCGTGCTCGAGCTCGGGCTCGGGTAACGGTGGGACCGACGCTGGGGGCGGCGCCGGCGGCGCCGATGCGACGGGTAGCACCTCGGCCACTGGCTCGGGCGGGTCGTCGATTGGCGGCGGACCAGGAACCGGCGGCGCCCACGCCGGTGGCGCATCCGGAAAAGGTGGAACTGGCGCGGGCCAAGGCGGCGCCGGCACTTCGGGGGGAACGGCCGGTTCGATTGGCGCCGCCGGCACCTCGGGCGCGGCAGGCACGACGGGCGCCGCCGGCACGGGCGGCCCGGTGGGAGGTGCCGGCGTGACCCATTGGGTCGGCACCTGGGCCGCGTCCCCCTACTACGATTCGGGCAACCAGCCCCCGGCGTCGCTGTCGAACGGCGTGCTCCGTCAGATCGCGCACGTCTCGATCGGCGGCAGCCAGCTGCGGGTTCAGTTCTCCAATCTGTTTGGCAATGGCTCGGCAACCATCAAGTCGGCCCACATCGCGATCTGCAAAGCCACGCCCCTGGTCGACAGCACCATCGATATCACGACCGACACGGCCCTCGCCTTCTCGGGAACAGGCTCGGTGACCATCGCGCAGGGCAAGGAGGTTTGGTCCGATCCAGTTTCCTTCACCGTCGCGCCTCTCGGCAACGTCACGATCACCACGGCTTTCGGGACCGTTTCGAGCGACGTCACCGGACACTCGGGATCGAGGACCACGTCCTACATTCAGACCGGGAGCAGCACGGTGACGGCGACCAGCATGACCGCCGCGACGTCCACCGAGCACTGGTATTTCATCTCGGGCATCGACGTCATGGCGCCTGCTTCGAGCAAGGCCATCGTCGCGATTGGTGATTCCATTACCGACGGCAGAGGGGTCGACATCAACAAGAACGATCGCTGGACGGATGATCTGTCCGCCCGACTGCAGGCGATGGGCACGACGTCGAATGTGGGGATGTTGAATCAAGGGATTGGGGCGACCAATCTGGTTGGAACCGGCACGGCGGCTCAAGCTCGCTTCAGCCGGGACGTGCTCGGGCAAAGCGGCGTTCGGTATGTGATCGTCTTCGACGGCGTCAACGACATTGGTGGAGGCGCATCGTTCGCTTCCATGAAGCCGGTGTACGACAGCATGATCAGCCAGGCGCACGCGCAAGGTCTGCTGATCTATGGCGCGACCATCACGCCTTTTGGCGCCAACTCGTACTACACCGCGGCGCACGAGGCCGTCCGGCAACAGGTCAACACGTACATCAAGAGCGGGGTCTTCGACGGCGTCCTCGATTTCGACGCCGCGGTCACCGACGGTGGCAATCCCCCCAAGCTACAAACGCCGTACGCCACCTGGACCTCGGCGGATGGGTCGACCGATGGCTTGCACCCGAGTCCGGCGGGCTACCAGAAGATGGCAGACTCGATCGATCTGACGCTCTTCACGAAGTGAGGCCGACGGTGCGCGGCCCACGCGACGCTTATTCGGCGTCGCGCGCCAGCTCGCGCCGCAGGTGGTCGACCAGCGCGCGGACCCGGCGCGACCCGCGGTGCTCGGTGCGAAAGAGCGCGTGGACCGGCACCGCGTCGGTCCGCCAGCCGTTGAGCACCGGGCGCAGCCTTCGCCGTTTCAACTCGTCGGTGACCAGCCAGTCTGGCAGCAGCGCGATGGCGGCCCCCTGGATCGCCAGCTCGCGCAGCGCGTGGAGCGCGTTGCACCGGAAGATGATGTTGACCCGCACGCGGGCCTCCCGTTCGCCGTCGCGCAGAATCCAGATATCCGGCGCCGCGCTCCCCAAATGGGCCAGGGCGTCGTGCTTGGCCAGCGCCTCGGGCGTCTTCGGTTCTCCCTTGCGTTTCAGATACGCCGGAGACGCCACCAGCACGCGCCGGAACGACATCAAGGGGCTGGCCACCACGTCCGCACTGTCCGGGGGCGCGGACCCGACCCGAATCGCCACGTCGACCCCCTCGAGCGCCAGATCGAGCAGCCGGTCGTCGAGCCGCAAATCGAGCCGCAAGTCGGGATACCGGGCAACCAGCGTGTGCAGGTGCGGCACGACCCGCGCCAGCCCGAAGGTGACGGAGGCGCTCACCTGCAGCGGTCCGTCGACCCCGTCGCCCCGGCCGACGCGGCCCGCATCCTCGACGTCGCGGAGGATCCGCAGGCAGCGCTCGTAGTATCGGCGGCCGGCCGAGGTGATCGTCATCCGGCGGGTCGAGCGCACGATCAACTCGGCGCGCACGTCGCCCTCCAGCGTCGCGATCTGGCGGCTGACCGCGCCCGGCGAGATCCGCAGCTGTTTGGCAGCGGCCGAGAAGCTGCCGGCCTCGATCACACGCACGAAGGTCGCCATCTTGTCGAGCAGGTCCATCCTCCCAACATGGGCGATTCGTGACTTGATCGCAAAAGTGTTTCGACGCCGCCCCGCCTACCGCGGGCGATAGGCGCAGACCACCCTCTGGCTCCAACCAGGAGGTTCGTCATGGAGCTCAAGAACAAGATCGCGCTCATCACCGGCGCCACCAGCGGCATCGGCGCCGCCACCGCCAAGCTGTTCGCCGCCGAGGGCGCCGAGGTGGTCGTCGCCGGCCGCAACGCCGCGGCCGGCCAGAAGGTCGTCGAAGGCATCACACGCGACCAGGGCCGCGCCCGGTTCGTGCTCGCGGACCTGGCGGATCTCGCCGCCTTGCGCCGGCTCGCCGATGCCGCGGGGACCGTCGACATCCTGGTGCACAACGCCGCCGTCTTCCCGATGGGTCCGTCGATCGATCAAAATCCCACCGCGTTCGACGAAGCCCTGGCTATCAACGTGCGGGCGCCGTTCTTCCTGACGGCCGCGCTGGCGCCGCAGATGTTGGCCCGCAAATCCGGCAGCATCATCAACGTGACCACCATGGCCGCCGAGATGGGGCTGCCCGGCCTTTCGATCTATAGCGCCACCAAGGCGGCGCTCGGCTCGCTGACCCGAACCTGGGCGGCCGAGTTCGCCCCCGCCGGGGTGCGCGTCAACAGCGTCTCGCCCGGACCGACCCGCACCGAGAAGGTGATGGCGACGATGGGGGATGCCGTCGAGCAACTGGGCCGGACCACGCCGCTCGGACGAACCGCCTCGCCCGAGGAGATCGCGCAGGTGATCCTGTTCCTGGCGTCCGATCGATCGAGCTACGTGACCGGTGCCTCGATCGCGGCCGACGGCGGCCGCACCGCCATCTAGACGGGCGCGACGGCGCCAGCGAAGGGCGAATCCCCGCTCTGGGGTGCTAGCTTTCGGGGACATGCAGCTTCGCAAACAGGTGGTGGTCATCGGCGGGGGCTTCGGTGGGCTGTCGGTCGCGCGCGCGCTGGCGGATGCGCCGGTGCGCGTGACGCTCATCGACAAGTCGAACCACCACCTGTTTCAGCCGCTGCTCTATCAGGTCGCGATGGCCGGCCTGACCCCCGGCGAGATCGCGGTTCCGATCCGCGGCGTCGTGCGGAGCCAGAACAACATCCGCGTGCTGCTGGCGGAGGTGACCGGGATCGATCTGGCGGGCCGGCGAATCTCCACCCGCGAGTGCGCGCCGCTCGAGTACGACTTCCTGGTGCTGGCGCCGGGCGCCGTGAACAGCTACTTCGGTCACGACGACTGGGCGGCGGTGGCGCCGGGGCTCAAGGATCTGGACGACGCGGTCGAGATCCGGCGGCGCGTGCTGCTGGCGTTCGAGGCCGCCGAGCGCGAGCCCGATCCCATCGCGCAGCGCCGAATGTTGACGTTCGTCGTGATCGGCGGTGGGCCCACCGGCGTCGAGCTGGCCGGGGCCATCGCCGAGCTGGCCACCTTCGTGCTGTCGCGCGACTTCCGCGCCATCCACCCCGATCAGACCAGGGTCGTGTTGATCGAGGCCGGCCCGCGCGTGCTGGCGGCGTTCACGCCCGAGACGTCACAACGGGCGCAGCGGACGCTCGAACAGATGGGCGTCGAGCTGCGCACCGGCGTCCGCGTCACCGGCATCGACGCCAGCGGCGTCGCGGTCGGCGGCGCGCGGATCGAGAGCTCGACGGTGCTCTGGGCGGCCGGCGTACGCGCCTCGCCGCTGATCGCGGCGCTGGGCCTGCCCACCGATCGGGCCGGCCGGGTCCCCGTCGAGCCCGACTGCGCGCTGCCCGGACACCCGGAAGCCTTCTGCATCGGCGACGCCGCGGTCTTCGTTCCGGCCGGCCCGATC
>DASRLC010000419.1:0-12763 GCA_035648655.1 Polyangia bacterium
GTCTTGGGCGGCTCCGCCTTCGGGGGTGGCGGTGGCGGATCGGGCTTCGCCTCGACCACGAAATCGGGCGGAAGCAGGGTCAGCACCACGAAGACAGCCACGAAACGAGCCCGGTGGTCGCAGTCGCGCTCGAGATCTCGAAAGACCCGGGCCCTTTCTACGCCCTGCCCGACGATGTGGACTCGGTAGCTGTCGCCGAGGTCGGTGACCTCGATCGTCGCGGACGTGACGCGCGAGAGATTGTCGGTGGGTACGATGGCCTCGACGTCGGCCCAGATCGAGGCGGCGGCCGGACATTCGCCCGAGATGGCAAGTGTCGGTGGAAGTGCGGCTGGCGGCGGTTCCCGGGTCTCGCGCAGCGAGTCCGGCGCGGCGACCGCGGACAGCTCAGCCAGACCGAGGGGCAAGCACGCGAGCCACAAAAATACGACTGTTCGACCAAAAATCATCGACGATCGCGACGACTCTGTGATGCCCGTCGGCCCGACACGCGATCAAGGTCGTACAGCTCCGCTCCCGTGGTTGGATTATCGACGGCAGATCGCGTGCGGAACTTGAAGATGGTCCAGAAGGCATTCCGCTGGAAATTATCCGAACCCGTGTCAATCGTCAGAAGGACCGGAGCACAACCAAAAATCACAATGGGTCAAAGGGAACGACGGCGAAGGACTGATGCCGAAAATACAAAATGACCGGCGAAGCGGAGGACGAAATCTACCGGACGGGCCCTTCTTGAGATCGCAATCATTTCGTCTAAGGAATCAACGAAGCCGAAAACCGGCACAACGAACGGGTCGAGCCAGTGGGCGATGTGATCGCGACCAATCAACGCGCCAAACGCCGGGTGAGGTCGTGTGACCCGCGGTCATGAACACCCATAGACGATCTGCACGGCCGCGTCGCCGCCCGTCTCCACCGTATCCCGGAGCGCCGGCCTAGCTTCCACATCCTGGGCCGCCCAATGCCGGCGACCAAGAGGGTGACGGCCACAGAGCCCGGCTGGGGGTGAGCCGATACCTGGCCGACGCGTTGCGTTCGCCTGTCGGAAGCGCTTCCCGGTGGATTGTCCGCCGGCCGACCCGCGGATTGAAATCCGCCAGCTTCGATGCCGACGCGCTACGATGGCCCGGTGGCGCCACCCCCCGCCCAGGACTGGCTCGCGCGCGTCGACGAGGCGCTCGCGCGGGGTGATCAGGCCGAAACGCGGGCGGCGCTGGCGGCGTTGTTGACCGAGATCGGCGATGAACAGCTGCGCCTGCGCGAGCGGACCGACCTCTTGTCGTCGGCCTCCTTCGAGGGGTTGCTCATCCACGCCGACGGCAAGGTCATCGAGGTCAACGATCGCCTGTGCGAGATGCACGGCTACCAGCGCCACGAGCTTCTGAGCGGCGACATCGTGCGCCTGTGCGTCGCGCCCGAAGACGTGCCGGGCGTCCTCGCCCACATGCGCGGCGGTTTCCAGGGTGAGTACATCGTCACGGGGATCCGCAAGGACGGCTCGCGCTTCCGCTCGGAGGTCCTATCGAAGCAAGGGCCGCTCGGCCAGCGGGCCGTGCGGATCGGCGCCATCCGTGATGTCACCGAGCGGGAGCGCACGCACGCCCTCCTGCGCGAGAGCGAGGCAAGGTTTCGCGATCTGGCCGACGCGGCGTTCGACATGACGATCTTCAGCCGTGACGGCGTGATCGTCGACGCGCGCGGCGCCTCCGAGCGCGTGCTCGGGCGGACGACCGCCGCGCTCGTCGGGCGCTCGGTGTTCGACTTCATGGCGCCGTCGACCTTACCGGCGGCGCAGCAGATGGTGAGCGAGAACCGGCTCGGCTTCATCGACGTTACCGCCATCGACGCCACGGGAAACCTCGTGCCCATGCTGGCCGTCGTCGTGTCGGGCACGCTGGAGGGGCAGCCGGTGCGCGTCGCCGGCGTGCGGGACATGCGGCCGGTGCAGCGCCTCGAAGCCGAGCGGCGGGCGCTCGAACAGCAGGTCCAGCGCGCGCAGCGGCTCGACAGCCTGGGCGTCTTGGCGGGCGGCATCGCGCACGACTTCAACAACCTCCTGGTGGGGGTGCTCGGCAACGCCGAGCTGCTGCTCGATCGTGCCACGACGGACGAGGACAAGGCGATCGCGGCGGACATCATCGCGGCGGGCCAGCGGGCCGCCGGGCTCACGCGACAAATGCTCGCCTACGCGGGCCAACGGGATCTGGGCCGGCGTGAGCCCGTCGACCTCGGACACATCGTGCGCGAGCTGCGGGTGCTGCTCGACGCCACATTGTCGAAGAAAGCGGAGGTCGAGCTCGCCGTCGATGCGGCGACCGTCGTTCGGGGCGATCGGGTCACGCTGGGCCAGGTCGTCATGAACCTGCTCACCAATGCCTCGGACGCCCTCGGCGAAAACCCCGGTCGAATCACCGTTCGCGTGCGGCGGGTGAGCGAGGTCGACGCGCGGTGGGACCAGGCTCAGGGGGCGACGGTGGGGCCCGGACGGTGGGTGCTCCTCGAGGTCGAGGACACCGGCCTTGGCATGGACGAGTCGACGCGCGGCCGCGTGTTCGAACCGTTCTTTTCGACGAAGGAACGCGGCCACGGCCTCGGGCTGGCGGCCTGCCTCGGGATCGTGCGGGCCCACGGCGGCGCGGTGCTCGTCGAGAGCGATCTCGGACGGGGCAGCCGCTTCTCCGTGCTGCTGCCGGCGTCCGACCCGGCGACCGTCGTCGACGCCGCCCTACGCCCGCGCCCGGCGATGCGGCCCTGCCGCGTGCTCGTCGTCGACGACGAGGCGATTGTGCGTGGCCAGCTGCGCCGGTCGCTCGAGCTACGTGGTTACACGGTCATCGAGGCGGCCGACGGTCGGGCCGCGCTGGCGGCCCTCGTCCCGGCGTCCGACGTCGCCGTCGCCGTCGACGTCGTCATTCTAGACATGACGATGCCCGATCTCGACGGCTCCGAGGTGCTTCACCGGTTGCGCGCCGCCGGCTCGCGCGTGCCCGTCGTCATCTCGTCCGGCTACCTCGACGTCGCGGTCGAGCGTCGCCTGCCGCGCGGCGAGTTCCAAGGGTTCCTGGCGAAGCCGTACGGCGCGACCGAGCTCGTGAGCGCCATCGAACGCGCCCGCGGCGGGATGACGACGGGCGGTGACACCGGCCGGCCATTTCCCGGTGTTTGAGGCGGGTCGAATTCGGCGGCGCCGGTGATATCGTCTTTGGAGCTTGCGTCGAAGCCGCGCCCGATGAGCGAACTCCAGAACCCCGACGTCCTACCGGTCGGCACGGTCCTGGACGGCGCGTACCGCCTGACACGGCTTCTCGGCCAGGGCGGCATGGGGACGGTCTACGAAGGGCACCATACCGGGGCTGGCAAGCGCGTGGCGGTCAAGGTCATGCACCGCGAGCTTCTGGCCTATCCGGAGCTGGTGGCGCGGTTCCGGCGCGAGGCGAAGGTGACCAGCGAGCTTCACCACCCGCACGTGGTCAGTGTCTTCGGTTTCGGCGCCACGCCCGTGGGCCAACCCTACCTGGTGATGGAGCTCCTCGATGGCGAGGACCTGCAGACGCGCCTCGAGCGCGTGGGGCCTCTCCCTCTGGCGACGGTCGTGCAGATCGTCAATCAAGTCGCCTCGGCCCTGGCCACGACCCACGCGGCGGGCGTCGTGCACCGCGACTTGAAAACGGACAACGTGTTCCTGGTGCGCGCCCCCGACAGCGCGGTGTTCGCGAAGGTCGTCGACTTCGGTCTGTCGAAGGTATTGAAGACGTCGGGCACCAAGCTCACCGTCGCGAAGGCTGTGTTCGGCACGCCCGAGTTCATGGCGCCCGAGCAGGCCGAGGGGCGCCAGGACGCCATCGATCACCGCAGCGATCAGTGGTCGCTGGCCTGCTTGGCCTGGTTTGCGGTGACGGCCTGCCTCCCCTTCACGGGCCCGGACCCGAACGCCATCTTGAATCAAGTGATCTCGGCGGTTCCCACGCCGGTCGGGCCCGGCGCTCCGCCCATCCCGGACGAGGTCGACAAGGTGTTGCGACGCGCGCTTTCCAGGCACCGCGCCGATCGGTTTCCAACGATCAGGGCCTTCGCCCGCGCGTTCGAGGCCGCGGCTTCGGGGGTGAGCCCCGACGCTGCACCGAATCGCCACCCGCCCGCGCTGCCCCGGGCCTTGGCGACCGAGGCCGCCCCGCAGCCGCTCCAGGAGGGCCGCCAGGCTGGGAATGCGAAGTCCCGACCTCGACGCGATATCCGGACTATCCGGATCTGGCTCGCAATCACGGTTGCCCTGGCGATCTCCATCTTGGGGGGCGCAGGCTGGCTACTCCGCGATCAGCCGCCGATCGCAACCTGGTTGCGGCACGCCCGCACGGTTCTCTTGCGTTCTTCTCCGATGCCGCGCCCCTAGCAGAGGGGGATCCCAACGTGCTCGAGCAACGTCTGTTCGACGGCGAGGGGCGAGCCTGGTGTCGGCGGGCTTACCGGTTGCCCCGCAGCCTGCGTCGCGCCGGGACGAAACCCAGCATCCCGAGCAGGCTGAGGAGCCCGAGTGGCGTCGAGCTCGAACGCCCGCCATCCATGCGGCAGCTGCATCCGCTGCCGGACGGGCTCTCGCCCGGGGCGCCGGTGCCGGCAGAGCCCGTCGAACCGCCGATGGCCACGGAGTTGCCACCCGCGCCGTCGCCACCGGAACCGGTCGGACCACCAGCGCCGGTCGAACCGCCGGAGGCCGTCGCGCCGCCCGAGCCGGTCGCACCACCGGAGGCCGTCGCGCCGCCCGAGCCGGTCGAACCACCGGAGGCCGTCGCGCCGCCCGAGCCGGTCGAACCGCCGGAGGCCATCGCGCCGCCCGAGCCGGTCGAACCGCCGGAGGCCGTCGCGCCGCCCGAGCCGGTCGCACCACCGGAGCCTCTGGAGCCACCCGAGCCGGTCGCCGTCGCGCCGCCCGAGCCCGTCGCGCCCCCGACGCTCCTTGAACCGCCTGAGCCGGTCGCGCCGCCCGATCCGGTCGAACCGCCGGCGCCCGTGGAACCGCCGACGCCCGTGGAACCGGCGGCGCCCGTAGAACCACCGGCGCCCGTCGAATTGCCCGTGCCGTGCAAGGTCGTGACGCTCTGGGCATCCAGAGACACAGTGAGCGAACCGTTCGCGGCGGTGACCGTACCGTCGTTGGCCACGTTTTTGCTTCCAGACGTCGTGAACTTGGCGTACGACGAGATGCTCGAACCATCGATCGAGACAGCCAACGACGACGCTGCCGTATTCGTATTGACGATGACGACGACGACATCCGTATCGCTCTTATAGGCGGAAAGAAAGACGCCGGACGCCGGGGTCGCCGTGGCGTCCACTCGGTAAAAACCGGGGCGGATGAACTTGGAGAACTGCGCCATGCACCATCCGCGCTTGCTGACCGTGCCATTCGCCGAGATGGGGCCGTAACTCCGCACGATGTACCACCACGTGTACAGGTTGAACTGACCGTCCACCATCGCGTGGTGCAGCTCGGTCGCGACCCCCAGAGCGTTGGGCCACGAATTCGCATCCGTCGTGCTGTCCGTGTAGTGCTCGGTCATCCAGCGCTCTTTCCCGGCGCCTTTCTGGTCGAACAGCGGATACGGGTAACTGCTCACGGGCGTACCGTAAAGGTGGGTGCCCGCGATGGCGACATTCGCGAGCGCGGCGGAGTCGTTCAGGATTGGATCGTAGTAGCTCTTGTTATAGCTGTACGACTCGCAGGTCATGAGCTTGGTCGTAATCGTGCTGCCGTAGCTCAGCACGAAGTCGTGGCATAGCGCCGCCGTCCAAGCCTCCCAGCCACCTGTCGCTCCGTAGTCGGGCTCGTTCTGGACGCCGATGGCGTACAGGTCCACGCCCTGGTTCTTCATATAGGAGACGAAGCCATTCAGATGGCTCGCGTACGACGAGAACTGCGAGGAGCTCATGGTCCCGGCCGCGTTCCAGGGCGTCGCGAAGACGATGGCGCCGGCGGCAATGGCGGCCTTGGCGGTCGCCACGTTGGCTGAGTCCGGCGATCCGTCGGTCACCGGAATTCGCAAGGCCGAAAACCCGAGCTGTCCGTCGGCGTTTCCAAAAGCCAGAGCTCGCTCGGCGGCCGTCAGGTCTCCGGCCCAAGCCGCGTGGCTCATGCCGCCGAAACCGCGAATGTATTGCTTCTGGCTGCCGAGCGTGACCGTCGCGGTCTGCGCCGAAGCCTCGCCGGCCGCGCCGAGCAGTGAGACGAGACCCAGTGCAAGTGCTCGACGGAGACGCTTCACTTTTACACCCGTGCAATCCACAAGGACCATTGTCCCGACGCGACGCCGGTTGTTAAAGAGATTGGATTGTCTGCGTGGAATGTTCGTAGGCGCGAAGTCAGTACCACAGCTGGAACACGCCGCTCACGTGGAGCAGCGCGATCGTATAGAGCGTGCCGTCGTAGTAACGGTACTGCCCGGTCGGGATAGCCGGCGACCAGAGTTTCTGGACGAAGGGCGTGCCGGACGACGCCGGCAGGCCGAACCCCAGTAGAGCATTGCATGCGAGCATGGCCGTCGAGCCGTTGTTGTTGGAGGCGACCCAGGTGGCGTAAGCAAGCCATGATGACACCCATCGACCTGCGGGGCGACCGTGCGGGGCACATGCTGGTGCTCAATTCCCGGCTGCCGAGCTTCGGATCTCGTCACGCCACATTTTTTGACGAAACTGCGTTGTGGGGCAGACTCCCGACAACCGTGACCTCGGCCGAACCGCTCTGCCAGGGTACCAACCCCGGGGAGGTGCTGGCCGCCATCCGCGCGCGGGCCGAGCGTCGGCGCGCGGGCGATCGCGGGCCCGACGGCCACAGGATCGGCCTGGTCATCGAGGGCGGCGGCCTGCGCGGCATCTCCACGGCCGGCGGCGTGGTGGCGCTCGAGCACCTGGGCTTTACCGACCTCTTTGACGACGTCTACGGCACGTCGGCCGGCGCAATGAACGGCGCCTACTTCCTGGCCGGCCAGGCCGCCTTCGGGCTTCGCATCTATTCGGAGGACATGGTCCGCCGCGAGATCGTCAACCCCTGGCGCTTCTGGCGGATCCTCGACGTCGATCGGCTTTTTCGGCGCGCCATCGTGGGCGACAAAGCGCTCGACCTCGACGCGGTGCTGGCGTCGCGCTCCCGCCTGCACATCACGATGATCGACGCCGGCGCGGGAACGCGGATGCAGGTCGAAAGCTCGACGCTGACGAGCCCCGCCGAGCTGCTCCAGGCTCTCAAGGCCGCCACCGCCATCCCGGTCCTTTACAACCGGCGCGTCGACGTGGGCGGCCGCCTCTGCATCGACGCCGGCATCCTGAGCCCGGTCCCGATCGAGGAGGCGCTCGCCGACCGCTGCACCGCTGTGCTCGTCCTGCTGTCGCGCCCGGCGGATTTTCGCCGCCCCGCCGCCGGCCGTCTGACCCGCTGGTTCTTCAACCGCCTGTGCGCCCGCGGCAGTCTGCCCTTGGCGCGTGCCTACGCCGACCAGTACCTGCTCGACGCCCGCCTGCGCGATCTGGCGTTGGGACGGTTCGAAACGCCGCCACCCGCGGTCGGCTCGGCCACCATCTGCACAATTTGCACCGACCGCGCTGACACCGTCGAACGCCTGACCACCGACCCCCGGCGCCTGCAGGCAGCCGCCGCCGCCTTCGGACGCAAGACCTTGCGGGTCTTGGGCGCCGGCGACGCCGAAACTTGGACGCCGGCCTCGCCGGCTACCCGACGCATCGAATAGGCCAGCCGGCGTCCCGCCAACGGGTTGCCCCCGCCGACCGGCTCCGGGCCGCTGAGACCGGGCGCAAGTTCGCCGGCGATCTGCCGATGGATTCTCAGCACCCTGGGCGGGACGGGCGGCGACACACGTGAGCGCAGATTCTTCGGGGACACCCGCGCTTGCTCCGCAAAGGGGCTACGCCGAGACGGCGCGGCGCCGACTTCGCATGGTCGTCCTGCTGGACCATCTGAACGCCTTCAGCGGCGGGTACGAAGCCCAGCTTCGCGACGCTCTGCAGGCCAAGTGCCGCGAGGCGGGCCACCATCTGCTGCTGGCCTACGGCGGGCCGGTCGAGTCGCCCCACCCGCTGGACGTCGCCGACAACGCCATCTATGGCCTGCTTCGTCCCGATTCGGCCGACGGGATTGTCCTCGTATCGAGCCTCCTTTCGGCCTACGGCGGGGCCAGCGGGGTGGGCCGACTCGTCGGGCGATTCGGTGGCGCCAAGCTGTGCAGCGTCGGCCTCGAGATCCCCGGCGTCCCCAGCGTAGTTCTCGATAACCGGCCCGGAATGGAGGTGCTCGTCGAGCACCTCGTGCTCGATCACGGGCGGCGGCGCATCGCCTTTCTGGCGGGGACTCCCCACAACCCGGAAGCCACGGCCCGCTTCGACGCCTATCGGACGATCCTGGCCCGCCACCGCATCGCCTTCGATCCGGCCCTCGTCGCCTCGGGCCAGTTCCGCACCAACTCGGCCAAGGTGGCCATGGAACAGATCCTCGCGACCGGGGCGGCCTTCGACAGCGTCGTGGCGGCCAGCGACGAGATGGCGACCGGAGCGGTAGACGTTCTCCGCAAGCGGGGCCTGCGCGTACCCCAGGACATTCCGGTCACCGGCTTCGACGATCTGATGCTGGCGCGGCTCGGAAGCCCGCCGCTCACCACCGTCGCACAACCGTTTGACCAGGTCGCGGACTGGGCGGTGCGCACAATCGAGGAGCAGGTGGCCGGCCGGCCGGTGCCCGCGTGCACGCAGGTGGCGGCGCGGTTCGTGCGGCGGCAGTCCTGCGGGTGCAGCTACGAAGCCTACCGACGGGACTTCCAGACCTCGCCGGCCAACGGGTCGACGGACCCGCGCACGGTCGTCGATCATCTGCGCTTCCTGTTGCCCGTGTTGGCGGGCCTCCTCGGCACCGATTTGCCGAGCGGAGCGGCGTCGGCGACCCAGCTCATCGAGGGCCTCCGGGCCGAGATCGGAGGCCAGCGCGAAGCGTTCCACGACGCGATCGTCGGCCTACTCCACACCGCGGGGAGCGACAGCGAACGGCAACGGATGCTCCTCGGCGCGATCTGTTGTCTGCACACCGAGCTGCGGGGCTGGTCGAACCTCGATGTCGAGCGCGTCCTCTTCGACGGGCTGAACCTGGTCGCGCTCTCGAGCACGACCAGCCAGATGGAGCACCGCCTGCTGCTCGACGAAAACTATCTGCGCCTGCTCGGCGTGGGCGAGCAGGCGTCGATCGCCTTCGATCTGGTCTCGCTGCGGGACGCATTGGTGAAGGGCCTGCCGAGCGCCGGCGTCCGGACGGCCTACCTGGCGTGCGTGACGTCCCCGACGCGGGACACGTTGCGCACCGTCCTGTGCTTGCGAGACGGCGCGCTGCAGGCGGGCCACGACGTGGATTACCCCGCCAGCCAGTTGCTCCCGCCCGGCGCGCTGACGGACGCCACCCGGGAAAGCTTCCTCGTGCTCCCCCTGGCGTTCGAGAGCCAGCTGCTGGGTATCATTGCGTTCAACTACAGCGACGGCATCAACGCCTACGCGGCCTTTCGCAACGAAATCGCCGCGGCGCTCAAGAGCATCCGCCTGCGCGAGGAGCTGGTGCAGACCAGCCTGCTTCACGAGCGCAGCGTGCAGGAGCGGCTGGCCGCCACGAAGCGGATGGAGGCCTTGAGCGTGTTGGCGGGCGGCGTCGCCCACGATCTCAACAACGCCCTCGGACCGCTGGTCGCGCTGCCCGACGTCATCCTGGCCCAGCTCGGCGACGCGCCCGTCGGTCGGGACCCGACCCGCGACCTGCGCGCCGACATCCAGCTCATCAAGGTGGCCTCGCTCCGAGCGGCCCAGACCATCAAGGACCTCCTGACGCTCGGTCGCCAGGGGCGGCTCGCCCAGGAAAACCTCGACCTCAACCGCGTGATCAAGTCGGGCTGGGCCAACAACACCCTTCGCTTTGTCGAGGAGGGGACGTTGCGCGTTCAGATGACGACCGACCTCAGCCGGGCGCCGTTGGTCATTCGCGGATCGGAATCACAGCTCGGGAGGGCCGTCGACAATCTGATTCGCAATGCGGTCGAGTCCATTGCCGGAAGCGGCCAGGTCGTCGTCAAGAGTGCCAGGGTCGACCTGCCCGAGTCCCGGTCCGGGTACGAGATCGTGCCCGCCGGTAGCTACGCGATGCTCTCCGTCTCCGACGACGGCTGCGGCATCGAGCCCCACGATTTGGGCCAGATCTTCGAGCCCTTCTTCACCAAGAAGCGCGTGAAGGAGACCTCCGGGTCCGGTCTGGGATTGGCCATCGTCCACGGCGTCGTCAAGGAGCATCGAGGCTTCATCGACCTTGCCAGTGGTCCCGGCGCCGGGACCAGCATCTCGCTCTACTTCCCCCTCGTCGACGGCCCCGAACGCCGCGTGCAACCGCCGGCCGCCTTCGCCGGAAGCGCGCGCATCCTCATTGTCGACGACGAGCCCATGCAGCTGCGGACCGGACGACGCATCCTGGTTCGCCTCGGATATCAGGTCGAGACCATCGAGAGTGGCCTGGGCGCCTACGAACTCTTCGCCCGCGCGGCCGCGCGGGGGCAGAGCCCTTTCGACCTCGTCATCATGGACATGCTGCTCGGCGAGGGAGCCGACGGCCTGCAGATCATCGAAAAGATCCAGCGCCTCTTCCCGGCCCAGAAGGTCATCGTCGCCAGCGGCCACGCCCCCACCGACCGCGCCGAGAGCGCCATGCAGAAGGGCCTCACCTGGCTCGGCAAGCCCTACGGGATGGACGCCCTCGCCGCGGCGGTGCAGGGGGCTTTGCAAGTCACCGGCGAGCCGGAGTAGGGGCTCTCGGGAGGAGGGGCTCTCGGGAGGAGGGACTCTCGACCAATGGCGCACTTCGAGCGCAGCCGAGTTTGGGCTTCGCCCGCGGGCGCCGAGGGGAAACCCCTACGGGAAGCCAGGGCCTTCCCCAGGTGAACGCCCAGCGTCGGCCGCGCTATGACGATCCGGGTAGGGCGAAAATGGGCGTGAAATCAGAAGACCGTTTCAACTTGAAGCGCTGCGTGCCGCTGACCCGCGACGAAGAACATCGTTATGCCAGCGAATACGCCAAGACGCGAGACCCGTTCCTGGCCGAGCGCCTGGTGGTTGCCAACATGCGGTTGGTGGTGCTGATCGCGCGCGGCTATCGTCATACCAACCACGAGATCGGAGACCTGGTCCAGGAAGGCAATCGCGGCCTGATGCGTGCCGTCGAGCTGTATGATCCGGACCGTGGCATCCGCCTCGGCTCGTATGCGGCCTGGTGGATCCGCGCGTACATCATGAAGTTCACCCTGAGCAACTGGCGGCTGGTCAAGGCGGGCACCACGCAAGGTCAGCGCAGGTTGTTTTTTGGACTCCGCAAAGCGCGAAGCAAGCTCGCCTGTCTGGGAATGGAGGACGACGGGCCCCAATTGGCGGCGTCGTTGAAGGTCAAGGAGAAGGATCTGGCCGCCATGTTGGAGCGATTCGCCAGCAGCGAAACCTCGTTGGACATGCCGGTGCAATCGGGCGGTGGAGCGAAGAGCATCGGCGAGTCGCTGAGCGCGGCGTCCACCTCGCGGCCCGACGTCTGGCTCGAAGCGTCCGAGTTCGACCAAGTCGTGCGCCGCAAGCTCGAGGTTTTCGGAGACGGCCTCCAGGGTCGGGAGGCCGACATCTTTCGTCGGCGGCTGCTGAGCGATGAGCCGGTCACGCTCGCGAGCCTGGCTGCGATTTTTGGCGTGTCGCGCGAGCGCACCCGGCAGGTCGAACGTCACCTCAAGACCCGGATCCGCAACTACCTCACCGAAGAGCTGGGCGATTCCCTCGAGATGCGGCGGGTAGCCGCCTGAGCGCACGACCGAAAAGGACAAAGCGCCTTGCCAGCCCGATTCGACAAAGTATCTGGTTTTTACGGCGAATCCTCCGACGCCCGGCCGCAAAGAGAGCATAGTTTCGGTCTGGGTGGATCCATGAGGCTCGATGATGACGACGTCCGGTGAAATAGCCGCCCCTGGCTGGTCGGACGGCCAAGCCGACTGTCGCAGCCTGTTCGAGCAGAACGATCTTCCTATGTGGGTCTTCGAGGGGCGGAAGGTGGTCGAGGTCAACCGGGCCGCGATGCTGAGCTATGGCTATTCGCGAGACGAATTCCTCGCCATGACCATCCGGGACATCGAGGAGCCCGACGGTCCCCGCGACGGGCCGTCGTCGATCGGCCCACCCGTGGGTGAGGTCGACCAACCCCGACGTTCGGTGTGGAAACATCGAAAGAAGGATGGGTCATTGGTCGATGTGGAGGTCAGCGCGGTCGCCATCACCTTCGGCGGAAAACCGGCCCTGCTCGCGTCGGTCTTCGACGTCAGCTATCGCCAGAGAACCGAGGCCCAAGCGCGTTATCTGGATGTTCTGTTGGCGACGGTGACCGACGCGGTCGTCGCCAGCGACGACAAATTCATCCTGACGGGCTGGAACGCCGCCGCCGAATCGACCTACGGGCGGCGGGCGGAGGAGGTCCTCGGACAGCCGGACGCGCTGGTATTTCGCACCGATTTCGTCGGCGTCGAACGGGCCGAGGCCATCCAGAGGTTGGTCGAGACCGGAAAGTTCCACGGCGAGCTGACCCACCGCCGGGGCGACGGCAAGCGGGTTCACATCGAATCGCGCGCGGTGGCCTTCTTCGACACCACCGGCAAGCGGCTCGGCTACGTCAGCGTCAACCGCGACATCACCGATCGCCGGTACGCCGAAC
>DASRLC010000420.1:0-11168 GCA_035648655.1 Polyangia bacterium
GGAGCGGCGGCACGACGGGAAGCGGGGGACGGGCAGGCGGTGGCGGGAGCGGCGGTCGCGCCGGCGCGGCGGGTGGCGGAGCCGCCGGTACGTCTGGCTCGGCCGGCACGTCCGGCGTGGGCGGTTCGGCGGTCACCTGTACTTTGCCGAAGACTTTCAAGTGGACCTCGGGTGGGCCGATCGCGTCGCCGAAAGCGCCCGCCGGCAAGACCTGGGTCGCGCTCAAGGACTTTACCGACGTCGTCTACAACAACACGCACATCGTCTATATGTCGACCCACGACACGGGAACCAGCTATGGCTCGGCCATGTTCACGTTCAGCGACTGGCCCGACGCGACCACCGCCACGCAGAACGTCACGCCCCATGGCGTCGCACCGACTCTTTTCTACTTCACGCCGAAGAGCACCTGGGTTCTGGCCTACCAGTGGGGCTCGACCGCCTTCAGCTACGTGACCTCATCGGATCCCACCAGCCCCAACTCCTGGTCGTCCGAGAAGTCGCTCTTCGCCGGAAGTCTGCCCAGCTCGAGCTCGAGCACCGGCCCCATCGATCAGACGGTGATCTGCGACAGCACGAACTGTTATCTATTTTTCGCCGGGGACAATGGAAGCATCTACCGGTCGTCGATGCCGATCGGCAGCTTCCCCGGCACCTTCGGCGCGCAGACCACGGTCATGTCCGACACCACCGCCAACCTGTTCGAGGCCGTCGAGGTCTACGCGATCAAAAGCGCGACCCAGTACTTGATGATCGTCGAGGCCGAAGGGGCCAATGGACGATACTTCCGTTCCTTCACCGCCACAGACCTGGGAGGCACTTGGACCGCCCTCGCGGCAACCGAGAGCAACCCCTTCGCCGGCAAGGCCAACGTGACCTTCACGGGCACCGCCTGGACCAACGACATCAGCCACGGCGACATGGTTCGCAACAACCCCGACGAAACCATGACCGTCGATCCGTGCAACATGCAGTTCCTTTTCCAGGGCCGCAACCCCAGCTCCAACGGCACCAGCTACGACCTGCTCCCCTATCAACCGGGCCTGCTGACACTCAACCAATAGTCGGTGCGGGACCCACCGCCGCAGGCTTTCATGGCGGTCAGGCGCTCGCGGTCTCTGCGCGTTACACTCTCGCTATGTCCGAGTCGCTCGTCATCGTGCACGTGTACGTACACGTCAAACCCGACGCGGTGGAGGCGTTTCGCACCGCCACCCGCGACAACGCCCGCAACAGCGCGAAGGAGCCGGGCGTGGCCCGCTTCGATGTGGTGCAGTCGGTCGAAGATCCGACCCGCTTCGTGTTCATCGAGGTGTACCGCTCGCCCGAGGCGCAAGCCGCTCACAAGCAAACGGCGCACTATGGGCGCTGGCGAGATACCGTCGCCGAGTTGATGGCCGAGCCGCGCGCGTCAACCCGCTACGTCAACGTGTTCCCCGACGATCGGGGTTGGTGAGCCCGGCGCCGAGACGAGACGTAGATCCCACGAGCTTCACGCTAGAGCTTCACGCTAGAGCTGTTGACAGGTCTCGGGGCCAAATTGGTACGGCAGCCGACCACTTTTTCGACAGAGTGCCCCTTGGTCGCTTTTTGATATGTCGCGACCAATTTACAATTAGTACACAGCTAAGGGTAAGTGGGGGAGCGTCGATACATTCGACGAGTTGACCGACAAAAATGGAGGGCGGGGGATGTGGATGCGGGGCGCGATCTTGATCGGGGTGATGGTTTGCTCGACCACGGCGGTCGCTACGCCGGCCGTGGGCATCACGACCGAGACGCTCGGAACGCGATTCACGACGGCGGTCGCGACGGGCTCTTACGCGCACTCGGTGACCAGCGCGGGTTCCAACCGCGCGCTGGTCGTCACGGTGGGGACCACCAGTTCCACGGTCACCATCTCCTCGGTCGTCTGGGATCCGGATACGACGGTGACCGGCAACGAGCAGACGCTCTCCTGTCCAGTGGCGTCGATGGTCGTGATGGGCACCAGCCGCCGAATCGCCATCTGCACGCTGCTGACGCCCACCATCAGCACGGGAAATGGCCAGATCACGGTCAACTTCAGCGGGGGCACCGACACCTTCACCTCCAGCGCCACCACCTTTACCGGGATCGCGGGCTTTAGAACCGCCGCCTCCAGCCCGGCCAACAAAACGTTCAGTACCTGGACCGGTTGCGGCGCCGTGTCGGGTGGTTACAGCTGCTTCCTCACCGCGGTGACCCAGGCCGACGACGTGGTCTTCGATATCGTCGGGCAAGGAGAGCCGGATCCCGCCGGTTCGCGGAGCTTTACCGCCGCCGCTGGTCAAACCAAACACGAGGATCAGGCCACGCTGCCGACGGGCGCGGGTCCACACCTGCGCGTCGCCACCAGCGTGGCGATCGCGACCGGGACGTCCACCACCATGACCTGGACCTACGGTTCGGCGACCTCGAGCAATGGGGTCGGCCACGTCGCGCTGCCGATGATCGCGGCATCGACCGTCACGGCGGCGACGATGGGGACGCGGACAGCGGTCAACTTTGGATTGGCGGGAACGCGCGTGGCCTGGCGAACCGAAGAGGAGGCCAGCCATCTGGGCTTTTACGTCTGGCGAGACTCGAACGGACGTCGGACGCGGATAACCAAGGGCCTGATCCCGGGATCGACCTTCACGAACGGCAACTTCCCGCTGGCGGGTCCTCGGGATTATGTGGCCTGGGACGACGGTGCAAAACCCGGAGCCCGCTATTGGTTGGAGGAGATCCCCACCCGCGGACCTTCGAAATGGCACGGCCCGATCGTTCCGAGCAGAGGCACCTTGGCAAAAGGATTGGCACTGCGACGATTGGCCGCGCCGCCGGCGACCTTTGCCGACCCGGTCGCGACGCCGTCGATGACCCCGCTCTCTGTGACCCGGCCCCCGGTCGTCGCGGCGGCTTCGGCGGCGCTTTGCGCCAACCCGCCGGCCGGCGGAGCGGCCATCAAGATCGGAATATCGACCACCGGTTGGTACCACATCGAGGCCGGCGCGCTTCAAGCCGCCGGGCTGCCGGCGGGCGCCGATCCGGCCCACCTCGCGCTGTTCGCCGATGGTCAGCCGATCGCGTTGCGCGCCCTCGGTCAAGGAATGTTGGACGCCATCGAGTTCTATGGCCAGGGGTTGGATACCGCGGAGACTGCCACCCACGTCTACTGGTTGGTGGCGGGGAGCGCCGCGCCGCGACCCGTTGACCTCGCGGCGCCCGGCACCCCCAGCGCGCCGATCGGCAGCTATTCGGCCGAGGTGATCTTTCGCGAGCGCACCGTCTATTTGGCGGCGCTCTTGAATGGTCCGGCGGACAATTTTTTCGGGGCCGTCCTTTCGACGACCCCGGTGACCCAAACGATCCAGGCCCCCGATCCAATCCAGGACCAGACGGCCACGCTGGAGGTCGCCCTGCAGGGCGCCACGGCCGACACCCACCAGGTCGATGTGACGCTCAATGGATCCGATCTGGGCGTTCTGTCCTGGACCGGGCAAGCGGCCGCGGTGCAAACCTTGGCGATTCCGATGGGCTTGTTGGTCGACGGCGCGAATCAGGTCCTGCTGACACCGGGGGCGACAAACGGCGTCGCCCTGGTCGATCACCTCACGCTCCGTTATCAACGCCCCACCCGCGCCTTCGCCGATCAGCTCGAAGCACCGGTGCCGGCCGGCGCCACCGTCGCGCTCACCGGGTTTTCGCGCAGCGACGTCCAGGTCTTCGACGTCACGGATCCCAGCGCGCCCCTCGAGCTCACCGGTGCGCTTTCGAACGACGGAACCGCCTATACCGCGACCGTCACGCTGCCGCCCGGGACGGGCGTTCGAATCCTGCGGGCCCAATCCAGCGCTGGGGGGCCAAGCGCCGACTCGATCGCCGCCAACATCCCGTCGTCCATCTGCGGCACGCCGGGTGCCGAGCTGGCTATCGTTGCGCCCCGCATGTTCTTCGGGGCGCTGGCGCCGCTGGTGGCCGCCCGGGTCCAAGCGGGATGGACCGTCGAGCTCGATGATGTCGAAGACGTCTTCGACGAGATGAGCTACGGCGCGCACCACGCCGCGGCGATCACCAACTTCGTTCGGCTGCGCCATGCCGGGAGCGCGCCGCGCACCAAATATCTCCTGATGGTGGGAGGCGCCAGCTTCGACCCGCGTAACTTTCTGGGGAAGGGGATCCCGGATCTGGTTCCCACGCAGCTCATCGACACCGACGCCATCGAGACCGCGTCGGACGAATCGCTGGCCGACCTCGACGGCGACGGTTTGGCCGAGGTAGCGGTCGGACGCTGGCCGGCCCGCACGGTAGACGAGGTCAGTGCCCTCGTGACCGCGACGTTGGCTTTAGACGGCCACGCGCCGTTCGATCGCGGCGCCCTGATCGTGACGGGAACGACCGGCGATCCCGGCTTCCAGGCCGCGGCCCTGTCTGTGACGGCGGCCCTGCCGGCGGCGCCCGACCTCTTCGACGCCGCCGGCCTGGACAGCGCCGATGCCCTCAGCGGCCTGGTCGCGCACTGGGCCGCCAGCCCATCTTACGTGCAGTATTTCGGCCACGGCTCCGAAGCGATCTGGGAAGACCTGCTGTCGAATGACGACGTCGACAGCCTCGGGCAGGGCGGCCAGCGGGCCGTCGTGTTGGCCATGACCTGCTTGAACGGGTTCTTCCAGGACGTATACCAAGACTGCCTGGCCGAGCGGCTGCTCCAAGCCACGAGCGGTGCGGTGGCGGTGTGGGCCTCGGCCGATCTCTACGACGCGGGCGCGCAAGGTGCGCTGGCCACCAGCTTCGCCCAGAACGTGCAGAAGATGGCGCTTGGCATGGCGGTTCACCAGGCCCGTGTCGCGACCGGCGGCGCGGGGCGTGCGATGGTCCTGTTTGGCGATCCGACGCTGTTCGGCGCTCCCACCCCGTCGGACCCCAACCTGCCGGTGATCTCGGAACCGCCCGGGCCGACCCCGATCACGTCGTCGGCCCCCTCGGGTTCGGCTTCCGCCGGCACCGAGCGCGCGGCCGCGAGCTCTTGTGCGGTCGGCACCGGGAACCGGGCCGGATGGCCTCTGGCTTTCAGCGTGGCGCTGGGGTTGGTGGCCATCTACCGTCGCAGACGCGGCGGACGATAGGATCGCCAGATCGTCCGGCCCGTGACTCGGCCGCATTGCGCATGGGCCTTATGGCGGCCGAGGCGCTAGAACCCCCCAATGGCCGAGGCCGCACCGAACAATCCCAATCCCCCGCAGCCGTCCGGCGCTCCCGATCCGCGGCTTTCGCGCCGGATGGCCCTGATGCTGCCGCTGATGTTGATGGCGATGTGGTTCTGGAAGAGCTACACGGAAGGCGCAGCCCAGCCGCCGATCGCCTATTCGCAGCTCTATCAGTGGGTCGAGCAGGGCAAGGTCGAGTCGGTCGTGCTCGACGGCGAGGTCGTCGATGCCACCTTGAAGACCGCCCAGCCGCTGGATGGCCGCCAGATCAAGAATCTCCAGACCAACCTGGCGCCCAACGACGCGCAGCTGTTGCCGCTGCTTCGGCAAAAGGGGGTCCGCATCGTCGTCAAGAGCCAGAAGCAGCCCTTCGGCATGCAGGTGCTCTTCACGCTCCTGCCCTGGGTGCTCATCATCGGCGCCTGGTTCTGGATGTCCAAGCGGGCCAAGGGGATGCTCGGCACGGGCGGCATGCTCGGTGGCATCATCAAGAACCAGAGCCGCAAGTTCGACAAGGCGACCTCGGTGAACGTGACCTTCGAAGACATCGCCGGGTTGAAGGCGGCCAAGTCGGACCTGCAGGAGATCGTGCAGTTCCTCAAGGAGCCGGAGCGCTTCCAGCGCCTGGGCGGGAAGGTCCCGCGCGGCGTCCTGCTGGCGGGACCGCCCGGCACCGGCAAGACGCTGCTGGCGCGGGCGGTGGCGGGTGAATCCGGCGTCCCCTTCTTTTCCATCAGCGCCTCCGAGTTCATCGAGATGTTCGTCGGGCTCGGCGCGGCGCGGGTCCGCGATCTCTTCAAGGAGGCCAAGAAGAGCGCGCCCACCATCGTGTTCATCGACGAGATCGACGCCGTGGGCCGCTCCCGCGGCGCCGGCCTCGGCGGCGGCAACGACGAGCGCGAGCAGACGCTCAACCAGTTGCTCTCCGAGATGGACGGATTCGACCGGACGGATCTGGTGGTCGTCATCGCGGCGACCAACCGCCCCGACGTGCTCGACCCGGCGCTGTTGCGGCCGGGACGCTTCGATCGCCGCATCCTGGTCGATCGGCCGGAGATGGCGGCGCGCAAGGCCATCCTGGGCGTCCATGTGAAGGGCAAGCCACTGGCGCCGGACGTCGACCTGCAGATCCTGGCCCAGAACACCCCCGGGTTCTCGGGCGCCGATCTGGCCAATCTGGTGAACGAGGCGGCGTTATCGGCGACGCGCAAAGGGCGTGACCACATCGCCGCCGACGATTTCGCGGAAGCCTTCGACAAGATCGTGCTCGGCGATCCGCGCGAGGCCAAGCTCGACGCCAAAGAAAAGCGACGGGTCGCGGTCCACGAGTCCGGTCACGCGGTGGTCGCCCGCTTCTCGCCGGAGGCGGAGCCGCTTCATCGGGTCACCATCATTCCGCGCGGCATGGCGCTCGGGGCCACGCAACAGAGCCCGGGGGCCGACCGTCACCTGATGGCGCAGGCCGAGCTAGAATCGCGGCTGCGCGTCCTCATGGGCGGATACGCTTCCGAGCGCCTGATCCTGGGCAGCATCTCGACCGGCGCCGAGAATGATCTGAAGGAGGCCACCCGCCTGGCTTCCCACATGATGGCGCACTACGGAATGAGCGAGCGCCTCGGCCCCGTCTATTATGACCACGAGGCCGAGCATCCGTTCCTCGGCCAGCGCATCGGCACCGAAAGCGGGACCAGCTCGTCGACCATCACCGTCATCGAGGAGGAGGCTCGGCGGATTCTGCGCGAGGCGTTGGAACAAGCGACGGCTCTGCTGACCCAGCGTCGCGACGAGCTGGATCGACTGGTGGTGGGGTTGCTGCAGCACGAGACGCTGGAGCGCGACGATCTGAGCGCGATTTTGGGTCCTCCGGCCGATTCGACGCAGCCCACCGACGGTCCGGCCCCGATCGCCAGTTGGCCGCCGCCCGCGGTCTAGAAGCGATCGCACCGACCTGGCGTCGTCGCCCGAGACGGTCGGCCGCGGCCCTCCGGCGGCGATTCCCGTAGCGTCAGCCACGCGACGGCAGCGAAAGGATCGCGCCGCCGATGCGCTCCTGCCAGAAGGCCCGTTCATCCTCGCGGTGCGTGACCATCACGAGGGTGCTCTTCTGCTGCGCGCACAGGGACTCGACGAGCTCGAGGGCGCGGACGCGGTTCTCGGCGTCGAGCCCCGAGGTGGGTTCGTCCATGACCACCAGCGGGGGAACCTTGATGGCCGCGCGCGCGATCAGCACCAGGCGTTGTTGGCCAAACGACAGCTCGCGGAACGCGGCGCTGGGCGCGATGCCCAGCTCGAGCCAGGCCAGCCAGGCCATCGCCCGCGCGCGATCGCTGGGCTCCGGCTTTTGATACACACCGATGCTGTCGAAAAGGCCGCTCAGCAGCACCTCTTCCACGCTGCCACCCACCCGGTAGTCGCGGTGCAAACGCGCCGAAACGAACCCGACGTTCTTCTTGATGTCCCAGACCGTCTCGCCGCTGCCGCGCCGCCGGCCGAACAAATATAGGTCGTTGCTGTAAGCCTGCGGGTGATCGCCGGTGAGCATCTCGAGCAAGCTCGACTTGCCCGATCCGTTGGGACCTTCGACGAGCGTGTGCTGCCCCGCGCAGACGGTGAAATCGAGCCGCTCGAAGACCACCTGCTGGCCGTAGCGCACCTGGCCGCCCGACAGCTGCACGAGCGGCACGCTGGGATCGAGCGGCTGGTACCAGCGGCCCAGCTCCACCGGCGCTGGCGTCCGGCGGGGCGCATGGTCTGGAGCGCGTGCGCCAAATGCCTGTGGCGGGCCGCGGAAGATCAGCCGTCGCTCGGCGATGACCATCACCTCCCGCAGCGCCTCGGGCGCAAATGGCAGCCCGCGGGCGCCGAACGCTCCGACCACCAGCACGGGCAGACGCTCCGCCACGGCAACGATGGCCCCGGCCAGCTCCGCGCAGGCCGCGCGGTCGAGGCCATCGAACGGATCGTCGAGGATCAGCAGGGGGGGAGCGCGAAGCACCGCCTCCAGCAGCAAGACCTTGCGCGCTTCGCCGGTGGAGAGCAGCCGATAGCCGCGCTCCCACAGGGCCTCCAGCCGAAACGCCGCAAAGAGCGGATGGCTTCGGCCCGGCTCGCCCAGCAGCTGGCGCAACGTGCTGCTGGTGTCGACGCCCTGCTGGAAGTTGCTCTCGTCCGCCGCCAATTGCGCCTCGTAGAACGCCTGCTGCGATTCGGCCGACAGCAGCCGCGAACCCGCCACGCGTGCCCCGAGAGCGCGCGCGGCGGTCGATTTTCCCGACCCGTTGGGGCCGGTGAGTAAAGTCAGCCCGGGCCCGGAGGGCGTGAAGTCCTCACCCATGTCGGGCCCAGCTCGGCGCCTACCCGGCCGCGCGCTCAGCCACCGACGGAGATCTGCTTCATCGCCGTCATGTGGCCACGCAGCGTCGCACCGACCTTCTCGACCGGGTGGTTCTCGATGGCTTGGTTCACGGCGAGCAGCCGGCGGTTGTCGACCTGCTGGCTACCGGGCGCGAAGGCCTTGCCAATCACGTCGGTCGACTGCCGGACCATGAGCTCTTTCAGCAGCGGCACGGCGGCGTGGCTGAACAGGTAACAGCCGTATTCGGCGGTGTCGCTGATGACCTTGTTCATCTCGTAGAGCTTCTTGCGCGAGATCAGGTTCGCGATGAGCGGCACCTCGTGCAGGGACTCGTAGTAGGCCGACTCGGGCTTCATGCCCACCTCGACCATGCACTCGAACGCCAGCTCCACGCCGGCCTTGACCATGGCGACCATCAGCACCGCGTGATCGAAGTATTCCTGCTCGCCGATCTTGGCCGAGCCCGCCGGGGTTTGCTCGAAGGCGGTATCGTTGGTGGCCGCCCGCCAGCCGAGCAAATTCACGTCTCCGGCGTCCCAGTCTTTCATCATGGCCGTGCTGAAGACGCCCGTGATGATGTCGTCCTGGTGCTTCTTGTAGAGAGGGCGCATCAGGTCGCGCAGCTCGTCGGCCAGCTCGAAGGCCTTGATCTTCGCGGGGTTGCTCAGACGATCCAGCATCAAGGTCAGGCCGCCTTGCTTGAGCGCCTCGGTGATGGTCTCCCAGCCGAACTGGACCAGCTTGCTGGCGTAACCGCGATCGATGCCCTGGGACACCATGCGGTCGAAGCACAGGATCGATCCGGTCTGTAGCATGCCGCACAGGATGGTCTGCTCACCCATCAGGTCGCTCTTCACCTCGGCGATGAAGCTCGACTCGAGCACGCCCGCGCGATCACCTCCGGTCGCCGCCGCATAGGCCTTGGCGATCTCCAGGCCGTCGCCGTTGGGATCGTTCTCCTGGTGCACCGCGATCAAGGTCGGCACGCCGAATCCCCGCTTGTACTCCTCGCGCACCTCGGTGCCCGGGCACTTGGGCGCCACCATGACGACCGTCAGATCCTTGCGGATCTGCTGGCCCTCTTCGACGACGTTGAAGCCGTGGCTGTAGGCGAGACAGGCGCCCTTCTTCATCAGCGGCATCACCTTTCGCACCACGTCGGCGTGCTGTTTGTCGGGGGCCAGGTTGCACACCAGGTCGGCGCTGGGGATGAGCTGCTCGTAGGTGCCCACTTTGAAACCGTTGCTGGTGGCGTTGGTGAAGCTCACCCGCTTCTGCTCGATGGCGTCCGCGCGCAGCGCATAGCTGACGTCGAGGCCCGAGTCGCGCATGTTGAGTCCCTGGTTGAGGCCCTGCGAGCCGCAGCCGACGATGACCACCTTCTTGCCCCGCAGCTTCTCGACGCCGTTGAACTCGCCGCGGTCCATGAAGCGACAGCGGCCGAGCTGATCCAGCTTCTGTGCCATCGTGAGGGTATTGAAGTAGTTCTGTCGGGACATGGTGCGCTCCTCGCTGTTTCTGATGCCTCGGGGCATCGCGTTCATCAAGAATAGATCGGGGCGGGCGTCGAGCCAACGTTGCGTTCGAGCCCATTATTGGCAGTCTGTGTTGCGCAAATCGCAACACGATATCTCCTGGACCCGGGTCTAGGCGACGGGAGACTCGTCCGGGGCCATGATGACGCAGGCCCTGAGGGCCGGCCGTTTATCCCGACGTGTTCAAGGCCGGCGCTTCGTTCGCTGGGGTGCCGGCTGGACTATTGGGGACGGGGTTCGTCTCGACCGCCGCCTTCGCCGGCGAGCCCGGATACACCGACGCCGACGCCCATCACGACACCGAAGAGCCCATGGAGGCCGAGCAGCCGGCGCCCGTCATCGAGCCCAGCGCGGCGACCCGCCCGCCCGCGGGGCGGTTCTATACCTTCCCAATCTCTACGCCGACATCAAAGGGATCCCTCGGCTGTTCGGGGGAACGGCCTGGGCCGGTACCCGCTATTACAAACGCGAATCGGTCTACATCAGCGACTTTTTCCATTGGAATCCATCCGGCGTCGGTGCGGGGCTGGGCGGCGACAATAAGCTCGCATTTCAATATGGCGAAGGCGGCGGAACGGGCTTGGGTCTCTGGCTCGCTTCTACTATCCCGACTTCTCCCTTGCCGAAACCTGGTACCGACCCTTCGTGGCGGGTGCCGCGAAATCAAGGTCGACGGCCCGTTCGTGACGTGTCTCGTGCGATCACTCGGGTACGGAAAGCACCCGCTGGCCTGCGACAGCCAACGGGTGCTTACAACGGGGCCCTATTTCCCGTACCCAGCGGCCTGGACGTTCTGCATGACAGCCAGATCGGTCGCATCCGACGGCCGGCCGACGGTGATGGCGCCCTCGTAAAAGGTTCCGAACGAATTGTTGCTGTTGTCGCTGCCGATACCAATCAGGATCCCGCCTGCGTTGGCCCAGGCCGACTTCGGGCCGGTGCCGTCATAGGCGGTCGTGAGAGCCGAGGCCGTCGGCAGGTTGCCGTTGGCAATGCGAATGGCATAGGAATTGGGGGCGCTCGTCTTCACGACTCCGAAGGCAAACTGATACTTCATCGAAGGGTCAC
>DASRLC010000421.1:0-7363 GCA_035648655.1 Polyangia bacterium
CCCTATACCAACCGCGGCAACGCCTCCGCCAACCTCCGAACCCCCTCCTCCACATTCTTCATCGACGTCGCGTACGACAGCCGCACGAACCCCGGCGCGTGAAACGCCGACCCCATCACGACCGCCACCCGCGCGGCCTCGATGAGCCACTCGCACAGCTGCACGTCGTTCTCGATCTTCTTCCCCTCGGGCGTCTTCCGCCCGATGAACGCCGACAGGTCCGGGAACGCGTAAAACGCCCCCTTGGGCTCGACGCACGTCACGCCCGGGATCTCCCGCAGCCGCGCGACCATGACCTTGCGGCGCTTGTCGAACTCGACGCGCATCTTTTCCAATTCATCCGTCGGCCCCTCGATGGCCGCCAGCGCCGCCGCCTGCGACACCGCCGCCGCGTGCGTCGTCGACTGCCCCTGGATCGTGGCCATCGCCTCGACCACATTCTTCGGCGCCACCGTGAACCCGACGCGCCACCCCGTCATCGCGAAGGCCTTCGAGACGCCGTCGATGATCAACGTATGCCCCCGAACGTCCGCCCCCATGGTCGCCGGCTGGAAGAACTTCCCGTCGCCGTAAACCAGCGTCCGGTAAATGTCGTCGGTCATCAGCCAGAGGTCTTTTTCCACTGCCAGCTTGGCCAACCCACGCAACGTCGCCTCTTCATAAATCGCCCCCGTCGGGTTCGATGGCGAGCAGACCAGAATCATCTTCGTGCGCGGCGTGATCGCCTTGGCGACGTCCTCCACCCGAACCTGAAAATTCTCCTCGGCCTTGGTCGGTACGCTGATCGGACGCCCGCCCGCCAGCTTGACGATGTCCATGTAGCTGACCCAGGCCGGCGTCGGGATGATGACCTCGTCGCCCTCGTCGATCAGCGCGAAGATCGCGTTGAAGATGGATTGCTTGGCGCCCGAGCTCACGATCACCTCGCTCGGCTCGATCTTGATCCCGTGCGCGTCGCCGATCCACTTGGCCACCGCCTTGCGCAGCGGCACCGTCCCCTCGACCAGCGTGTACTTGGTCGCGCCCGCGTCCAGCGCCTTCTTGGCCGCCTCTTTGATGTGAACCGGCGTGTCGAAGTCGGGCTCCCCGGCGCCGAAGCTCACCACGTCGATCCCTTCGGCCTTCAGCTTGGCGGCCTTGGCGGAGACGGCGAGCGTGGGGGACGGTTCGACGACGGACAACCTGCGGGCGAGCTTCACGGCGTGACTCCTTGCTTGTGTTTGCCGGCCAGGGCCGCGGCCACGCTCGCCGGAACCATCCGCGAGACGTCGCCGCCCATCAGCCCGACCTCTTTTACCAACGAAGAAGATACATAAAAGCTCTCCTCGCCGGTCATCAGAAAAAGCGTCTCCACGTCCGGCGCCAGCCTCCGGTTCATGTGGGTCAGTTGGAACTCGTACTCGAAGTCCGCCAGCGCCCGCAGCCCGCGGATCACCACCGTCGCGCCACGCCGCTGGCAGTACTCGGCCAGCAGGCCCTGGAACGCGTCGACCTCGACCCGGGCGTCGCGCCCCAGCGCCTCCGTGATCATGGCCCGCCGTTCTTCCAGCGAGAACAGCGGCGTCTTGCGAACGTTGTCGGCCAGCGCGACCACCACCCGATCGAAGATCTTCAGCGAGCGCCGCAGGATGTCGACGTGCCCGTTGGTGATCGGGTCGAACGTGCCAGGATAGACCGCGAGGCTCACGACCCCGAGCATCTATAGAAAGATAGCTCGGTGTCGCCGTAGGTGCGCCGGTCGGTCAGGAACAGGCAACCCACCGAATCGGACGGCTGGTGGCGCCGGTCGTGCTCGACGATCACCACTGCGCAGGCGGTCAGCAGATTGCCCCCCGACAGCTCCGCCAGGACCCCGTCGGTCTCCTTGACGTAGGGGGGATCCAGGAAGACCCAGGAGAACGGCTGGTTCAAGGTGGCCAGCTTGCGCAGCGCCGTCCGGACGTCGGCGCCGATGATGGCGCCCCGGTCGTCGACGCCGGCTTCGCGCAGATTGCGGCGCAGCGCAGACAGGGCCACGCCGTCTCGCTCGACGAAGACCGCGGCGGTGGCGCCCCGCGACAGCGCTTCTAGGCCCAGCGCGCCGCTGCCGGCGTACAGGTCCAGCACCCGGCCCGGCGGCGGACCCAGGATGTTGAAGATGGCCTCCCGGACCTTGGAGGCGGTGGGGCGGGTGCGCGAGCCGCGTGGAACGAAGAGACGTCGGCCGCGGTCCTGCCCGCCGGTAAGTCGCATGTGACCAAGCTTCCTACCGCGGACGCCGGATGGGGTCAATTCCCTGCCGATCCGGCACGACGCCCCGGACGTCCCAGCGCGTCGGCGTTTCGCGGGCGACCCACCCCAGGACGCAGGCGGGCGTCGCGAAATGGTACAATAGACAGACGACATGTCGCAGGTTGGCGCTTTCTTCGATGTCGACCGGACACTGGTCTCCTGCAACACCGGGCGGCTTTTCCTGCGCGATCTGCGGCGGCGCGGGGAGATTTCGTTCTTGCGGGCGCTGCGCGCGCTGGGGTGGATGGCCAAGTACCATTTGGCGCTGATTGATCTGCAGTGGGTCGCCGCGCGCGTGGCCTCGCAGATGGCCGGCTCGGTCGAGCGCGACTTCGAGGAGCGCTGCCGGAAGTGGGTCGAAGACGACATCTTGCCGCTGGTGGTGCCGGGCGCGCGCAGCCGGATCGAGAAGCACCGCGCCGAGGGTCACGTGCTGGCGATCCTGTCGTCCTCGCCGACCTACGTGACCCGGCCGATCGCCGAGGCGCTGGGGATCGGAGAGGTCATCTCGACGCAGTTCGAGGTGGCGGGCGGGCAGTTCACCGGCCGGCTGGTCGGCCCGGCCTGCGTCGGCCAGGGTAAGGTGCACTGGGCCGAGGATCTGGGCGCCCGCCGCCAGGTCGACCTGGACGGCAGCTGGTTCTATACCGACTCGTACACCGATCTGCCGATGCTGGAGCGGGTCGGCAACCGGGTGGTGGTCAACCCCGATCCGCGGCTCAAGCGCGCCGCCCACCGGCGCGGTTGGCCAGTTCAAGACTGGCGGCTGGCCGCCACAATCATGGAAACGGAGCTTTCCACGTGAGCGTCTATTCCGCCCCTTGGTACACCCCCGCGGTGCAGCGAATCCTGGACCTGGCGGTCGAGGAGGACGTCGGCCGCGGCGACGCCACCAGCGCGGCGGTGATCGACGAGTCGCAAGAGGCCGAGGCCGAGCTCATCGCGCGCGAGCGGGCCGTGATCTGCGGCCTGGGCGTGGTCGAAGCGGTCTTCACCCGCTTCGACTGGCGCACGCGCGTCCGCATGAAGGTGGCGGACGGCGATCCGGCCCAGCCGGGCACGGTGGTCGCGTCGGTGCGCGGCCCGGCCGCCGCGCTGCTGGCGGGCGAGCGGACCGCGCTGAACTTCTTGCAGCACCTGTCGGGAATCGCCACCGTCACGCAGGCCTACGTGGCCGCGGCCGACGGGGCCAAGGTGCGGGTGACCGACACGCGCAAGACGACGCCCGGGCTGCGCGCGCTGGAGAAGTACGCGGTGCGGGTGGGCGGTGGGGCCAACCACCGGTCCGACCTGGCCTCCGGGATCTTGATCAAGGACAACCACATCGCGCTCATCGGATCGGTGCGCGAGGCGGTGCGGCGCGCGCGCAACAACGCGCCCCACACGTTGCGGGTGGTGGTGGAGGTCGACACGCTGGCGCAGCTCGACGAGGCGATCGAGGCCGGCGCCGAGGGGATCCTGCTCGACAACTTCCAGACCCGCGACCTCATCGACGCGGTCAAGCGCGTGCGCGAGCGCCGCCCGCAGACGGTGATCGAAGCTTCGGGCGGGGTGACGCTCGACCGGATCCACGAGATCAGCAAGACCGGCGTCGACATCATTTCGGTGGGATCGCTGACCCACTCGGCCCGGGCCATCAACTTCTCCTGCGACATCCACCCCTCCGACGGCGCGCGCGAGAGAGACCTATAGGGGCGGGCGCGCCCGCCGTGGCGATTTCTTGGCCGCGAATTTACCTCGACGACCCGGTCGTCCCGCCGCGGGTCGTGTAGTCTGCGGCGGTCCATGAACGACCACCCGACGGCGGCGAGCCTAGGCGAGGCCCTGCATACCCGTTGGCTCGGACGCGCGTCCGAGTGGTTGGCCGTCTGCGCGTCGACCAACGATCGGGCGGCCGAGCGGGCCCGGGCCGGCGCGCCCGACGGCCTGGTGGTGGCGACCGACAGCCAGAGCGCGGGACGCGGGCGAATGGGCCGGAGCTGGTACTCGCCGCCCGGTGAGAACCTATATTTTTCGATCGTGCTGCGGCCGACCCGACCGGCCGCCGAGATCCCGCCGCTCACGTTGCTGGTGGGCGCCGCGGTGGCGAACGCGCTGCGCGGGCTGGGCCTGCCGCCGCGGCTCAAGTGGCCCAACGACGTGCAGCTGGTCGATGCGGCCGGCCGCCGGCGCAAGGTGGCCGGGATCCTGACCGAGATGGCCAGCGCCGGCGATCGGGTCCAGCAGGTGGTGGTCGGCGTGGGCCTCAACGTCAACGGCCTAGAATTTCCGCCCGACCTGGCCGACCGCGCCACCTCGCTGCGCCGCGAGCTGGGTCGGCCGCTCGATCGCGCCGCGGTGTTGGCCGGGGTCCTCGACGCGCTCGAGCCGCTCTACGAAGACTTCGAACGCCGGGGCGCGGCCGCGGCGGTCGCCGCCTTCGACGACCACGCCGGGCTGCCCGATCGCTGGCGCGTGTCGGCCCCCGGCGGCTCCCCAGGTTGGTTGGAGGGGACCGCGCTGGGCGTCGATGCCGACGGCGCTTTGCGGTTGCGCGACGACCACGGAACGATCCACCGCGTGATATCTGGAGAGCTACACCCATGACGATGTTCCAATCCTTGATCCTCGGCCTCGTGCAGGGGGTGACCGAGTTCCTGCCCATCTCGTCGAACGCCCACCTGCGCATCACCACGGCGCTGCTGCACTGGGACGATCCGGGGGCCGCCTACACGGCGGTCTTGCAGTGGGGCTCGCTGTTGGCGGTCATCGGCTACTTCCTGCCCGATCTCCGCCGCATGCTGCGCGGGGGGCTGACCTACCTGCAGGACCGGTCGAAGCCACCCAGCCGGGACGCCACCGAGCTGATGTACCTGATCGTCGGAACCGCGCCGGCCTGCGTGGCCGGCGTGCTGCTCCGGCACGCCATCGAGGGATCGTTTCGGTCGCTGTGGGTCATCGCCACCGCGCTGATCTTGGTGGCGCTGCTGCTGGCGGTGGTCGAGAAGCGCGCCCGCCATACCCGCCACTTCGACGACCTCACGCTGCGCGACGCGGTGCTGATCGGCTGCGCGCAAGCCTTCGCGGTCATCCCCGGGGTGTCCCGTTCGGGCAGCACCCTGCTGGCGGCGATGGCGCTGGGCCTCACGCGGGAGGCCGCGGCGCGGTTCTCGTTCCTGCTCAGCGTGCCGATCGTGGCGCTGGCCGGCGCCTTCGAGCTCGGCAAGGTCGTGCATGCGAAGAACCTGCACGCCGGGCCGATGGCGGTCGGCCTGGTCGCGGCCTTCGTCGCCGGCTACGCCAGCATCGCCTGGCTGCTGCGCTTCCTGCGCGTCCGCAGCACCATCCCGTTCGTGATCTACCGGATCGCGCTCGGCACCCTGCTGCTGGTGATGCTGGCGACCGGCCGGCTCTAGCCCGCGGCGGCCGGACCTCGCCGGCGCTCGAGCGCGACGCTTCAACCCCGGCGGGCGCGCGCGACCGGCACGGAGATGTAGCGCTCGCCGGTGTCGGGCAGGATCGTCACCACGGTCTTGCCCGGCCCGAGCGCGCGGGCCACGTCGAGCGCGACCTTCACGGCGGCGCCCGCCGAAATGCCGACCAGCAGGCCTTCCCGCCGCGCCAGCTCCAGGCGCGTGGCCTCCGCCTCGGCCTCGCCAACGCGGCGGACCTCGCTGACCAGCGCCAGATCGAGGATCTCGGGCACGAAGCCGGCGCCGATCCCCTGGATGCGGTGCGGTCCGGGGGGGCCGCCCGACAGGACGGCGCTGGCGGTCGGCTCGACGGCGATGATGGTGACGCCGGGGTGGTGCGCGCGCAGCGTCTGGCCAACGCCGGTGATCGTGCCGCCGGTGCCGACCCCGGCCACGAAGGCATCGGGGACGCGCCCGCCGAGCTGGGCCAGGATCTCGGGACCGGTGGTGGTCCGGTGAACCGCCGGGTTGGCGGGGTTCTTGAATTGCTGCGGCATGAAGGCGTGCGGTTGCGCGGCGGCGATGGCGTCGGCCTTCTCGACGGCGCCACGCATGACCCGCTCGGCCGGCGTCAGGTGCAGCTCGGCGCCGTACGCGCGCAGCAGCTCCATGCGCTCGACCGACATGTTCTCCGGCATGGTCAGGATCAGGCGGTAGCCCTTCACCGCCGCCACCAGCGCCAGCCCGACGCCGGTGTTCCCCGAGGTCGCCTCCACGATGACCGAGCGCCCGGGAATCAGGCGGCCGGCGCGCTCGGCGCTGTCGACCATGGCCAGTGCGGTGCGATCCTTGACCGAGCCGCCCGGGTTCAGCTGCTCGCACTTGCAGAGGACCTCGGCCGCGCCGGCGCCCGGCAGGCGGTGCAGGCGCACCAGCGGCGTGCCGCCGATGCGGGCCAGGATGCTGTCGTCGATCGAGCCGGGCGCCGTCATTAGATGAAGTACATAGTGGCCGGCAAGGCGGCGCGCCGAACGCCGGTGGCCTCGGCCCGCGCCACGAAATCGGCCAACGTGGTCTGTTCGAGCACGTCGATCAGGCGCCCGCCGACCTCGGCCCACACGCGCGCTGGGACGTCGTCGGCGGGATCGGTCGCCACCGCGCCCGCGCCCTGCGCCCGCAGCGCGGCGGCGTTTCGCCGCGGGGCACGCGGACGCACATCGACGCCCAGCAGATCTTCCAGCGGGCCACGAACCGCACGCAGCACCGCGGCCAGCGTGATCTCGGCCGGCGGACGGGCCAGCGCGTAGCCGCCGTGCGGTCCGCGGCGGGCTTCGATGAGACCGGCGCGCCGCAGGTCCTGCAGGATCTGCTCGAGGAAGCGCAGCGGGATCTGCTGGCGGGCGGCGATCTCCTTGGCCAGCGCCGACTGCCCGCGCCGGTGAAAGGCCAGATCGTAGAGCGCGCGGATCGCGTAGCGGGTCCGGGTGGTGACCCGCACGTTAAGTCGCCCTCATATCGAGTAGTCCTCGACGAAGACCTTGGCCTCGCGCAGGTTGGCCAGCACCAGATCGCCTTCGTTGATGCCGAGCGCTTCGATCTCGGACTTGGGCATCTCGACCGTCATGGGCGCGCCGTCGGAGAGCTTGAGCGACAGCTTCACGTGGCCGCCGATCCAGGCCATGCGCTCGACGCGCGCCACC
>DASRLC010000422.1:0-8424 GCA_035648655.1 Polyangia bacterium
CGCGCGACGCCGATGACCGGCATCTCGAGGTGCCCCCGGCGCGTCATCGCGTAGAGGGCGGGGAAGATTTTTTTGTAGGCGAGGTCTCCGCTCGCCCCGAAGAAGACGAACGCGTCCGAACGCGGTGCGGTCATCTCGGTAAGTTAACGCCTACGCGCCCAGAAACAGCGGGCGAATGTGGCGCTCGAAGAGATTCTCCTGGACGCAGCGGCCGGCGGTCTCTCGGGCGGCGACCAGAGCGTCGGTCCATTCCGCCCCCATCTCGGCGGCCACCCGGAAGGCGACGTGCACCAACTGGCGCAGATTCCGGTCGTAGGCCGGCTGGGCCTGGTCGTGCCGCAAGCGGGTCACGAAGTCCTCGGCGCTCCATTTTTCGACGGTCGCAGCCGGCGGCAGCTGGGCCCGGTCGATCTCGACCACCGTCGCGTAGGGCTTGCAGAGCTCGTCGAAGCGCGGGAGCGCCTGCAGGTAGATCTTTTTGGCCACCGCCAGCCCGGTCGGGCTGCAGAGCGCGACGCCGATCACCTCTTCCAGCCAGTTGGTGCCGGCGGTCTTGAGGTGCAGGCCCGCCCCCTGCTTCTGCAGCGCCCGCCGCATGATCGGGTAGAGCGAGAACTTGTCGCTGCCGGTGTGGACGCTCACCTTGAGCGAGGCCGGTAGGCCGAAGACGCCGATGGCGTGCTTGACCACCGCCAGATCGTCCTCGAACTCGCGCGCGAAGACCTTCAGATCGCCCACATAGTCGATCCCCTTGAGGAACTTGCCGGAGAACTTCGGCGCGATGGTCTGCACCGGGATCTTCTCGCGCGCCAGCGCGGCCAGGATGAAGTAGAGCTCGAACGGGAGTTGCGGCTCGGTCGCCTCGTCGGTGGAGACCTCGGGGATGAAGTTCCCCTCCCCTTTGGCGGCCAGGATGTGGCGGTAGGTCCGCCCGGCTTCCATGACCGCGTAGAGGTAGGTGCGGCCGATCTTCTCGAGGACGGCGTCGGTCACCTCGAAGCTGGCGTCGACGCCCGGAATGCGCAGGGTGCCGCGAAATGGGGCCATGTCGCGCACGAAGGCCTGGAGCGCGGCGTCGTCGGGCGGGTGCCCGATGAAGTCGGCCACGTCCAGCGTGTAAAAGTCGCTGGCGGCCAGGAAACCGTCGACGTTCTTGAGGCCGATGTGGTCGGCGTCGACGTAGTAGCCGTGCTTCCAGCCGGCGCGCTTCACGGCGTCGTCGGCCTCGACCCGGACGTCATCGGGCTTGGTCCCGATGAGCGAGTGCTCGCGGAACGACTTGTTCCAGACCGGCGCCACCACCACGCCGGCCCGCTCGGCCTGCTGGATGGCGCCGAGCTGCGCGACGCCTTCCTTGCCGAAGCGATCCCCGACCCCGATGGAGTACTTCTCGATTTTCATGCTGGCGCCCTCAGACGATGTAGGCGGACGACGAGGTGGTGCCACCGCGGCCGGTCCAGTTGGTGTGAAAGAACTTGCCGCGCGGCTGATCGATCCGCTCGTACATGTGCGCGCCGAAGTAGTCGCGCTGCGCCTGCAGCAGGTTGGCCGGCAGCCGCCCGTTGCGAAAACCGTCGAAGTAAGTGAGCGCGGTCGCGTGGGCCGGGATCCAGACCCCGTAGGTGGCCGCGGTGGCCACCACCCGACGCCAGCTCTCCTGCGCCGCCTCGATCTTCTCCCTGAAGAAGGGCGCCAGCAGCAGGTTCGAAAGGCCGGGGTCCTTGTCGTAGGCCTCCTTGATCTTGCCGAGGAAGGTCGAGCGGATGATGCAGCCGCCCCGCCAGAGCAGCGCGATGCCGCCGTAGCTGAGGTCCCATTTGTACTCGCCCGCCGCCGCCCGCATCATCTCGTAGCCCTGCGCGTAAGAGATGACCTTCGAGCAGTAGAGTGCCTTTTCGAGATCGGCGACGAAGGCCCTCCGATCGCCGGTGAACTTGGCGGTCGGCCCGCGCAGGATCTTGGAGGCCGCCACCCGCTCGTCCTTGGTGGCCGACAGGCAGCGCGCATAGACCGCTTCGCTGATCAGGGTGAGCGGCATGCCCAGATCCATGGCCGTGACGCTGGTCCACTTGCCGGTGCCTTTTTGCCCAGCGGTGTCGAGGATCTTGTCGACCATCGGCGTCCCGTCGGTGTCCTTGAAGGCCAGGATGTCGCGGGTGATCTCGATCAGGAAGCTGTCGAGGTCGCCCGTGTTCCAGACCTTGAAGACCTCGTGCATCTCGTCGGCCGACATGCCGAGCAGCTCTTTCATCATCTGGTACGACTCGCAGATGAGCTGCATGTCGCCGTACTCGATGCCGTTGTGGACCATCTTCACGAAGTGGCCGGCGCCGTTGTCGCCCACCCAGTCGCAGCAAGGCGTACCGTCCTCGACCTTGGCCGCGATGGCCTGAAAGATTGGTTTCACCGCCGGCCAGGCCGCGCGCGAGCCGCCCGGCATGATCGACGGGCCGAGCAGCGCCCCCTCTTCGCCGCCCGAGACGCCGGTGCCGATGTAGAGGAAGCCTTTTTCTTCCAGGGCCTTGGTGCGGCGGATGGTGTCCGGGAAGTGCGAGTTGCCGCCATCGATGACGATGTCTCCCTTTTCCAATAACGGGGTGAGCTCGCCGATCAGATCGTCGATCGCCTGGCCGGCCTTGACCATCAACATCACCTTGCGCGGCGTCTTGAGCGAGGCCACCAGCTCGCTGAGCTTGTGGGTGCCGACGATCTTCTTGCCCTTGGCCCGTCCGGCCATGAACTTGTCGACCTTGTCGATCGTCCGGTTGAAGACCGCCACGGTGTACCCGCGGCTCTCCATGTTGAGGATCAGGTTCTCGCCCATCACGGCCAGCCCAACGAGTCCGATGTCCGCCTTGTCCATATCTGGTCTTTGTCCTTTTTGTCCCGAGGTGTTCCTGGAATCTATCGCTGGATGCGCGCCGAGCCACCCTTGGCGAACGCCCGCACCTCTTTGAGAGTGGCCATGGTCGTGTCGCCAGGGAAGGTGGTGAGCAGCGCGCCGTGCGCCCAGCCCAGGCGCACCGCCTGCTCGGGCGACTCGCCCGAGAGCAGCCCGTAGACGAAGCCCGCCGCGAAGCCATCGCCGCCGCCCACCCGATCGTGCACGTCGAGCTCGGCGGTCGGCGCAGCGTAGGTCTGGCCGCTCACCCAGGCCACCGCGCTCCAGCCGTGGCGGCTGGTCGAGTGCACCTCGCGCAGCGTGGTGGCAACGATCTTCACGTGCGGGTGTTTGGCGACCACCTTGTCGATCATGCCGAAGAAGGCGCTCGGGTCGAGCTTGGACTTGGAGGCCACCTCGGGCCCGGGGATCCCCAGGCCCTTCTGGAGATCCTCCTCGTTGCCGACCAGGACGTCGACGTGCTTGACGATCCGATCGACCACGTCGACCGCCTTTTGCTGGCCGCCCCAGATGTTCCAGAGCTTCTCGCGGAAGTTGAGATCGAAGCTGGTGATGGCGCCGGCCGCCTTGGCGGCCTTCATCCCCTCGATGATGAGCTCGCCGGTGGTCTCGGAGAGCGCCGCAAAGATGCCGCCGCTGTGAAACCAGCGGACGCCGCCGTCGAAGATGGCCTTCCAGTTGAAGTCGCCGCTGCGCAGCTGCGCGGCCGCTTCGTTGGCCCGGTTGTAGAAGACCACCGGCGCCCGCACGCCGAGGCCGCGATCGCTGTAAACCGTGGCCATGTTGGGGCCGTTCACGCCGTTGTGCGCGAAGCGCTTGTAGAAGGGTTTGACGCCCATGGCGCGAACCCGCTCGGCGATGAGGTCGCCGATCGGGTACTCGACCATGGCGCTCACGACGCCGGTCTGGAGGCCGAAGCAGTCGGAGAGGTTGGCCGCGACGTTGAACTCGCCGCCGCTGACGTGGATGTCGCAGCGGGTGGCCTTGCGAACCGGCACGATTCCGGTGTCGAGGCGATGCACGAGCGCGCCCAGGCTGAGAAAATCGAGACCTCCCGCGGGGCGGATATCGAGACCGGTCATGCTCTGCTCCTGGTAATCGTGAACGGATCGTTCTTCAAGCGATAAAGCGTCTCGCCGGCCTTGGGGACGTAGAGGCGCCCTTCGGCCTCGCGTCCTTTCCAATCGTCGACCTGGGCGTCGATCTGGCGGAAGTCGCGGTAGCCGAGGTTGACCGCGCGGCACTCCGCCTCGGAAATCCCGGTCGCCAACGTCACCGTGATGCGCGGCGATTCGACACCCGCTTCGAAGGTCCCGATCCCTTTGACGTGGGTCGAGTGCGCCAGCACGCCGCGCGGCACGTGCCTGAACCGACCCGGCTGCTTCACGAAGTAGTCCCGCACGTGGTAGCCGATCTCGCGGATGAGCGCGCCGTGTACGATCGAGATCTCGTGGATGTGCGGCGCATAGATGATGAGCTCGCCGCCGTCGGCCACCACCGGCTCCAGCTTGTAGGCGCACTTGCCGCCCACCCACAGCTCGTCGTACATGGCCGGCGCGCAGGACAGCACGCTGTCGTAGGCGTGATCCTTGTAGACGATGTGAAGCTGGTTCGAGAGCGCCGAAGCGGCCTCCCAGGCCTCCTCGGGCGAGCCGATGAACAGGCCGGCCAGCTCCTGCCCCTCGACCACCAGGCTGATGCACTTGCGCGCGGTCGGCACCAGCGAGGCGGCCTTGTCGACCACCGCGCGCACCGGCGTGTATTTCGTCCCGATGATCGACGGGTTGGTGATGAGGGCTCCCAGCCAGTGGAACATGTCGAGCACCTCCTGGCCGGAGATGCCGGGGAAGAGGTACTTGTTGCCGCCCGAGAAGCCGACCACCTCGTGCGGGAAGGTCGGCCCGACGATCAGCAAGAGATCGTAGTCGAGCACCAGCTTGTTGATGGTGACGTCGACCCGCTCACGCATCCGGCCGCCCGAGATGGCCTCCACCTCGTCCTCGGTAATCGTTCCGATCGAAACCAGCTGGGCGGGATCGTTCCAGTGGTGGTTGAAGAGCTTGGTGCGGGCATATTTGCCGGCCCGCTCAGCGGCCGTGATGCCGAGACGCTGATGGATGGCCTCCTCGGTCATCGGCGGGTGCGTCCCGAGCGCGATGAGGACGTCGAAGGCCGCCGCGCCGACCGCCGACAGCTCCTCGTGCAGCACGCGAAACATCAAACCGATGGGCGCGGTGCGGGTGTGATCCGGCACGATGGCCAGCACCCGTTTGCCGCGTAGGCCCCACTTGGCGATCTCGCCCGCGCAGAGCGCGCGGACGGTGGCTTCGTCGAGCTTGGCCCCTTTTTCTCCCGCGCCGACCATGCTCACACCCCGGAGTAAGCGGTGAAGCCGCCGTCGACCGGGATGACCGCCCCGGTCACGAACTTCGAGGCCGGCGATAGCAGCCAAAGCAGCGCGCCCGATAGATCTTCGGGCGTCCCGAAGCGTCCCGCCGGCGTGTGCTCCATGATCTTCTTCCCGCGGGCTGTGAGCGCGCCGGTCTCCTGGTCGGTGAGCAAGAAGCGGTTTTGCTCGGTGAGAAAGAAGCCCGGCATGATCGCGTTGACCCGGATGTTCGGTGAGTACTCCTGCGCCAGGTGGATCGCCAGCCATTGCGTGAAGTTGCTGATGGCCGCCTTACTGGCCGAGTAGGCCGCGATGCGGGTCAGCGGGCGCGAGGCGTTGACCGACGAGACGTTGAGGACCACCCCCTCCTTGCGCTCGGCCATCGGCCGCCCGAAGACCTGACTGGGCAGGATGGTGCCGAGCAGGTTCAGGTTGGTGACGGTCTGCAGTGCCGCCAGCGGCAGATCGAAGAAGCGCTGATCCGGGTTGGTGGTGGCCTTGGGATCGTTGCCGCCCGCCCCGTTGATCAGGAAGTCGATCCTGCCATGCTCGCGCAGCACGACCCCCGCGGCCTCTTCCAGCGCCGGCCGATCGAGCACGTCGGCCTCGAGCGCCAGGTGTCGGGGAACCGCCGCGCCCGCGACTTTCGGAAACGTCGCGATCACCTCTTCGGCGCGCGCGACGTTGCGACCCAGCAGCACGACGTTGGCCTGGCAGCCCGCCAGCGCGCGCGCCATCTCGCTGCCCAGCACCCCGGTTCCACCGGTGACCACCGCCGTGCGGCCCGCGAAGTCGTAGAGCGCGCGGATCGCGTCGAGGCCCGAGAGCGGCGCCATGTCAGCGCGTCCCCGTGGCCACCGCGGTCGGCAACCAGGCCCGAACCTTGGTGGCGACCGCCGGGCCGGTGAACCCGAAGTGCTCGGCCAGCGCCTCGTTGGGCGCCGAGGCGCCGAAGCGATTCATCCCCAGGAACAGCATCGGCTGGCGAAAGACATCGCCCCACCCCTGCTGGATGCCCGCCTCGACCACCACCACCGGCGCACCCGCCGGCACGATGTCGTTGCGCACGGCGGCCGGCTGCGCCGCGTAGAGCTCGCGCCCCGGCATGGAGACCACCCGCACCGACAGCGCCGGCTCGAGGAGCTTCCGGGCAGCGATGGCCACCTGCACCTCGGAGCCGGTCGCCACCAACGTCAGGTCGACCCGGCTGCCCGACTCCTTGACGGCCACATACCCGCCCTGCGCGAAGGCCTGCGCGGTGAGCGGCGTCGCGCGTTCGATCGGCTCGAGCTTCTGGCGCGTCAGAATCAGCGCCGTCGGACCGTGCCGGCGCGCCAGCGCCGAGGTCCAAGCCAGCGCGGTCTCGCTCCCGTCCGCCGGCCGCAGCACGACGATCTCGGGAATCGCGCGCAGGGCGGCCAGGTGCTCGATCGGCTGATGGGTCGGCCCGTCCTCGCCCACGAAGATGCTGTCGTGGGTGAAAACGTAGATGACACCCAAATGCATGATCGACGCCAGCCGGACGGGCGGCCGCATGTAGTCGGTGAAGACGAAGAACGTCGACCCGAACGGCACGAACCCGCCGTAGAGCGCCATCCCGTTGAGGACCGAACCCATGCCGTGCTCGCGGATCCCGAAGTGGAAGTTGCGCCCTTCGAACGCGTCGGGCGCGACGGCCGGATAGGCCGCCATATAGGTGCTGGTCGAGGGGTGCAGATCGGCCGAGCCCCCCACGAATTCGGGCAGCAGCTCGGCGATCCGCTGCATGACCTTCCCGGAGTGCGCCCGGGTGGCGGCGGCACCGGTCGGCGCGACCGCCCGAATCTCCTCGAGGATTGCCTCGTCGATCGTCCCGCTGTGGGCGGCGTCCCAGCGCCGCGCCTCCTCCGGGTGGCTGGTCCGCCAGGCCGCGAAGCGCGTCTGCCAGTCGCGGTACTCGCGCTTGAGCTCCTCGCCGCGCGCCGCGAACAGCTGCGTCACCTCCGGCGGCACGAAGAAGTCCTGGTCCTCCGGCAGGCCGAACCCGCGCTTGGTGGCCTTGATCTCCTCCTTACCGAGTGGCGCGCCGTGGGCCTCCGAAGTGTCCTGCTTCTTGGGCGAGCCGAACCCGATGTGGGTGCGGGTCACGATCAGGGTTGGGCGCGTCGTCTCGGCGCGGCCGGCCTCGATCGCGGCCTCCACCTCCGCGCGCTCGTGACCATCCACCGTGAGTGTCTGCCACCCGTAGGCCTCGAAGCGCCGCGCGACGTCCTCGGAGAACGTCAGGTTGGTGGTCCCTTCGATGGTGATCCGGTTGCTGTCGTAGAGATAGATCAGGTTGCCGAGGCGTAGGTGCCCCGCCAGCGAGGCCGCCTCCGAGGCCACCCCTTCCATCAGATCGCCGTCGCTCACGATGGCGTAGATGAAGTGCGACGCGAGCAGCTCTTTGGCCTCGGTGCCGTAGCGCGCCGCGGTCATCTTGGCCGCGATGGCCATTCCGATGCCGTTGCCAAAACCCTGACCGAGAGGACCGGTGGTGGTCTCGACGCCGGGAAGCATCCCGTGCTCGGGATGGCCGGGCGTGCGGCTTCCCCACTGTCGGAACGACTTCAGATCGTCGATCGTCACGTCGTAGCCGGCCAGGTGCAGCATCGTGTAGAGCAGCATCGATCCGTGGCCGGCGGAGAGCACGAAGCGGTCGCGGTTCGGCCACTCGGGATCCTGCGGGTTGTACCGGAGAAACTTGGTCCACAAGACCAGCGCGGCGTCGGCCATCCCCATCGGGAGGCCGGGGTGGCCAGAGTTGGCCTTCTGCACACCGTCGGCGGCGAGCATGCGGATCACGTTGGCGGTCAAGGTCATCAATTTCGAGTCGGGCACCGGTTTTTCCTTTTCGTGGGCGTCCTGCATTCGGAAGAGAAATCCAGGTCTTGCTCAGAGTATTCTGACGCGGCTCCCAAGGCTCACGGTCAAAAACCGACCCGCAATTTTGAGGAACCTTCCCCACCAAATCCGGAAACCACCGACCGGACCGCTGGCCTCGGCGGTGCTGTTGTCCCTGGCGGCCGCGCTCGGCTGCGGGGGCTCTTCGGCGCCCGGGCTGCACGGGCTGGTCGACGGCTCTGCCGGCGGCATCCACGGAGGTCTCGATGGC
>DASRLC010000423.1:0-2520 GCA_035648655.1 Polyangia bacterium
CCCTACAACGGACCTGCAGGGCCGATCTTCCATCCCGACCTGACACCTTGCCCCGGCCTGCGCACCTGTTCAGTATACCAGGCCAATGGCGGCCCGACCTGTTCACATGGTCCGCGCTACGGTCTGCGGGCGCGGCCGCCGCGGCGACGGCTTCACCAGCGACTGGAATGTAGCTCGGTGCGAGGACTGCGCCCTTCGGCGCCCGATCGATCGCTCCCACTGTCTTCACTGCCACCGGCCCATCGGAGGCAACTGCATCCACCTGCAGCGCTTCGGCGCCTGGCTACACGCCGAGTGCGAAAGCGACTTCAAACGCTCGCCGCTGGGGCGCCACCTCCACGCGACGTTCCCCGATCTCTACCATCCGCAGAAGTGCTCGCGATGCGGGCGACCAGGCAAGGACCACGGTTCGGGTTGCAAGGCCGCGCGCTGATAGTTTCGCATGCGAAACCGGCGCTCTCGGATCTAGTCGCCTTCTTCTCTCCCTACCGCCGCCAGCTCTTGTGGACCCCTTCTTCATCCATCACTTGAGGTGCCGCCGCCATATCACCGCCAAGCACGTCGACGTCGCCAGCCGCTCTCCCCCTTCGGCAGCGCCTCTCGGACCGTCCGCTGCGGGGCCCGCCCAGACACTCGCGCCAGGAGCCTTAGCGCGTAGGGTGCTCGGCCTCTGCTTTCACGGTTTCCCCAAGGGGAGCCCCTCCGAGAAAGCGGCCGAGCAGCTCCAGGAGCTCCGCCGTCCCCGCCATTCGGTGAACGGTCCGCGAGGACCACAACCGAAAACAAGGAGAACGACGATGACGACCTCAAACGGCAAGGCGATGAAGAAGCTGGTGGCAGTCCGCAAGGATCGGAACGAGAAGAACCACTGGACGACGATCGGCGTGGCCTTCCAAAACTCCGACGGCAGCTTCAACCTCCGCTTCGACTACCTGCCGACCGACCCCGCCAATACCACGATCCAGCTGCGCGGCTTCGACGAGCGCACCGAAGACCAGCCCGGCGACGCGCGCGCCGCCTGACGGCACTGGCTGGCGGCCGGGGTGCTCCCTCGGCCGCCGCGCCGGCCCGGCCTCTCTGATTAGCGCTCTGGCCCGCGGGTCAGACCCAACGTCAACGGCTTCGAGCTGAGACGCTCCACCCGCTGCCGGAGCTGCGGCACCGCCCTTGTGATAGATGGGTGCTCCTCAGCCAGCGTGATGATGTCGAGCAGGTCCTGGCGCCGCTTGCTCGGCTGCCGGCGTGGTTCCTCCGCTGCCCCCAGCTTCAGAACGAGCAAGTCGGCCGCCGTTGCGAGCCGCAGCCGAAACCCGCCGGCATCCACCGCCCTCTCGTGCGCCACTGCAGCGTCGATTCCCACGTCCTCCGCCGAGAATTGAATCGCCGTTCGGCGCTGGCGAGGACCGGGACCCGGGGCGCGCCATTTGTCCCTCTGCGCCCTGGCGCCCCTCGTGCACGAAGCCCGCTCTCGCCAATGCTTCACGCGGGATCTGGTCATAAGTCACGACCGCGAGATCGATGTCCAATGTCGTCCGAGGCTCTCGCGAGTAGAGCTGCATCGCCACGCCCCCGATGACCGCGTAGCTCGTTCCGGATGCCTCGAGGACCGAGACCACACTTCGAAGCGGCTGCTCTTTGGTGTCGCCGTCCGGTAGTCCCATCGTCTCGGTTCCAAAGGCGATCGAGGGCAAAACTCTGGCCCCAACCGCTCTCTGATCTCGAGGGTAGATGGCACGCCCACGCCCCGATTATACGTCGACCCCAGCGCCCACGTGTGCGCCGGCCGCCATGACGTTTTCCGTCAAGTTGGGCCCCTCGACTTGGATCTAATTCGTCAAGTCCGCAGCTCAGAGCTGCGCCTCTGACATTGCCGTCCGGGTTTCGCATCCGAAACCTTCCCCGCCGCCCCTGCCGGGCGCAGACCTTCCGGCGGCGCCGGCGGCCGCCGCCGCCACCTGGCCCGCGCGGGCGGCCTCGCCCTTCCCCGCTCTTTCCCCTCTCCTACCGCCCCCGATCGGCGGGCTCCGAGCCCCCTAGGTAACAAAATCTGCGGTTGGCCGAGAACCCTGTGCGGAAGGAGATTCCCATGAGGACCAAGAACAAGATCGACCTGATCGGATTCGTCGGCCGAGACCCCGAAACCAGCACCACAACGGGTGGGAGCCCTGTAACCCGCTTCAGCGTGGCCACCAACGACCGCTGGAAGGGCAAGGACGGCCAGCTCAGAGAACACACCGAGTGGCATCGGATCGTCTTTTTCGGCCCCCAGGCCGCAAAGGTCGCCGAGTTCGTCCACAAGAGCACCCTCGTCGAGGTCGAGGGCAGCGTCCGTAGCCGTACCTACGAAAAGGACGGCATCACCCGCCTCGTCTACGAGGTCCGCGGCGATGAGTTCCGCGTGCTCGAGCGACGGCCCACCTCCGAGGACGGCGTCGGGCCCTTCGGTCTCGACGCGCCGGCCGACGACGTCCCCCCGGACGACGAGCTGCCCATCTGATTCCGGCGGCGCCGGGTGCAGGC
>DASRLC010000424.1:0-5499 GCA_035648655.1 Polyangia bacterium
GTCTTTATCCTGACCCCGAGGATTCGGTCGCGCCCGCCGGGACGCCTGCGCCCAGATCGGCCAGCGCGTCGCGCAGCTTGCCGAGCGCGTAGCGCATGCGGCTCTTCACCGTCGGCTCCGAGGCGCCCACCAGGGACGCGATCTCGGCGAACGGCAGCTCCATCACTTCGCGCATCAGGAACACCTCGCGCTGATCGTCGGGCAACGCGGCGATGGCGCGATCGATGCGGCGCGCAGTCTGCCGCCCGGCGACCACGGCGTCCGCCGGCGCCTCCGATGAGGCGATGCGATCGTGCAAGGTCTCGGTGGACTCCGGATCGGCGGCGCCGCCATCGAGCGAAGCCGCGTCCCGGTGCGCGGCCCGCCGCGCGCGATCGATGCACAGGTTGCGCGCGATCGTGTAGAGCCAGGTGGAGAACTTGGCGGTTCCCTTCCAGGCGGCCTCCGATTCCTGGGCGTCCTTGACCACCCGCAGGAAGACCTCCTGCAAAAGGTCCTCCGCCGCTTCTGCATCGCGCGAGAAGCGGCGGAGAAAGTTCCAAACCGGTTTTTCGTGACGGGCCAGGAGCCTCTCGAAGGCGCGCGTCTCTCCGGCGCGGTAGGCCGTCATGAGCGCCTCGTCCGATTCCTCGCCGTCCACCCGGACGGCATCCTCGCCGGGCCTAGCGCCAGCCGCAAGCGCGCCGCCAACCAGGCGGGGGGGCGGCGAAACGACGATCGGTCGCCGGGAAGGGCTCGGCCGACAGGCGCAGGTCGGCTTCGGAGGCGCACGGGTCGTCGTATCGGTCGACGGGGATCCCCATCGCGATCAGGCCTTCCCGATCGTTGTAGCGGGCGCCGAGGAGCGCGGCCGGTCGGCTCGAATTCGCCCGCACGAACGCCACCTCGTAGATCGGCGAAGAGACCGCCTCGCCGTATTCGGTGCCGAGACCCGGGCGCGATCTCTTGGCCGGTGCCTGCGCTTCCGCGGACGCGCCCTTGGCGCTGCGGCCACCGCCGTCGTCGGACAGCGGCGCGTCGCTGGCGTTCGCCGACCTGGCGGCACTCCGCGAGGCCGGAGCCTCGGCCGACGGCGCCGGCGGGACGCCGTAACCACGCCCGAGACTATCTTGCGCGTCTCCCTCTTCGTATCGCCGAGACGACTCCGGCAAGGCCAGCGGGCGGCGCGGCGGATAGACGATGGGTGGCGGGACGTACCGCTCCGGGAAGACCGCCACGCCGATGACGCCGACCTCGCGCGCGCCGCCGGTCCGGGCGGCGTACGAATCGGAGACACTCGAGAAACGAAAGGCCGCCGCCTCGGCGTGCGAGATCCGCCAGCCGTCGATGTCGACCGAGCCCCAGGCCGGGACCAGGTACCCGCGCTTGCCGCGGAAGTCGGCGGGCTTGCCGTCGATGACGTCTCGGCCGTCGACCGACACCACCGCCTCGATCCGGCGCTCCGAGTGGTTGGCGACGCGCAAGGTGTAGCGGGCACCGAGCTGGCCGAGCAGGTAGGTGTCACCGTCATGCAGGTAGGTCGGCACCGGCACCCCGTCCACCAGTACCGTCACCTCGTAACCGGCCGCGCGGTCGCGCAGCGCCGTCGAGCCGTTCGGCAGCGGCGACGCCGCGCATGAGTTAGCGGCCAGAAGAATCGACCCGATTCCGAATGTGGTGGTGAATAGCGCGCGCCTGGTCATGTTGAGCCTCCTGGTTCTTACCGACGCACGGCGGGTGGAAAAGATCTGACCGTTAACCTTTGACGGCCGCGACGGGTCAAACCGGCGAAGTACCGAGAACAACGAAGGAGAAGGCCCATGCGTACCGACATTTCACCGTCCGTCCGACCCCAGACCCCGCAACGTTCCCGCCGATTCGGCCTTTGGCTGCTGGGCCCGGCGGTGGCCGTCCTGGCGCTCGGTGGCGCTTCGATCTCGGCCGCCCACGCCCAAGCCGCCGCGGAGGCCCAGGGGCAGGAGATTGACCCCATGGATGCCGGCGCGATGGCCGGTGGCTTCATGGCGCACCGCATGGAGAAGCTCCTCGACAAGGTGGGTGCCACCGCCAGTCAGCGCGGCCAGATCGAAGGGATATGGAGCGGCCTGCGTCCTCAGCTCAAGTCCCTCCACGGGCAGCACCGCGCCCTGCACAAGCAGATGGTCGACGCGCTGACGGCGGCGACCATCGACCCCTCGGCGGTCGAACAGCTCCGGAAACAAGGGCTGAGCCTCACCGACCAGACTTCGAAGCTGGTCACCCAGGGCTTCGTGCAGTCGGCTCAGGTGCTGACCGCCGACCAGCGCCAACAGGTCCAAACCTTCTTGGCGCAGGAGCACGGACACTTTCACCACCACGGCGGCCAGCCGTAGCGCCGGCCCGCTCATCGTCCGCCGTGACCCAATGACCCAGGCGTCTCGCAACGTCTGGGTCATTCCTTTTTTGGACAGGCGTGACTTATCTGCGTTTCGTTCGGCTCGGTCGCGACCCAAGCCGCGTCACGTCATAGATCGACCCTATCGCGATCTCTTGCGGTGAAGGCCGAGGTGGGGCGGCGGTTCTCGAAGAATTCAGACCGGCGCTTCGACCGTCGAGGGCGCGGGCTCCACGGCGGTGGTCCAATGCTCGACCGCGTGGTCGCGTCGAAGGCGGTCGAGGTAGAGGTAGATCACCGGGGTCGAGAACAGGTTCAGCAGCTGGGAGACGCAGAGCCCCCCGACGATCGTGATGCCGAGCGGCCGGCGCAGCTCGGAGCCGGCGCCGAAGCCGATGGCCAGCGGGACCGCCCCGAACAACGCCGCCAGGGTGGTCATCAAGATCGGGCGGAAGCGCAGGAGGCAGGCGCGGTGGATGGCGGCCTTGGGATCGAGCCCTTCCTTGCGCTCGGCTTCGAGCGCGAAGTCGATCATCATGATGGCGTTCTTCTTCACGATGCCGAGCAGCAGGATGACGCCGATGAGCGCGATGATGCTGAAGTCGAAGTGCAAGACGTAAAGGGCGATGAGCGCCCCCAACGCCGCCGACGGCAGCGTCGACAAGATCGTGATCGGGTGGACCAGGCTCTCGTAGAGCATCCCGAGCACGATGTAGACCGTGAAGAACGCGGCTGCGATCAGCCATGGCTCGCTCGAGAGCGAGGCCCCGAAGGCCTGGGCGGTCCCCTGGAAGCTGGCGTGGATCCCGGAGGGCAGGCCGATCTGCCGCTCGGCGGCGTCGATGGCCTTGACCGCGTCGCCCAGCGCAGCGCCGGGCGCCAGGTTGAAGGAGAGGGTGGTGGCGGGGAATTGCCCCTGGTGCGTGACCGCCAGCGGCGTGGACGTCTCGCTCAGCTTCGCGAAGTTGGTGAGCGGCACCAGCGTCCCGCCCGCGCCGCGCACATAGACGTGCACCAGCTGATCGGGGCTGGCGTACTGCTGGGGCGTCGCCTCCAGCACCACCCGGTAGTAGTTGAGCGGCGTGAACGAGGTCGCCACCTGGCGCTGGCCGAAGGCGTCGTAGAGCGTGTCGTCGACCATCTGCGAGCTGATCCCCAGGCGGCTCGCGCTGTCGCGATCGACGTCGACCGACAGCTGCAGGCCGGCGTTCTGTTGGTCGGTCGCGACGTCGCGGAGTTGGGGAAGCTTCTTGAGGCGATCGAGGACCTTGGGTCCCCAGGCTTGGAGCTCCGCCAGGTCGGTGTCCTCCAGCGCGTACTGATACTGGGTGCGCGAGCTGCGCCCACCTATCCGCACGTCCTGCACCGCCTGTAGAAACAGCGTGATACCGGGGACGCGCGCCAGCTTGGGCCGCAGGCGGGCGATGATCTGGTCGGCGGTGCTCTTCCGCTTGTCGTAGTCCGTGAGCGTGATGAACATCGTGCCCGTGTTGCCTGCGCCGCTGGAACCGCCCACGAACGCGATGGTGTGGGCGACGTCGGGATCGGCCTTCACGATCTGGTTGACCTTCTCTTGCGCGGTCCGCATCGCACCCGACGAGATGTCCTGCGACGCCTGGGAGAATCCGGCGAGCATGCCGGTGTCCTGCTGCGGGAACAGCCCCTTGGGGATTCGGATGGCCAGGAAGACCGTGAGGCCCAGCGTCGCGAAGGTCAGGAACAGCATGACGAGCGCGTGATCGAGCACCCAGGTGAGCGCGCGGTCGTAGCCGTGCAACACGGCGTCGAAGACCCGCCCGGAGGCGTGCGTGAACCGCCCCTGTTTGGTCTCGCTGGCCGGCCGCAGTAGCCGCCCGGCCATCATGGGCGTCACCGTGAGCGACACGATCGCGGAGATGGCGACGGCCACGCTCAGCGTGACCGCGAACTCGCGAAACAGGCGACCGATGATCCCCCCCATGAACAGGATCGGGATGAACACCGCGATGAGCGACACGGTGATCGAGACGATGGTGAAGCCGATCTGGCGCGCGCCCTCGAGGGCCGCCTCGATCGGCGTTCTTCCATCCTGGATGAAACGGGCGATGTTCTCGGTCACGACGATGGCGTCGTCGACCACGAACCCGGTCGAGATGGTGAGCGCCATGAGCGAGAGGTTATCGAGGCTGAAGTCGAGGAGATACATGACGCCGAAGGTGCCGATCAGCGACAGCGGCACGGCGACGGTGGGGATGGCGGTGGCCCGCCCGCTGCGCAGGAAGATGTACACCACCGCCGTCACCAGGAAGACGCTCAAGAGCAGGGTGGTCTCGACGTCGCGTACCGAGGCGCGGATCGTCACCGTGCGATCCGAGGCGATGGCCAACTTGATGGCGGGGGAGATCGAGGTCCGCAGGAACGGCAGCGCCTCCTTGACCCCCTCGATGGTCGACAGGATGTTGGCCCCCGGCTGGCGCCGGATGATCATGAGGACGCAGCGCTGTCCGTCGATCCAGCCGGCCAGGCGGTTGTTCTCGACGTCGTCGAAGACCTTGGCGATGTCCCCCAGCCGGATGGTGGCGCCGTTCTGGTAGGACACGACCAGCTTGCGGTAGGCGTCCGCGCCCAGCAGCTGATCGGTGGCCGCGATGTTGTAGGTGATGGTCGAGCCGGTCAGCGTCCCTTTGGGCTGGTTGGCGCTGGAGGCGGCCAGCGCGGCCCGCACGTCCTCCAGCGACAGACCCCGGCCGGCCAGCGCCTCCTGATCGACCTGCACGCGCACGGCGGGCTGTTGCCCGCCGCCCACGAACACCTGACCGACGCCGCTTATCTGCGAGACCTTCTGGGCCAGCACGCTGTTGGCGGCGTCGAAGACCTGCGCCAGCGGCAACGATTCGGAGGTCAGCGAGAGGATCAGGATCGGCGAGTCGGCCGGGTTGACCTTGCGGTAGTTGGGCAAGCTCGGCAGGTTGGGCGGCAGCTCGGAGAGAGAGGCGTTGATGGCGGCCTGCACGTCGCGCGCGGCGCCCGTGATGTCGCGATCCAGATCGAACTGCAGCGTGATCGAGGTCGAGCCGAGCGTGTTGACCGAGGTCATCTCGCTGAGGCCCGCGATCCGGCCGAAGCGCCGTTCGAGCGGCGTGGCCACCGAGGAGGCCATGTTGTCG
>DASRLC010000425.1:0-40020 GCA_035648655.1 Polyangia bacterium
TCCCGGTGCCGCTCCCGCTGGCGCCTCGGGCGTCGCGGGCACCAGCGGGAGCGGCACCGGGACAGGTGGAACGACGACCGGCACGACCGGAACCGCCACCCCGTCACCGGGCTGCGGCCTCACCGGCGCCAGCGTCGGGACCGCGCAGGATCTGATGCTGACCGTGAGCGGACAGACCACCGTCCGCACCTATCGGTTGTCGGTACCGACCGGCTACGTCGCGACCACGCCGCTTCCCCTGATCTTCGGCTTCCACGGTGTGGGCGGAACCGGCGCGGGGACCCAAAGCTCCTTCAACCTCGAATCGTCCAACACCGGCGGCGGCAAAGCCATCTTCGTCTATCCGGATGCGCTCACCAAGACCGAGCCCGACGGGACGACCGCCATCGATTGGGTCACCCCGCTCGGCGCCTCGAACAAGGGGATCGACTTCGCGTTCTTCGAGGCGCTGGTCCAGCAGATCGAGACCAACTACTGCGTCGACGAGAGCCGCGTCTTCGCGACCGGCATCAGCGCCGGCGGCATCTTCACCAACTTCGTCGGCTGCTGGTACGGCAACATCTTGCGCGCCATCGCGCCGGTGGCGTCGGAGAAACCCTGGTCGACGCCGCAATCGTCGCCGGCAAACGCGCTTTGCACCGGGGACGTCGCGGCCATGGTCATCCACGGCACCAACGATCCCTACTCCGACTACACCACCAACGGCCTCGGGACGCGCGACTTCTGGATCGCGCAGGACGGTTGCACGACCGCCAACCCGGTGACCGATCCGACCACCCCCAACGCCTGCGTCGACTTCCAAGGGTGCAAAACGGGTCTACCGGTGGTCATGTGCTCGCACGACGAGGGGCACGCCTGGCCGGTGGCGAAGGGGTTCTCCTGCTCGGCCACCAGCACGGTTTGCTTCGACGCCAACGTGGCGGTCTGGAGCTTCTTCACGACCTTGCCGTAACGTCAGGCCCGCGGCGCGGCGATGCCGACTCGGGCCGCGAAGGCCACGCCGTGCTCGGCGGCGGCGTGCTCGGCGGCGGCCACGAAGCGCGCCGCCTCGCCACTGGGCGCCTCGGCGCAGTCGAGGCGGATCCGCACCGGCTTGCCTAGGTATCGCGGGTAGTGCTCGGCCAGGTGACCGTCCAGCGCGTAGCCGAGGTAGCGGTTGATCTTCTCTTCGATCTGCTGGAACTGCCGCGGGTGGGCCCCCCAGGGGCGCCGCTCGATCATCACGAGCACCACCTCGCCCGAGGCCGGATCGACCTCGATGAGATCGACGATCTTGGCGTTCTGCACCCCGGTCTCGCCGAACTCGGCGATCATCTGGTCGCGGGTCATCTGCTCCACGGTCGGGTCCTCGGGCCGGAATCTAGCATCCTGCGGCGGTAGACGAGATACGGGTGGACCGCCGGGACGCCCCCGTCCGCGCGACCGCCGCCAGGCGCGAAGGGGCCGCCAACGCCCGTCGCCCGCAGACGACCAGGCCGAGCCCCGCCAAGACCGAGAGCTCGACCCCTATCACCGACTGTCAATGCCCGGCGCCACCTGTGCGATAGTCGTCGCGCCGAATTCCCGAGAGTCTCCCCATGAGCATCGATCCCGAAATCTTGGCCGAGGTTCCGCTCTTCCAGCTGCTCGACGCCGAAGAGCGCGCCGCGCTGGCGGCCAAGGTCGAGACCATCACCAGCCCGGCCGGCACGATCCTGTTCAGCTACGGCGATCCGGGCGACTCGCTCTACCTGGTGCGGGCGGGCGCGGTGGAGATCTTCTTCAAGAATGACACCGGCGCCCGCATCGTGCTCGAGACCCCCGGCGTTGGGGACTTCTTCGGCGAGCTGTCGCTCATCGACGCCGGGCCGCGCACCGCCACGGCGCAGGTGACCAAGGATCTGGAGGCGGTGGTCGTCGATCGGGAGGATCTCGAGGGGCTCTTGCGCCAGCACCCCGCGGCGGCGATGGACCTGCTCACCGCCACCGGCAAACGGCTGCGCGAGGCGACGCGCCTGCTGCGCCACACCGCCTCGCGCGACGTCAACGAAGAGGTCGAGGATCGGCGCACCATGGTCATGAAGACGGCCGACTGGATCTCCGAGTTCAGTGGCAGCCTGCCCTTCCTGTTCATCCATTGCGTGCTGTTCGCGATCTGGATCGCGCTCAACACGGGCCCGCTGGAGCACACCCGCCTCGGCGGCTGGGACCCGTTCCCGTACGGCTTCCTGACCATGTGCGTGTCGCTGGAGGCCATCATTCTTTCGGTGTTCGTGCTGCTCAGCCAGAACCGCCAGGCGGCGCGCGAGCGGACGCGCAACGACATCGAGTATCAGGTCAACCTGAAGGCCGAGCTCGAGATCGGGCACCTGCACGAGAAGTTCGACCTGCTGAACGCCGATCTGCTCGAGCGTCTGACCGCGATCGAAAAGCGATCCCATCCGCGATAGCGCGCCGGATGAAGACGCGCCGGATCATTCGGGCAGCGGCGCCGCGGCGATCACCATCCACCAGATCGTCGCCGATCGCGATCGCCCGCTCCCGCGGGGATGATAGACCCTCGACCGGGACCGGCAAATCGGGTCACTCTGCCGGGCGTGAAAACGCTGGCCCTCTGGTTGGTCGTCATCGCCGCCGCCCCCGCGAGCGCCGGCGAGCTCTCTCCGGCGACGGCCGAAGCGCCGGGCACCGCCAACCCGCCGAAGATCGCGATCAAGACCCCGCTGGTGATCAGCTGGAGCGCGCCGGAGGGTTGTCCCAGCGCCGACACGATCCGAGCCGAAGTGCGGCGCATGGCGGGCCCGGCGGCCACCGCCACCGACCAGATCGAGGCCCACGCCACCGTCGTGCGCGATCGTGGCAGCTGGCAGCTCACCCTGACCACCCAGGCCGGCGCGCTTGCGGGCGAGCGCAAGCTGAGCGCTTCGGACTGCGCCGAGCTGGGCCGCGCGGCCGCCCTGGTCATCGCGCTCATGGTCAACCCCGCGGCGGATCTGTCGGCCGCGCCCACCGTGGGTCGGCCGGCCGCGCCGATCCCGCCGGTCGTCGAGCCACCCGCGGCACCACCGCCCGCGCGCCGGTTCGCGCTGGGCGCGGATCTGCGCGTCGGCTCCGGCGAGCTGCCCGATGGCGCGGCCGGAATCGGCGTCCGGTTCGCGGCCGGCGGCGGCATATTTTCGGCCCAGGTACGCGGCGATGTCTGGTTTCCCCGCGACACCTCCAGCGCCGCCAAGCCCAGCGCCGGCGGATCTTTCGACGCGGCCGACCTGAGCCTGGCCGGCTGCGCGACGGCCCGCCGAGCGACGGGCCGCGGCGATCGGCGGCTGGCGCCGGCGGTTTGCCTCGGCGCGGCGCTGATTGCTACCCACGCCAGCGGCTCGGGCGTCAGCAACCCGGGCTCCGCCACCGCGATCTCGGCCGGTCCTTTTTTGGAAGGGGCGCTGCGCGTCAGAATCTCGGAGCGAAGCGCGCTGCGGGCCGGGGTCGAGGCCTTGGCGCCGCTCTCCCGTCCCAATTTCGCGCTGGCCGGGGTCGGCGCGGTCTTCCGCCCGGCCGTATTGTCGCTACGCGCCAGCCTGGGTTGGGAGCTAAACTTCTAACCATGGGGAGGTGGACGCTCGGCCATTCACGGAAGGTGGAGGCGATCGTCAACGCGAGGACCGGCCGGCCGGTCCAAGCGGCGCAACCGGCGCAATCGAATGGACGGGCGGAGCAGTTGCCGCTCGGCGCGCTGCCGAGCGCCGCCTCCGATCTGACGCCGCGACATCTCTACGATTCCCATTTTCCATTCGTCTGGCGGAACCTTCGGCGGTTGGGTGTCCCAGAGGTGCTGCTGGAGGACGCGGCCCAGGACGTCTTCCTGGTGGTCCACCGGCGCTGGAGCTCGTTCGACGCCGGGTGGTCGTCCGTGCAGACCTGGCTGTTCGGGATCCTGATGCGGGTGGCGCGAAATCACCGGCGATCGCTGCGTCGTCGGGGTGCCTGGCTGGTGGCTTCCACCGACGACGCCTCGACGAGCACCCGCGCGGTCGCCTCGGACGCAGCCGGGCCCGCCGATCTGGTTGCGCGTCGCGAAGCGGCGGCGCTGCTCGATCGCCTGCTGGAAGGCCTGGACGACGACAAGCGCGCGGTGCTGGTGTTGGTCGACGTCGAGCAGCTCTCCGTGCCGCAGGCGGCCGAGGCGCTGGGGGTCAACCTCAACACCGCCTACTGGCGGCTGCGGGCCGCGCGCAAGCTGATCGAGAAGGCACTGGCCCGGATCCGGGCCGCCGAAAATCGGGAAGACCGCGGGTGCGCGGCCGGGCGCGGGCGACCATGAAGCTCGGCGGTCCCCCCGAGCTGGGCGCCGAGGCGCGCGCGATCATCGCCGCCGCGCGCGACGCGCACCAGCCGAACGAGCTGTCCCGGGCGCGGGTTCGGCGGAGCGTGGAGATCAAGCTGGCCGCGGCGGGACTCGGTCTCCTGGTGGCGCCGGCGACCTCCGCGCTGGCCGGCGCGCTCAAGGCGACGCTGGTGGCGGTGGCCGTCGGCAGCACCGTGGTGGGCGGCTTCTACGCCGTCCCGCACGTGCTCGGTCGCCATGCCCATCGGCCTGCCAGCCACCACGAGGTGACACGCGCGCCGGTCGCGCCCACGCCGGTCGCGGCCCTGAATGAGCCGGCGGACATGACCGTGGCCGATCTAGAGCCGCCGGCGGAGACTCCGCCGCCACCGGTGGTCCGCGTCCACCACCGCGCTCGGGTCGCGCCGGCGGTCGAAGCCAACCCGGACGCCTCCGATCTGGCTGGCGAAACGGCGCTCCTGTCGGCGGCCAACTCCGCGCTGGCCCGCCACGACATTGCACACGCCGCGGCGTTGCTGGCGGCCTACGACCGCCAGCGGGCCCCCAGCCTGCTCGGCGAAGAGCGCGAGGCGACGGGGATCTTGGTGGCCTGCGCCGCCGGACGCCCGGGCGCGGCGCGGACCGCGGCCGCGCGCTTTCGCACCCGGTGGCCCCGCTCACCGCTGCTCGCGCGCATCGAGAGCTCGTGCGCCGGCCGCGGCGTCTCCGAGCCGTGATCCGGCCTTCGCGCCTGGCGGGCGCGCTTTCGTTGCTCGGGATGCTCTCCTGCGGTGGCGGCACCGAGTACATCGGCGCCGATCAGCCAGCCGCCGGGTGCGACACCGCGCCGACCTCGCCGCCCACCAGCCTGGGCCTCGATCCGTTTTATCAAAAGTACCTCGACGCCACCGGCATCCCCGTCCTCGGCTCCAGTCGACTGTCGGACGCCGCGCTCACACAGGCCTGCACCATCGTGGTGCGCATGCTGGCGCGCCGCGACCCGCTCCGCCAGGCGCTGATGGCCGACAACATGCGAGTCGCCGTGATCGCCCGCGGCGAGGTCACCACCGACATCCCCGAGTACAGCGACCTTTACACCGCCTTCCCCGGCACCGATTGGAACGCGGTGCGCGGCGCGGGCGCCACGCTGGCCCGCCCGGTCACCTCCGCCGGCGAAGAGAATCTGCTCTGCGAAAGCAGCGATCCCTACGCCGGCGAGAACGTGCTGGTGCAGACCTTCGCGTCCGCCATCCACCTCGGCGTGAGTGCCCTCGACTCGGACTTCGACAACACCCTCGGCAACGACTATCAGAACGCGATCGCGTCCGGCCTGTGGGCGGACACCTATGCCGACCTCAACGCCGGCGCGTATTTCGCCGAGGGGGTGCAGGACTGGTTCGACGCCAACGCGCAGGCGACGCCGCCCAACGGCGTCCAGAACGCCGTCAACACCCGCCCCGAGTTGCAAAGCTACGACCCCACGCTGGCGGCGCTGGTCGGCAACTACCTGACCTCCAGCGATTGGCGGGCGGTCTGCCCCTGAGCGGCGGCGACCCAACTTGACCTGCTCGGCGTGATGTCGATGGTTTGACGGCCCACGGGCTGGCGGCGGCCGGCACACGGCCCCGGCGCGGGGTAAGATCAAGGCATGGGCAGGCTCTCTCCTCTCGGCCTCAAGCGGATGGAGGCGCTGCACTACTACGTGCGCGATCTCGAGCGGACGCGGCGGTTCTTCGTCGATCGCCTGGACTTCGTCGAGATCGGCGCCAGCGGTCCCGACGTCGAGCACGAGGGGCGGCAGCATTCGGCCGCCTTCCGCGCCGGCGAGGCGCTGTTCGTGATCCACCAGCCCATCGGCGAAGGGGGCCGCGCCTGGCGCTACCTGCGCAAGCACCCGGAGGGGGTCGGGACGGTGGTGTTCGAGGTCGAGGAGATCGATCGCGCGTTTCGCCTGCTCGACGAGCGCGGCGGCACGCTCATCACCGACGTGCAGCGCTTCTCGGAGGCGGGCGGCTCGCTTGCGATGTTCTCGATCACGACGCCCTTCGGCGACACCACCTTTCGCTTTGTAGAGCGGCGCGGTTACGAACGGCTATTCCCCGGGTTCGTGCCGGCCGCGCCGCCGCCGGCCGCGCATCCGGGGAATCGCTTCGGGTTCGAGCGAATCGATCACCTGACCGCGAACTTCCAGACCATGAAGCCGGCGCTGCTCTGGATGGAGCACGTGCTCGGCTTCGAACCGCTGTGGGAGATCGCTTTTCACACCAACGACGTGGCCGCTGCTGAAAAGCGTGGCCACGGCTCGGGCCTCAAGTCGGTCGTGATGTGGGATCCCGCCTCGGGCGTGAAGTTCGCCAACAATGAGCCTTTCCGTCCGTTCTTCAAGGCGTCGCAGATCAACATCTTCGCCGAGGACAACCGCGGCGACGGGATCCAACACTCGGCACTGGCGGTGGCGGACATCGTGGGCGCCGTGCGCGGCCTGCGCGGACGTGGGGTCGAGTTCATGCCCACGCCCGGCAGCTACTACGACGTGCTGCCCGAGCGCCTCGGTCAAATCGGCGTCGGCCAGATCGACGAGCCCATCGGTCTGTTGCGCGAGCTCGAGATCCTGATCGACGGCACCGAGGCGCATCGATACCTGCTGCAGATCTTCCTCAAAGAGGCGGCCGGCCTGCACCACGATCCGGCGGCCGGGCCGTTCTTCTTCGAGATCATCCAGCGCAAGGGCGACCAGGGATTCGGCGCTGGCAACTTCCGGGCGCTCTTCGAGGCCATCGAGCGCGAGCAGCGGCACGCCCCGGCGCGGCCGCCCATGTGAGAGTGAAGGGAGCCGCATGCTGGATCGCATGGTCGCGGGACAGATCGCCGACAAACCACACACGGCGCTGCGCGACGGGAACGGACGCCTGCGGCACGAGGAGTGCCTGACCCGCGAGGGCTTCGACGGCCCGTACACGATCCTGTACCACGTCGACCGCCCGCACATCGCCGCCCCGAGCCCCGCCACCCACGGCTGGGAGATCCCGGACACCAACCCAAGGACCCTGGGACGGTCCTTGACATCCCCCGCGGATGAGCACCGTCGGCCAGAGCCCGCCGGCGCCCACGCGACCACCTACGACCAACCGCGGCCGTTGGCCCGCCGGCACTATCGCTCGCAGGAGCTGCCCCGCCGGGGTGGGCCGCCCGTCGACGCCCGCGCGCCGCTGCTTTTCAACGACGACCTGGTCGTCTCGATCCTGCACCCGGACGCGCCCGACCCGGTCTACTTCTCCAACGGCGACGGCGACGATCTGTTCTTCGTGCTCGAGGGGGGCGGCCTGCTCCGCTCGGCGCTGGGTGACCTGCCCTTCGAGACCAACGACTACGTCTTCGTCCCCAAAGGGCTCCTGCACCGCTTCATCCCGAACGATGGTCCGCAGACCTGGCTGTCGATCGAATGCGCGGCTGGGTTCGGTCTGCCGGCGCACTGGCGCAACGGCGTCGGCCAGCTCCGGATGGACGCCCCCTACAGCCACCGCGACTTCCGCCGCCCCACCTTCGGCGGGCCGCGCGACGAGGGGCTGCGCGAGCTGGTGGTCAAACGCGCCGGCGCGTTCCACGGCTTTCGCTACCCGCACGCGCCGCTCGACGTGGTGGGGTGGGACGGCGCGGTCTATCCGTGGGTGTTTCCGATGCTGCGATTCGCGCCGCGCGTGGGCCTCACGCACCTGCCGCCAACGGTCCACGGGACCTTCACGGCGCGCGGCGCGCTGATCTCCAGCTTCGTGCCCCGCCCGCTCGACTTTCATCCGCAGGCCATCCCCTGTCCCTATCCGCACGCCTCGGTCGACTGCGACGAGATCCTGTTGTACTGCGCCGGCAGCTTCACCTCGCGCCGGGGTGTCGGCGTGGGCAGCCTCTCGCACCACCCGGCCGGGATCATCCACGGCCCCCACCCCGGCGCCTACGAGGGCAGCCTGGGCGCCCGCGTCACCGACGAGCTGGCCGTCATGCTCGACACCACCGCGCCGCTCGAGGCCACGCGCCTCTGCCGCTCGGTCGAGGATCCCGACTACCACGCCAGCTTCGCCTGATCGGCCGCACCTCGAATCGAGACGCCCCCTGGCGCTACGGGATCCAGGACCTATGTTGCTCCGACCTCGAGAAGTGCGTTCTGCGCTTCCCAGGCATCAACCCCACGGAGGTCTCCACATGGTTCGCTCACTGATTCGGCTCTCTCTGACGCTGGCCGCTTTCGCATTTCTCACCGGTTCGGCCGCGCACGCCGAGACTGCTGGCGAAAAGGCCGGCAACCAAATGGAGAAGAAGGGCAACGCCGAAGAGAGGTCCGGCGACGCCACCAAGGCCAAGGGCGCCAAGATGGAGAAGGAGGGCAAGGCCGAGGAGAAGGCCGGCAAGAAGAACGACAACAAGGGAGAAGAGATGGCCGGTAAGGCCAAGAAGAAGAAAGGACACGCCATCGAGAAGGCCGGCGAAGCCAAGGGAGACGAGGCCAAACAGATGGAGAAGTCCGGCAACGACTCGGAGAAGGCCGGCGTCAAAGCCAAGAAGGCCCTGTCCGCCGCCAAGCCCGAAGCCAAGTAAGCGCTCGTCGCGGGGGTTCTAAAGGACCCCTCTCGAGGTCCTTTCCCCAGCAGCGCGTTACGCGCCCACGGCCACGCGCCGCCCGCCGGATTCGTCGGGCGAGCGCAGGGGCAGGTGGACCGAGAAGGTCGAGCCGCGGCCGAGCATGCTTTCGACCTCGACCCGACCGCCGTGCAGCTCGACCAAGCGGCGGGTGAGCGCCAGGCCGAGGCCGGTCCCCTCCGGGCGCACGCCGCCCGGCTGCCGCAGCTGCTCGAACTCGCGGAAGAGGCGCGGCAGGTCCTCGTGCGCGATGCCGACGCCCGTGTCGGAGACGGTGACGATCAGGTGCTGGTCGTCGGCCCGCGCGCCGAGGCGCACCACCCCCCCCCGTGGCGTGAACTTGATGGCGTTCGAGATCAGGTTGTAGAGCACCTGCTTGATCCGCCCCGGATCGACCTGGACCTCGGGCAGGCTGGGCGGAACCTCGACCTCCAGATCGATCCCCTTCTTGGCGGCCACGGCCTGGATCACGCTGCGGACGACGTCGATGAGGCTGCCGATCGGCGTCCGCTCGTACTGGAGATCCATGCGCCCCGCTTCGACCTTCGAGATGTCGAGGATGTCGTTGACGAGCTGCAGGAGGTGCCGCCCGGAGACCAGCACGTTGCCAACGTAGCTGGTCTGTTTGGGGTTGAGGCCACCGAAGATCTGCTGTTCGAGCAGCTCTGAGAAACCGATCACGGCGTTGAGCGGCGTGCGCAGCTCGTGGCTCATGTTGGCCAGAAAGGCGCTCTTGGCCCGGTTGGCGGTGTCGGCCGCCTCCTTGGCCACGTGCATCTCCCGTTGCGCGCGCTCGCGTTCCTCGATTTCACTTTTGAGCCGCAGGTTGGCGTCGAGCAGCTGGCTGGTCCGCTTTTCGACCCGCATCTCCAGCTCGGCGTGCGCCGCCTGCAGCATCACCTCGGCCGCCTTGCGCTCGGTGATGTCGGAGAAGGAAGCCATCGCGGCGTAGGGCACGCTCTCGCCAAACCGCACCAAGGGCTGCGAGTTCATCGAGATCCAGACCCGCTCGCCGTCGCCGCGGGTCATCCGGAGCACCACGTTCTGTCGCGGCTCGCCCGAGCGCAGGGTGGCCAAGAAGGGGAGCGCGTCACCGGTCATCGGCCGCTCACCTTCGTCGACCGCGGAGGCGAAGGTCTGGGTCGACGACCGCCCCAACATCTCGGGCGACGGGCGGGCCAAGATCCGCTCGCAGCTGGCGTTGACCGCGATGACCTGCCCCTCGGCGCCCACCAGGATCAGGCCCTCGTCGAGCGCCGCGATGACCGATCGATAACGCTCCTCGCTGTCGCGCAGCCCCTGCTCGGCGCGCTTGCGCTCCATGAACTGCCCGATCTGGCCGCCCAGGGCGCTCAGCATCGACAGGTGATCGTCGTTGGCCTGCCGGATCTCGCGGCTGTAAAAGGCCATCACACCGATCACCTCGGGACCATTGCGCAACGGAATCGCGAACGAGCCGTGCAGCCCGGATTCGCTCGAGAACCCGGCCATCGGCAGCGTCGGCTCCTCGGCCAGATCGGAGATCCAGAGCGGCAGGTGCCGCTGCCAGACCCGTCCCGGAAGGCCGGCGTCGGGGACCACCCGGGTCGCCCGGCGCTTATCGAGAAAGTCGAGGTTGGCATAGTCCTCGGCGTGCCAGAGGTCCACGCAGCGCATGACCTGCCGCCCCTCGGCCACCTCCCACAGCTCACCGACGTGCCAGCCCTGGTTCTCGCCCATGATCCGCAGGATGAAGGGCGCGGCCTCGACCAAGCTGCCGGCGCCGGCCAAGACCCGGGTGATCACGTACTGCAACGACAGCAGTCGCTCGGTGCGCTGACGTTCGGCCACCTCGCGCTCGAGGGCCGCCCGGCTGGCATCGATGGTGGCCTGCTTGCGGGCGCCGCCCAGGATGTCGTTCTGGCTCTTGTCGATGGCCAGCAGCAAGAGCACGTCTTCGAGCACGATGAAGATCGGATCGATGAACCATCCCCAGCGCACCAGGTGGACGACGGACCCGGCGTGCACCAACGCGTAGCTGCGCTGAACGTGGTCGACGACCCCGATGAGGCTGGCCAGCAAGACCACGGTCGGGTCGCGGTACATGGCCAGGAACGCCAGCGACGCGAACATCACCGAGTGCATCTCGGTGTGGCCGCCGCCGCTCAGATGGATGAGCAGCGCGCTCAGCAGGCCCTGGCCAATCGCGATCTCGTGGCGGGTCAGCGTCGACCCCGGATGGCGCACGGCCACCAGGATCGGTAGGGCGATGATGGCGCCGCCCAGCAGGAGCGGCTTCCATATGAGCAGCGACAGCCGCAGGAGCGAACCATTCCAGGGCCCCGGCGACCCCCAGAGTGGCGTGGCGATCGCGACCAGCCACTGCAAGAGCAGCAGCCAGAGAAACATCCGATCGGTGTGCTCCCAGATCTCCTGGCGGTACTCGGCGTAGAGCCGACGGGTGCCGGGGGTCTCGTCCTCGAGCTTCACGCCTACCCGATCGCGATTCCGCCGCGGCCCGGCGGCTTCGACATCGGGCCACGCGCGCCGGCCGCCGCGCCGAGGGGCAGCCGGGCGATGGGCAGCCGCACGCAGAAGCAGCCGCCCCGGCCGGGACCGTCGTCGATCCAGATGGCGCCCCCGTGGACGCCCACCGCGCGCCGGCAAAACACCAGCCCGAGGCCGTGGCTGGTGCGCGCGTCTCGCCCGCCCGACCGCTCGAAGCGCCCGTATTTTTCGAAGATGAGCTGGCGGTAAGCGGCCGGGATCCCTTCGCCTTCGTCGCGCACCCGGATCTCCACGGCCGGCTCCGCGCCGTCGTCCATCGTCGCGGCCGTCAGATCGATCGAGATGGTGGCCCGCCGCGGGCCGTATTTGTAGGCGTTGTCGATGAGGTTCTCGACCAGACGCCGGATGAGGTCGCGGTCGCCACGCAGGGCCGCAATTCCGGGCGCCACCTCCAGAGACAGCCGTTGCTCTTTGTCCTCGATGCGGCGGCCCATCTCCGAGCAGACCTCGGCCAGCAGCGCCGGTAGATCGAACTCCGTGACCTGCGGGACGAGCGCGCCGTCCTCGCTGCGGCTCACGTCGAGCAGGTTCATCACGAGCCGCACCATCGCCTGCGAGGCGCGCGTGACGTCCTCCAGGGCGTCACGCTCCTCGCCGACGGCCACGCCGCGCCCGAGCACGTACTGAACGTTGGAGAGGATGCTCGACAAGGGGTTCTTGAGGTCGTGCACGATGAGGGTGGTCAGCTCGTCTTTCTGTTGTTGCGCCTGAAGGAGCGCGTTGCGCTGCGATCGGATCACGTCGTAGTTGCGGCGGAGCTCGTCGGAGAGCTGCTTGATCCGCAAGAGCGACCGGACGCGGATCAGCAGCTCGGTCCGGTTGAGAGGCTTGGTCAGAAAATCGTCGGCCCCCGAATCGAGCGCCGCTTTGTGGGTCTCGAGATCGCCGAGCGCGGTGAGGAACAACACCGGTGTCTCGCCGACCTCGGGCAGCGCGCGGATCCGGCGGCAGGTCTCGAAGCCGTCCATCCCCGGCATGAGGACGTCCAGCAACACCAGATCGGGCCGCCGGGCCTGCAGCAAGATCAGGGCCTGGGCGCCACCCTCGGCTTGCAAGACGTCGTAACCGGCCCCCACCAGGTGGCCCTCGGCCACCTCGCGGTTCTGTAGGTTGTCGTCGACGACGAGGACGGTGGCGGGGGGATCAACTAACGCAACGGACACGCAGGGGATCCTCGGCTGGGTTGGGGTTCTTGAGAAAGGACTCGATGGTGGCGCCAAAGGTGCGGGTGTCGATCGGCTTCGAGAGGTAGCCCTGAAAGCCAATCCCCAGCAGGCGCTCCCGATCGCCCGGCATGGCCAGCGAGGTGACCGCCACGATCGGCAGCGCGGCGAGTCCCGGACGCGAGCGCACGTCGCGGATGACCGCCTCGCCCCCGCCGCCGGGAATCTGAACGTCCAACAACAGGAGATCGGGTATCGCCAGATCCAAGGCGCGCAGGGCTTCGTCGACCGTGGCGGCTTCGAGGACCTGGTGGCCGCGCAGAGTCAGGATGTCGTGGATCAGCAGGCGATTGAGCAGGTTGTCCTCTACGATCAGAATGCGCGCCGCATTGGCCGCGCACCCAGCAGGTGGTTCTCCGTCGGGCTTGGCCGTCATCTTCGGAGGCCGTCGACCGACGACAGGTCCCCTGCCCGGTGTCGGCAGATTTCTGGCGCCCCTTAACGGCCGCCGGACGCACGGCGTCGCTGGGACCGGCGCCGCGGTAGGGGTGGGACCCCATGCCCGCGGGCCATCCCCGCCTGTTGACACGCGAATTTTGAAACTTATGTTACTTTTCGCCGCGTCGGCCCCTTCGGCCTTCGGGCGTAGTTTGCAAACTTTGGAGAGAGACCATGAAAATTTTTGGAGCGAGGTTCGTGACGGTAGCGGCAGGTCTCGTCGGAGCGACGGGGCTGCTCTTCAACGTCAACTGTGGGAGTAGCAGCAACGGGACGGGCGCCGGCGGCACCGGCGGCCACGCGGGGACGACCGGCAGCGCCGGCACCTCGGGCGGGGCCGGACATGCTGGCGGGACGACCGGCACCGGCGGAACCTCGGTCGCCGGCAGCGGCGGACACGGCGGCGCCACGGGCGGCGCGGCTGGCGGCGCCTCGGGCGGCGCAGCCGGTGGCGCAGCGGGCGGCGCGGCCGGTAATGCGGGCCACGCGGGCGGCGGCTCGGGCGGCGCAGCCGGTTCGAACACGGACGGCGGGACCGCCTTCGCGGCGTTCTCCTACCCCTTCGACACCGGTGCCGAGGGGTGGGCGCTGAACGACACTCCCCAGGCCGGCAACCTCGTGAACATCGAGGGTGGCAGCCACCCGGTCGAGACCTGGGACGGCAACGTGGGGATGCCCACCGCGGGCTCGCTCAAGATTGACTCGACGTTCACCGCCTACAACCAGTTCGTGCTCAGCACGGTCAATGTCAATCCGCTCGTCGACGCGACGGGGAAGACCGCGCAGGTCTACGTGATGGTCGATGCGGTCGACGGCGGAGCGAACTTCACAGGCGGCGCTCAGATCGAGGCCAACTCGACCACTTCGTACCATGGCGCCAACGGGACCTATACGATGCTCACGCCGGGGGTCTGGAAGCTCCTGACTCTCAACCTGGGCACCCAGACGGCGCCGTTCGACGCCAGCCAGATCATTCAGTTCAGCGTGAGCTTCTCGACTGGCGCCGGGCCTGATGGCGGCACCTTCGGCGCCCCGGTCCACGCGGTCTTCCACATCGACTCCTACACCGACGGCTCGGGCGAGCCGCCGGCGCCCCAGGTGAATTACACGTTCGACACCTCGACCGAGGATTTTTCACTGAGCACCGGCATCGTTACGCCGGACGGCGGCGCTGCCCCGTCGTTGACCTGGGACTCCGCGATCGGCAATCCCAGCGCCGGCTCGCTCAAGGCGGTCGTCACGTTCCGGGGTTACGGCGACAGCTTCCTCGTGGGTGTTCAGCCCCAGCCGATCCTCGATCTGACCGGCAAGACTGTCCACGCGAAGGTGATGCTGGACGCGGGAAGCGCGCTACCCGCGGGCACCACGAGCAATTACTTGCAAATCTACGCGATCAGCACCAATGGCTTTGTCTTTGCCGTCTCTCCCACGGGGAGTTCGTTCACCTCCACCTCCGCCGGCACTTGGATCGATCTCACGTTCAACTTCGGAACCGGGTTCACCCCGCCGACCGCTTTTGACGTGACCCAGATCAACCAGCTCGGCGTTCAGATTGGCATCAACTCGGGTCCGGAGGGCGGAGCCTTCCCGACTCCCGCGCCGGCGACCTTCCACATCGATTCGATCGTCGCCCAGTAACACCAGCACCACCTATCAACCGGCGTCTCGCCTCGCGGGACGCCGGTTTTTTTATGCCCGCGTTACCTCGTTGACGTGACGGTCCGTCACACCTCGACGCATCCTTCGGAATCCGCGACCACTCGATGGTTTGGCACATATTGCCAAGCCGTTTCGAGCGGCTACCGTGAGCGACCGTGAGGTCGTAGCCATAGAGCGCGACGGAGCCGTCCACTCGATCAGGTTGTCGGGGCCATACGTGACCCCCCCGCGCTTGTGGCTGGAAAGTAGTAAAAATGCTACATAAGGGCAGTGGCGCCCTTCGGTGAGACCGTCTTGGCTTGGCGCCTCACGCGGGGGATGACCCAGGCGACGCTGGCGTCTGCGGCACACATTCCGCGTCCGAACCTCTCTGCGATAGAGCGTGGCGACCGGGAGGTCACGCTCAAGACCCTCCGCGCCCTGGCCTTGGCCCTCGACGTGCGCCCCGGCGTTCTGGTCGACGGTGTCATGCCCGAGGCGGACGTTCGCCCGATGACCCGAGAGACGATGGAGCGGGTCGCGACCGCCACCGCGCGTGGCTCCCGTTTGACCAACACCCGTGAGACCGTGCTGTCACGGCGGCTCGGCGCAGCGCTCTCGGCGCGGATGACTTCCGGAGTTACCAGGACGCGAAAACGCCTCGGCCCGCGTGAAAACGACCGCGCATATTTCCTGCTGCGAACGGTGGAAGAGCCGCAGACTCTGGCCAGCCTCTTCACGCGAGTGACGGAGAAGCTCGATCGGTCATGACGCCGCGTCGGATCGAACAGTTCCTTGCGACGCTGGCCGCCCAGCTCGACGCGCCCGCTCGAGCCTATCTGACCGGAGCGGCGGCCGCCGCGCTGTGGGGCCGCGTACGTCCCAGCTTGGACGTCGACCTTGGTGTCGAGCTCAAACGTGGGTCGGACTGGGCCTCGGTCCAGGAGGCCGTAGACCGAACGACGCGCCTGACGGGGATCCCCGCCAACGTTGCCGAGGACATCGATCGCTGGGGCATGATCACCCTGCTCGACTACCGGCGCTCGTCCCGCCGCTACAAGCGCTTTGGAAGACTGGAGGTCCGGCTGCTGCACCCGGCCAATTGGTCGATCGGAAAATTGACCCGCTACCTCGATCCCGACATTCGCGACGTCGTGGAGGTCTTCCGGCGTCAAAAGATCGCCGTGGCCCGGGCCGCCCGTACCTGGGGCCGGGCCCTGCGCGCCAGCCCGGCCTCCACAGCCCAATTCCAGTTCCGTCGCAACGTGGAGAGCTTTCTCGTAAAGCGCGGCCGCTCCATCTGGGGCGCCCCATTCGACGCGAAGGCGGCGATCACCACGTTTCACCGGGCTGCGGCCATTCGAGAGCCGATCGATCGTCGCTGAGCCTGGCTACTGCATCCTCCGCCGACGGAGCCACGCGGCATCGCACTTTGAACGGCGCGTGAGCCAGGCGCTGTGAGCGTCGACGGCCGCCGCTACTTGAGGGCGACGGAGCCGGCCCACTCGACGAGGGTGCCGGGGAACACGCCCAAGAGCACCACGGCGATGGCCGTCAGGAGCAGACCTAGGCGCATCGAGGCGCCATCGGTCGGCGCCAGCGCCCGCGTGGACTCGCGGAAATACATCGCGACCACGACGCGCAGGTAATAGTAGACGCTGACGATGCTGTTGAGCACGCCGACCACCACCAGCCAGTAGAGCTGCGGCGACTCCATGGCGGCGCGGAAGAGGTAAAACTTGCCGAAGAACCCGCCGGTGGGTGGAACGCCGCCCAGCGAGAGCAGGAAGATCGTCATGGCCAGCGCCACCGCCGGGCGCTTGGTGGCCAAGCCGGCCCAGTCGTCGACGTAGAGGCGCTCGTCGGAGCGGTTGCCGATCCAGGCCACCACGCCAAAGGCGCCCAGTGTCGTGAAGGTGTAGCTGGCCAGATAGAACAATACCGCCGGCTTGGCGCTGACGACGCCCAACCCGGAGGCGACCACGCCGATCAGCAGATAGCCGGCGTGGGAGATCGAGGAGTACGCCAGCATGCGCTTGACGTTATCCTGGCGAATGGCGGCCAGGTTCCCGAGGGTCATGGTCAGCGCCGCCATGACCGCCAGCACCGAGGCCCATCCCGTGAAGTCGAACACCAGCAGCGGGCTGCCGAAGGCCGTGCCCAGCAGGCGCACGATGGCGCCGAACGCCGCCGCCTTCACGCCCGCCGCCATGAAGCCGGTGACCGGGGTCGGCGCGCCCTCGTAAGCATCGGGGGCCCACATGTGGAAGGGGACCGCCGCGACCTTGAACCCCAGGGCCACCAGGATGAAGTACTCGCCCAGGTAAAAGAGGGGCGACTTGGCGGCCTGCGGCACCTTGGAGGCGATCCCGGCGTAGGACAGCTCGCCGCCGGTCGTGCCATAGACCAGCGCCATCCCGTAGACCAAGAAGCCGGTCGCGAAGGCACCCATCAAGAAGTACTTGATGGCCCCTTCGGCGCTGCGCAGATTGCGCCGCCAGCAGCCGGTCAGCACGTAGGCCGCCAGCGACATGGTCTCGATCCCGATCAACAGCGACACCAGGTGGGTGGCGTGGATGACCATCACCATCCCCGCCGTCGCGAACAGCACCATGGCGTAGAACTCGCCGAACTCGAAGCCCTGCTCGCGCAGGTAAGGCGGCGCGAAGAGCAACGTCAGCAGCGCCGCGGCGACGAAGGTCCCGTCGAGGAAGAGCGCCATCCGATCGACGACCAGCATCCCCTGGAAGTGCGTCTGCGGGTCGGCCGCCCCCTCCCATCCGGCCACGATCGCGATGAGAGCCCCCACGCAGCCGGCAATCCCCAGCCAGGCCAGGCCCGTGCGGGCGTGGCCCTGCGCGAAGGTCTCGGCCAACAAGATGAGGCAGCCCATGCCGATCAGAATCAGCAACGGCGTATAGGACAGCAGCTGGGAAGCGTCGAAGCTCACGGCGTCCCCCCGGCCGGCAACGCCGGATAGATGTGCGGCGGCGCGTCCGGCGCCCGCTTGGCCTCTTGCAAGCGATCGCGGTAGCTCGACACGAAGGCCTCCACCGATTTCTCGGAGCGCGACAGGATCGGCTGCGGCGCCAGGCCCATCACGATCGCCGCGGTCACCATGATGCCGAACACCCAGGTCTCGGAACCGTGGACGTCGCGCACGGCGCGGTTCGCCGGCTTGTCGAGCGGACCGAACATCAGACGCTGGTACATCCCGAGCAAGTACATGGCCGAGATGATTACCCCCGTGGCGGCGATTCCGCCCAGCAGCTTGGGCGCCATGAAGTAGCCGCTCAGGCCCACCGGCCCCCAGAGCTTCTGGGCGGTGAAGGTGCCGATGAGGACCAGGAACTCACCCACGAAGCCGCAGAGACCCGGCAGGCCGACCGAGCCGAGCACGATGACCAGCAGGCAGGCGGCGAACACCGGCGTCTTGGCCCACAAACCGCCGAAGTCGGACAGCTTTCGGCTGTGCCGTCGGTCATAGAGCCAGCCGACCCCGAAGAAGAGTCCGCCGGTCGAGATACCGTGCGACAGCATCTGGTAGACCGCACCCTGAATGCCCGTCGGGTTGAGGGTCAGGATCCCCAGCATCACGAAGCCGAGGTGCGAGACCGACGAATAGGCCACCAGCTTCTTGGCGTCGTCCTGGACGTAGGCCATGAGCGCGCCGTAGACGATGCCGATCACCGCCAGGATCGCCAGCAGCGGCGCCGCCTGGGCGGCGGCCAGCGGGAAGAGCGGCATCGCGAAGCGCAGGAAGCCGTAGGTCCCGAACTTCAGCATCACGCCGGCCAGGATGACCGAGCCGCCGGTGGGCGCCTCGACGTGGGCGTCGGGCAGCCAGGTGTGCAGCGGGAAGATCGGCACCTTGATGGCGAAGGCCAGCGCGAAGGCCACGAAGCAAAGCAGCTGCGGCGTGGCCGGCAGCGTCAGGTGCGAGAGCTGCGCGTAGTCGAAGCTGTAGCCTCCGGTGGCCGCGTGGTACTGCGCGTACAGGTAGAGGATCGCCAGCAGCATCAGCAGCGAGCCGACCAGCGTGTAGATCACGAACTTGATGGACGCGTAAAAGCGCCGCTCGCCGCCCCAGATCCCGATGATGAAGTACATCGGGATCAGCATCACCTCCCAGAAGACGTAGAAAACGAACAGGTCGAGCGCGAGAAAGGCGCCGATCATGCCGGTCTCGAGGATCAGCATGGCGGCCGTGAACTCGCGGACCCGAATCCTGCGGAGGCCGATCGCCTGCGGCGAGAGCAGCGTGACCGGGATCAGGAATGTCGTCAGCATCACCAGCCACAGGGAGATCCCGTCGACGCCCAGGTGGAAGTGAATCCCGAGCGGCGCGATCCAGCTCTGGTTGACCTCCATCTGGAAGCCGGCCTGGCCGGCGTCGAAGCCGCTCAGCATGAGCAGCGACACGACGAAGGTCACGATCCCGGTCAGCAGGCCGAGGCCGCGGTGGATTGCCTCTTCTTCCTGCGGCACCAGCATGATCAGCGCGGCGCCGAACAGCGGCAAAAGCGTCACCCATCCGAGCAGACCCATCAGCGCACCTCGACCTTCTGCTTGAGGGTGCTGCTGGTTCCCCAGTTGGGATCCTTGACCTCGACGCGCACCGTATAGGTCCCCGGCTTGGCGTAGACGTGGTGGTCGGTGGGCGTGGTGCCGGTCAGGTCCGGCTTGCCGTTGTCGTCGAATTCGAAGCTGTAGTCGAGCTCGCGGCTGGCCGGCTTCGAGCCGCGGTGGGCATCGACGTCGACCGCCAGGCCGCTCACCGTGACCTTGAGGTCATTCGAAAAGAACGCGTGCATCGGCTGCGTGGCGAAGTAGACGATCACCGCGGCGCCGATCGCGAACACCGCCATGTAGCGCTGGACGTCGCCCCCCTGGCACCACCGCGCGACCCGGCCGAAGAGGTCGACGATGGCGGCCGGTAGCCCGACCAGGATCTTGTCGATCAGGATGCGATCGACGAAGAAGAAGAGCTTCTCCGCCAGCCACTTGACGGGCCGAATGATGAGCCTGTCGTAGAGCTCGTCGATGCGGAACTTGTCCCGCACGAGCTGGACCGATCGGGGCATCGCGGCCGCAAACTTGCGGGCCGGCTCGCGGTACCCACCGCCGTAGAAAAGATAGGCCAGGCCGATGCCCCCCAGCGCCAGGATCACCGAGGCGACCATGCAGCCGATCGCGGTGTTGTGCGCGACTTCCATCTCGGGGCCCAGCACCGGCGCCAGGCGATCGGCCAGCAGGTTCCACTCCGGGTGATCGAGCAGGCCACCGGGCAGGCCGATGAAGCCGCCCAGCGCCGCGCCGATCGCCAGCACCACCAGCGGACCGACCATCGAGGCCGGCGGCTCGTGGATGTGGTGCTTGATCTCGTCAGAGGCGCGGGTCTCGCTGCCCGAGAAGACCAGGAAGTACAGCCGTGACATGTAGAACGCGGTTCCGAAGGCGGCCAGCATCAGGACCACCCCGACCGCCTTGCCGACCCAGGCCAGATCCTGGCCGAAGACCTCGGTCGCGAAGGCGCCGCCGATGATCGAATCCTTGGAGAAGAAGCCCGAGAAGAACGGCACGCCGCAGATGGCCAGCCAGCAGACCAGGAACACGCCGTGGGTCCAGGGAATCTTCTTGCGCAGGCCCCCCATGATCGTGATGTCGCCCGAGCCCCCCATGGCGTGCATGACCGAGCCGGCGCAAAGAAACAACCCGGCCTTGAAGAAGGCGTGGGTGAACAGGTGGAAGACGCCGCCGTCGAAGTTGGCGGTGCCGACCGCCGCGAACATGAAGCCGAGCTGGCTGATGGTCGAGTAGGCCAGCACCTTCTTGAAGTCGTTCTGGGCGAAACCGATGATGGCCGCGAAGAGCGCCGTCAGCGCGCCGACGCCCGCCACGATCGCCATCGCCCCCGGCGTCAGCAGGTAGAGCGCGTGCATGCGGGCCACCATGTAGACGCCGGCGGTCACCATGGTCGCCGCGTGGATGAGCGCCGAGACCGGCGTCGGACCGGCCATTGCGTCGGGCAGCCAGACGTAAAGGGGGATCTGCGCGGACTTGCCGGTCGCGCCGACGAACAGGAACAGCGCCGCCCAGAACGCCACCGGCGCCCCCAGCCACGATATCTGCATCAGGCCGCCGCCGCCGCCGACCGCCGCCGCCGTGAGATCACGGAAGTTGAGCGTTCCGGTGGTGTGGTACAGCAGGAACATCCCGATCAGGAACCCGAGGTCGCCGATCCGGTTGGTGATGAAGGCCTTCTTGCCCGCGTCGGCGTTGGCGTTCGAGGTGTACCAGAAGCCAATCAGCAGATAGCTGCAGAGCCCCACCCCCTCCCAGCCGATGAACATGATGGGGAGGCTGTCGCCCAGCACCAAGACCAACATCGAGCCGCAGAACAGGTTCAGGTAGGCGAAGAAGCGCGGGTAGTCGGGATCGTGCTCCATGTAGCCCGACGAGTAGAGATGAATCAGGAAGCCGATGAAGGTGATGATCAGGCAGAGCAGGCCCGACAGCGCGTCCATCCGGAACGCCAGATCGATCTTGAGACTGCCGGCCGCGATCCAGGTCCCCACCACGTCGTGCAGGCCACCGCCCGCGGCCGCTCCGGGCAGCGCCGTGAAGAAGGCGTCGAAGGCCACCAGACAGGAGCCGGCGATGACGCCGGCCGCCACGATGAGCACGGTGTCGCGCTTCCACTTGCGGCCGAACAGCATCAGGATCGCCGCGCCCAGGAACGGCAGCAGCGGAATGAGGCGAAGGTTGAAGGTCACAGCGGCGTCTCCCTCAGCGCTTCATCAAGGTGGCTTCGTCGAGATTGACGGTCTGTCGGCCCCGGAACAGCGCGACTAGGATCGCGAGGCCCACCGCCGCCTCGGCGGCCGCCAGCGCGATGATGAAAAAGGCGAAGACGTGGCCCTTGAGGTCACCGAGCTCACGCGAGAAGGCCAGCATCGCCAGGTTGCCGCCGTTGAGCTGCAGCTCGATCCCCATCAGGGCGATGAGGGCGTTGCGCCGCAGCAGCACACCGGCCGTCCCGATCAGGAACAGCGCGAACGACAGGATCAGATAGTAGAAGGTCGGCATGGCGTCTAGTGGTGCCCCTCGGGCGTCGTGGGTGCCTCGGGCGCGCCGGGATAGTCGTGCTCGGCCATCTGGTGGATCTGCTGGCGATAGGCGGCGGCCGCCTCGGCGGCCGCCTCTTTTTGGTGCGACCGCGAGACCACCACGCCGCCCACGATGGCGACCAGCAGCAGCACCGAGATCGACTCGAACGGGTAGAGAAAGTCGCGAAACAGCACGTCGCCGATGGCGGCCACGGTGCCGAAGTCGTCCGGCAACACGCCGGGCGCCCCATGGGGCAGCCCCACCGCCACGGTGATCAACTTGAGGAGAAGATAGCCGACGGCGACGACGCCCAGCACGCGCAGCGGACGCAACGAAAACGGCGCCACCTCCTCGCGGTTCAGGATCATGATCACGAAGATGAAGAGCACCATGATGGCGCCCGCGTAGACCAGCACCTGGATCGCCGCCAGGAAGTGCGCCGAGAGCGAGGCGTAGATCCCGGACAGACAGAAAAAGGTCGCCACCAGCGACATCACGGCCGTCACCGGGTTCTTGCGGGTGATCGTGAAGACTGCGAAGAACGTCGTGAGCCCGGCCAACAGCCAGAAGATGAGCTGATCGCCGAGGGTGGGGTCGGCCATCACGCCGCGCCTTCCATGGCCTTGGGCAGGCTCTTGTGCAGCGGCTCGACGGAGACCGCCTTCGCGCGGGCCTCGAAGTCGGCGCGGAACTTGGTGAGAAAGCCCAGCATCGGCCAGGCTGCGGCGTCGCCCAGCGCGCAGATGGTGTTGCCGCCGATCCCGTTGGCGATGTTGGCCAGCAGCTCGACGTCGCCCGACTCGCCCTCGCCACGCGCCAGGCGCGTGCAGAGGCGCGCCAGCCAGCCCGAACCCTCGCGGCAGGGGGTGCACTGGCCGCACGACTCGTGGGCATAAAACGCCATGATGCGCGCGCAGAGCGCCACGACGTCGGTCTGATCGTCGAACACCACGACGCCGCCCGAGCCGGCCATGGTCTTGAGCTTGCGACCGCCGCCCAGGTCGAAGGGAACGCCCGGCCTGACCTCGACGTCCTTGATGCGCGGGTCATTCATGAGCGCGTCGAATTCGCAGGGGACGTCCAGCTCGGAAGCGTCGAGCGGCGGCATCGAGCTGCCGCCCGGGATGACCCCCTTGAGCGCACGGCCGTTCGGAATCCCGCCGCAGACGTCGTAGATGAGGTCGCGAAAGGGGATCCCCATCGGCAGCTCGAAGACGCCCGGCTTGTTGACGTGGCCCGAGACGCAGACGATCCGCGTGCCGCCCGATTTGCCCATCCCCAGGCCGGCGAACCACTCGCCCCCTTTGGTGACAATCTCGGGGACGTTCATGATGGTCTCGACGTTGTTGACCACTGTCGGGGCGCCGAAGAGACCTTTGATAGCCGGGAACGGTGGCTTGAGGCGCGGCCAGCCGCGCTTGCCCTCGAGCGAGTTGAGCAGGCCGGTCTCCTCGCCGCAGATGTAGGCGCCCGCGCCGCGGTGGAGGGTGATCTCCAGCTTGAAGCTGCCCCCGCCGCCCGCGGCCGGGTGATCCTTGCCGAGCCAGCCGGCCGCGTAGGCCTCGTCGATGGCGGCTTGCACGATCTTCGCCTCGCGCATCATCTCGCCGCGGATGTAGATGTACGCGTGCTTGCAGCCGAGCGCGTAGGACGCGATCATCATCCCTTCGATCAGCAGGTGCGGATCGTACGCCAGCAGCTCGCGGTCCTTGCAGGTGCCCGGCTCGGACTCGTCGGCGTTGACGACCAGATAGACCAGCTTGGCGTCCTTGGGGATGAACGACCACTTCAGGCCGGTCGGAAAGCCAGCGCCGCCGCGCCCGCGCAGGTTCGACTTCTTGACCTCGTCGGTCAGCGCCGCCGGCTGCCAGGTGAGCGCCTTGCGAAACGCCTCGCCGCCGCCGCGCTTCTGATAGACCGCCAGCTTGTGGCTGTCGGCGACGCCAAAGTTCTTGGTGACGATCTTGACGCCCATCGCCTCTTGCCAGGTGCCCATCAGATCGTTCCCATCAGATCGTCCCCATCAGATCTTGCCCCCCGGCCCGACGCCCAGCAGCGTCCGTCCGTCGGCCACCGCCGTCTGCTGCGTCTCTTTCCAGCGCCGCCGCAGGTCGTCGAGCGCGGCATCCACCTTGTCGGCGGTCAGATCGAGGAAGTATTTGTCGCCGCAGATCATCATGGGCGCGTTGGCGCAGGCGGCCAGGCACTCTTCCTCGACGATCGAAAACGCGCCATCGGGCGTGGTCTCGCCGGCCTTGATGCCCAGGCGCCCCTCGATGTGCCGGAGGATGTCGTAGCCGCCGCGCAGCATGCAGGAGATGTTGGTGCACACCATCAGCTCGTTCCGCCCATGTTTTTCGCGGTGGAACATGGTGTAAAACGTGATGACGCCAAAGACGTGCGCCGGCGGCAGATCGAGCGTGCGGGCCACCAGCTCGATGGCGTCGTCGGGGAGGTGCCCGAACTCTTCCTGCGCCACGTGCAGCACAGGCAGCAGCGCCGCCTGTTTGGTGGGATACCGCGAAAGCAGCCGGTCGACGTGCTGCTTGGACTGCGCTGAAAACTCGAGCGGCATGGTGGCTAAGCCGCCGCGAAACTAAGAGAAACGAGCCAGCCTGTCAACAGCGCCGGGAGCCGCGCGCGCGCGCCCCCCGGTTGCCCGCATTTTTGAGTCCACCGGCTCGGGGACCGCCGGCTACCGACGGCGATCGCGGCGACGGCGGGCGGCCATTTTTCCGCGGGGATTGCCATATCTGAAGATACAAGCCGACGCGGCTAGATCTTGTCGACGTAGAGCTGGGCGACGGCGGCCACCGTCGCGTCGGGCGGCCCGAGATCGATGATGGCGTGCTTGAGGAGGATGGCGGCGGTCGGCAGATCGCCGTCCCGATAGGCCTGGTAACCGAGCCAGGCCACCGGCAGCGCGTAGCGGGGACCGAGCGCGATGGCACGGGTCAGCGCCGCTCGGGCCGGCACCGGCTGGCCGAGCAGCGTACGCGCGGCGCCCAGGCGGGTGTAGGCGGCGGCCGCCCGGAAGGGATCGCTCCCGTCGGAGCAGAGCGACAGCGCCAGCTCTTCGCGGGCGGCGGACGCCGCCAGGACCTGGCGATCCCCCGAGGCCATGCCGCGGCTCAGAAGCTCGCCGCCCACCGCGCTCTGCGCCCCGCAGGAGCGCGGATTGACCGCCACGGTGGCCAACCACAAGGTGCGGTCGTCGCGCCAGTCGCGGTGGCGGCGATTCAGCACCACCGCCAAGGCCACCAACATGCACATGGCCACGGATACCGCCCCCCGCCGCGCCGCCGGTCGGGTTGCCAACCTCTCCATCAACGCCCCGAAGCCCGCCGCCGCGGCCAGGGCGATCCCACACAGCGGCATATAGAGGAAGCGCTCGGCGGCCGGGATGGGGATCGGCAAGAGGTTCGACACCGGCAGCAGGGTGAGCAGGAACCAGCCCAGACCCAGCGCCGCTACCCGTGGGCCCCGCCGGAGCGCGAAGAGCGACAGTCCGAAATAGCCCAGCACCACCACCAGCGAGATCAGCACCGGTTCCCAGGGCTGGGCACCAAACCGGAAGTAGCCGGTGTAGTCCGCGCAGAGCGGCCAAGGCCAAACCAAGAGGCGCAGGTCGTGCGCCCAGATGGCCGGCAAACCCCTCAACGCCGCCGCGAAACTGCCACCCGGATAGTTGGCGTAGGTCCCGGCCATCCGCATCGGACCGAAGCGCAGGCCCAGATAAACCAGCGCAACCACCCCGAACGGCACTAGCTCGCGCAGCCAGGCCGCGGCCGCAGCCCGAAGCGGGCGGGCCGGCGCGCCGTCGAAACGGCCCGCCCGCAAGATCAGCAAGAGCGCGGGGGCCATCACCGCCGACTCCTTGGAGAGCAGCCCCAGCGCGAACGTCAACAGCGCCAGCCACCGGCGGCCGTCGAGCGACAGAACCAGCGTCGCCAGCGTGAAGACCGTCACCAGCGAGTCCTCGCGGAACGAGGCGTTGTCGACGGTCTCGGCGGTGACCGGGTGGAGCACGAACAGCAGGCCGGCCAGCAGGGCGTAGCGTCGACGCCCCTCCGGCAACAGGCGCCGCGCCAGCGTCATGAGCAGCCAGGCGGCCGCGATGTGCCAGATCAGGCTATCGACCTTGAACGCCGCCGGCTGCATCGAGACCATGGCGTCGACCATGTACGTGAACGTGCAGACCGGCCGCCAGGTCCCCTCCAGGCTTCCCGAGAAGTAGCCCGGCGACAGCAACGTCCCGAAGTCGCCCGACTGAAGGAAGCGCTGAGCGCCCACGATGACCAGTCCCTCGTCGTAGGTGAAACCGTTGCCGAGCTCGCCGGCGAAGGCGGCGATGGCCACCGCGGCCACGATCGTCGCCGCGCCCCGCGGTGTCGCCCACCACGGAAGCGCGACAGACTTGGGCGCCTCCAGTCGACCACCCGGCATCGGGATAGCCGATTGTACATGGACCACCCCGCGCCGGTTCGAATCGTTCATGTACAATCGACGCATGTGCGAGCTCTTGGGGATGGAGTGCAACCTCCCCACGGACATCGTGTTCTCGTTCACCGGATTCGCGCTCCGCGGCGGCCAGACCGGCCCACACGCCGACGGCTGGGGCCTGGCGCTCTACGAGGGAAAATTCGCCCGCAGCTTCCTCGAACCGACCCCGGCCTGCCAGAGCGCCATGGCGGCCTTCATCCGGAAGAACCCGATCAAGACGCTGCTGGCGGTGGCGCACGTGCGCAAGAAAACCCGTGGCCGCGCCTGCCTGGAGAACACGCACCCCTTCAAGCGGGTGCTCTGGGGGCGGCACTGGGTCTTCGCCCACAACGGCACGCTGCCGCGGATCAAGCGGCGCCCGCTGCACATCGAAGAGCCGGTGGGCGACACCGACAGCGAGCACGCCTTCTGCTGGATGATCGAGCGGCTGCGCGAGGCGTTTCCCGGCGGCTATCCCAAGAACCCGCGGCGGCTCTGGCGCCTCGTGGCGGACCTGGGCGCCGAGCTGGGCGCCGAGGGGAAATTCAACTTTCTGCTGGCCGACGGGCACCACCTTTACGCGCGGTGCGGAACCCAGCTCTGCCACATCATCCGGCAGGCGCCCTTCGGCCGAGCGACTTTGCGGGACGCCGAGATCCAGATCGATTTTTCGGCGGTCACCACGGCCCGGGATCGGATCGCGGTGGTGGCCACCGAGCCGCTGACGCGCGACGAGACCTGGCAGATCGGCACGCCCGGATCGCTGTGGGTCTTCCGCCACGGCGCGCTGCAAGCCACGCTGCCGAGCGGCGCACCGGACCGGATTCCCAGCTTTCGCGCCAGCCGGAAAGCCAAGATCGGGCCGTCCGCGTCCGCGTCGCGCCGCGCGTAACCGCCTGGTAGGCTGGCCGGGTGGCGCGCACCAACCGCGAGGCGTCTGGTATCGATCGGCGCCGCTTTCTCAAGCGCGGCCTTGCCGGCGGCGGCCTGCTGATCGTCGCGGGCGCCCTGCCCTTCGCGATCCGTTCGACGCGGCGCTGGCCGCCGCACGCGCCGCTGCGCCTGCTCTCCCCCGACGAGTACGCGGTCTTCGCCGCCGCCGCCGCGCGCCTGGTGCCGGGCGACGGGGCTGGCCCGCGCTGGCCCTCCGCCGACGCGCTCGACTGCGCGGGCAAGGTCGACGCGCTGATGGCCACCGTGCATCCGGAGATCGGCAAAGACTTCCGGCGCCTGCTGCGGCTCTTCGAAAGCGGCCTGCTGGGCGCGGTGATCGCCGGCTCGCCGCGTCCGTTCACGCGGGCGAGGGCGGCCGATCAGGACGCGCGCCTGGAGGCCTGGCGGCGCTCGCGGTTCGGGCTGCTGCGCAGCGGGTACCAGGCCATGAAGCGCCTCGCGGACGCGACGTACTATTCGTCGCCCGAGGTCTACGCGCTGGTGGGTTATCCCGGCCCGCCGGTGGTTCCGAATTTGCCGCCGCCGAATTCGCCGCCGCCGACCTTGCCGACGCCGAGCGTGCCCAGATGAAGGTCGCCAACCGGATCATCGACGGCGCCGAGCTGCCCGACCTGTCTTCGATCGAAGTGGACTACGTCGTCGTGGGCAGCGGCGCGGGCGGCAGCGTGGCGGCCGCCGTACTGGCCGAAGCGGGCGCCAAGGTGGCGGTCCTCGAGGAGGGGGGCCACTACACGCGGCGCGACTTCAACATGCAGGAGTCCTGGGCTTATCCGGCGCTCTACCAGGACCACGGCAACCGGGCCACCGACGATCTGGCGATCATGATCCTGCAGGGACGGTCGGTCGGCGGCGGGACGACGGTCAACTGGACCTCGTCGTTCCGCACGCCCGAGGCGACGCTGCGGCTGTGGGCGGAGCGGCACGGGGTGCGCGGCCTCGACGCCGCCACGCTGGCGCCGCACTTCGAGGCGGTCGAGAAGCGCCTCGACATCGGACCCGGCAATCCCGACGACGTAAACGCCAACAACCGCAAGCTGCTGGAAGGCGCCGCCAAGCTGGGCTGGGCGCCGGAGCTGATCCACCGCAGCGTCAAGGGCTGCGCGCGGCTCGGGTATTGCGGCCTCGGTTGCCCGCTCGACGCCAAGCGCACCGCGCGCACGACGTACCTGGCCGATGCGGTGACCGCCGGCGCGCAGGTCTATGCGGACTGCCGCGTGAAGCTGGTCGAGGCCGATCGCCGGCGGGTTCGGGCCGTCACCGCCGACGTGCTCGACCGAGCCACCGACCGCCCGCGGGCCCGCCTGGTCGCCTACGCCCGCCACGGCGTCCTGCTGGCGGCCGGCGCCATCAACACCCCGGCGCTGCTGCTGCGATCGGAGGCCGGGTTGGAGAGCGGGATCGTGGGACGACGAACGTTCTTACATCCGACGGTGCCGCTCATCTCGTTCTACGACCAGCCGATCGAGGCGTTTTACGGCGCCCCCCAGTCGGTGGCGGTGCACCACTTCGCCGATCGCGGCGCGCAGGTGGGTTACTTCTTCGAGACCGCACCGGCCCAGCCCATGCTGAGCGCGCTGGCGATGCCGGGCTTCGGGGACAGCCACCGGCGGATCATGGAGCGCCTCCCTTACGCGCAGGCGACGATCGCGCTGCTCATCGACGGGCATAAGGATGACGTCGGGGGGACGGTCGAGGTAAGCGGCGACGGGCGCGCGCGGCTGCGCTACCCGCTGCACGGGTCGTTGCGGCAGGCCGCGGTAGCCGCGATCACCGACATGGCCCGGCTGCAGTTGGCGGCCGGCGCGCGCGATGTGATGACCTTGCACGAGACGCCGATCGTGATCCGCAGCGAGGCCGACCTGGCCCAGATCGCCGCCGCGCCCTTCGGACCGAACAGACACACGATATTCTCGGCGCACCAGATGGGCGGGTCGGCGATGGGCGAGGATCCCAGCCGCTCGGTGGTCAACTCGCGCGGGCGGCACCACGGGATCGATAACCTCTGGATCGTCGACGGCTCGATTTTCCCGACCAGCCTGGGGGTCAACCCGCAGGTGTCGATCTACGCGCACGCGCGGTTGTTTGCGACGGAGATCCTCAAGGCGAGGGGATGAGAAGTAGCGCCGAACACGGATTATCTCTCGGACGCACTCAACACAGATGTCTCATCTACGCCGCACGCCGACGGGCATGGACCATAGCGTTCTTTAAGCGCCTGCCGGCTCCCGGTCCTTTTCCGACGCCTGGGTGATCGATATGTTCGCCGGCATGACACTCGTATTTTGCCGCAACCTTTGTTGCTTTTTCGGCTCCGGGACAATCATTACGATGTTCAGGCAATAACGTTAGCGGCCCACTGGGACTCTTTATGCCGAGCACGTCTCGACGTATCAAACGCCCAAATAACTCGCCGATAGCGCTGGGCACCGCGTTTCCCATTAGCCTTTGGCTCTCTCGAAGCGAAAGGCCGGGATCCCGAGGCGCGGGGAAAGTCTGAAGTGCCGCCAGCTCACGGAACGAGAGCCGCCGACTACGCCAATGGAACGGACCGGTCGCAGGTCCCGGTGTCGCAGAGATAGTCCACGATGGCCTACTCTTCGCGAGTTTAAGAAGAAACGACCAATATTTCGTTCGCCATCCAAACAAGCTCATGCCGCCGCCCCGAGCCGTATGATGCAAATAATTTTCCCCTTCAGGAATCGTACTCAAGAGATCGGCCCAATATCCTGTGGGTCGCAATTCGTCGGACCATATCTCTGTATCGAGGTGCCCTATTGCATCCCAACTCGAGAGTCTTGGTAGCATCCCTGACCCATCGCCGTGCGTTACCGAGGGAGCTAGAAGGGTCCTTCCCTCCCTGTCAGCCAGTATGAACACCCGCCTGCGCCGCTGAGGAACACCGAATTCGCTACACTCAATGTCAAATATCGTCGGATGATAGTTTGCACCGGTCCGGCCATTTAGACGGTCGAACGACTTCCGCAGAGTGTCGTGACCTCGAGACTGCGAGACAAGTTCCGGGACATTTTCGATAAGAATCGCCCGTGGAACCAGGTCTGCCGCAAGTCTAAAAAGTGCCGGGATAGTGCTCGCTCGCGGATCGCGCGAGCGACTGGCCGGCCGAACCCACGCACTTGCTTTTGAGTACGGCTGACAGGGCGGCCCTGCGGAGAGCAAAGAAAGATCCCCTCGTTTCAGTCCGATCTGGGCGAGCACCTTCGCCCCGGTCACTTCGTGAACGTCGCCAATAGACGACAAGGGCCAATGCGGGAATAATTTTCGCAAGGCAGCCTGCGCTATCGGCGATTTTTCGATACCACAAACAACCTCAAATCCGGAACGCTCCAACCCCGCGTCGAGTCCTCCGATTCCTGAGAACACTGAAACAACGCTCGGTAAACTCATCAGACCGGCATTCCCCCGGGAACGAAAACGCCAATCCCCGACCGCAATTTAGCTACGAACGCGTTTTCGTCGGGTTCCAACTTTTGACGGCACGCAGTAAGACGGAGGCGATCGAGCAGGACGCCGTTACATTTTTCGACTAGATACCGGAGCTGATCGCGCTCGACGTGATAAGGCAACGCCAAGAATCTCGAGACGCATCCATTGTTCATCACCCCGAGGCCGCGAGCCCAGTAGGACGGTTCGACCTCAAGCATCTTCCGTTTCCAGTTCGAGCTATCTCGGCTACATGTAACCTGGCCGACCATGATCCAATGCCCCGCGCGCTCGTCGCGCCACCAGTAATTTACAATTACGTCAGCTCCTTCATCGTGAGCCGAAGAACTAAATGACATCTGTTCTGGCCTAGCCGTCATTCGCAGCTCTAATGCAGCAGCGGTCAAAGCATCGGCGAAGGTTTTACCAGCTCGCCGGTGAGACGACACACTTGCCGACAGGAGCCATTCGCTCTTCAGTGACCGAAGAACGGCTGATTCAAATATTTTCCAAGGAGCATCAGGCGCCGGAACGTCGTAGGCGTGCAATGTCGCCACCGACAAGTAAAAAAGATAGACGTCGTCGCTCGCCCCTCGGTATCGCAGCCGTCCTTTCGATATCTCAAATGGATAGCGATCTCCTAGGATCGTGGCGCGCTCATCGATTTGCTTGAACGTTAGACTAGCGGACTCTGCAAAATTGGACTCAGGTCCGCCGTCGTCGTCATCTTCGTCGTCGATGCCCGACGAATCTGTGCCACCTTCTCCGATAACGTAGGGCTCGTTTCTCAATCTCCAGTCGTTGTCTTCTAGCGTGTCTGCCAATTCTCCTTCGGTGAGCTTCTTCCCATAGATGGCTACGATCTCCAGATAGTCCGCGAGCGCCGATCGCTGCGCTGCGGATCCGTACAGGTCCGGGTTTGGTTCGACGCTGGCCATTGGGGCTTACGGGGGATCCTTCAAAGCGGCCTGAGCCGTCGCGCGAAGCGAGCGCGCTGCCTTGTAGACGTCATCTGTAGCGTCTACGACATCTTGGGCAACTTCGTAATGTCCCAAATCCGACGTTATGACTTCTATTTGCGTAGCGAGTCGTTTCAGTCTGACGGGTAATTCGGCTTCCGAAATTACCTGGCGAGCGACTGTGAAATCTCCGAACCGACGCAGAGTCCTGTGTGCGAGGTCATTTGCGAGAATTCGGCCATAGTCAGTGACGTCACGCGAGTCTTGAAGAACGGCACGAAGTTCCTCCCTAGGCTGCAGATCCCCAAGAACCTCTACCAGCGGCTTCTTTCTTAGGTTCTGAAATGCTTTCCGGACTTCAGGATAGGATCGCGCCCCATTAAATCCTATGTAATTTTTTATTTCGGCAGAGTTCATACACCTCAACCAAACCCCAAATCTATTATTTACAATGTAGACCGTATCTATTCCAAATTCATCGCGAGCGTGTCGCAAAATACCGATCGCACTATAGTAATTTCGAATGCCTTGCGCATTGCTGCCGACCTGCCGGCCCACGACATAGAAGGGATCAGACTCGGTCTTCTTAGCGATTCGATCCGACTCAGCCGCTAGATATCGCGCCTTGGCATCGGCCGGCCATTTTTTGATTCCGCCGATATGCCGAAAGCCCAAAAAGGTCTGGGCGTCGTCGCGAGAGTCGACTACGTAGCACGGAACATGGCCAAGTTCCGTGACTCTATCTTTGGATATATCGAGGTCGAACGTTAAATCTTGCGCAGTCGCTGCTGGCTGTCCCAGCAACACAAATAGCGTTGCTAGTCGGCGGTTTCCCTCGAGCACTAGGTACTTACCGTGCTCGGCTTTCAGAGCGATCAATGGCTCGTGGGTGAAATATCCGTTGTCAACAAGCGACTGCGCCAGTTCGAGCAAAACACCTTCACGAAAGAAGTACTCCAGAAGAAGTTGTTGATCCTCCTCGCCTTGCAGTTCCTCAGGAAGCCTCGGATTTTCCGGATCCAGCAGCAGCTTTGAGACTGGTAGCTCGGCCAGTTCTTTTTTTAACTTGGTCGCACGCTCGCTGTTCGACGAGTCCGGCATGTGCTGACTCTGCGCCAATCGCAGTACTTTGTGAAGACCGCAACGGCCAAGCCGCAATTTCAGCTTGAACTTACGACGGACTGTGCGATCCCAATTCTTCCATCGAGAGACGTCATCTGCGCCGCCGTGCCTCGAACTCACTTTCCGTCAGACCGAGTACCTTTGGGCTGCTCGTCAAGTGCCGGAACCCCGACCCAGGCCCCCCCGCTTCGCCCCCGATCGTCATGTTCGACGTCTAGATGGTCTCCTCGCGCCCGTACTGGAGCGCCGGTTTCAATTCGGCGCCAAGCTTCGACGGCACGTGCCCATGATAGCGGCGACGGCGTATCCTCCGCACGTGGCCCTCGAGATCCGCGACGACGTCCCGCTGGCGCCGCTCACGACGCTGGAGTTGGGCGGCCGCGCGCGGCACTTCGTGGACGCCCACGACGACGAGACGGTCGTCGAGGCCCTGGGCTGGGCGGACTCGCGCCGGCTGCCGATCGCCATCCTGGGCGGTGGGTCCAACCTCGTGGTCGCCGACGCGGGCTTTCCGGGTCTGGTGATCCGGATCGGCACCCGCGGGCGCCGGTTCGAGCGCGGCAACAGCCAGGTGGCGCTGACCGCGGCGGCGGGCGAGCCCTGGGACGATCTGGTGGCCGAGACCGTGGCGCGCGATCTGGCCGGCCTCGAATGCCTCTCCGGCATCCCAGGCCGAGTGGGCGCGACGCCCATCCAGAACGTCGGCGCCTACGGCCAGGAGGTCGCCGACACCATCCGCTCGGTGCGCGTGCTCGAGCGCGGCAGCCGGCAGATCCGTGAGCTGGCGCCGGCCGACTGCGCCTTCGCCTACCGCGACAGCCGGTTCAAGCGCGAGCCGGAGCGCTTCGTGGTCCTGGCCGTGACCTTCGACCTGCGGCCCGGCGGCGCGCCCGCCCTCCGCTATCGGGAGCTGTCCGAAGCCCTGGCCGGCACCGCCAAGCCCAGCCTTTCCGAGGTGCGTCGCACCGTCCTGGCGCTGCGGCGCGAGAAATCGATGGTCCTTGCCGAGGACGATCCCAACCGGCGCAGCGTGGGCTCGTTCTTCACCAACCCGATCCTGCCCGCCGCCGAAGCCGGCGAGGTGGGCGCGCGCGCCCGGGCCGCCGGCCTCCTGGCGGACGGCGCCGAGATGCCGCGCTGGCCGGTCGACGGCGGTCGGGTGAAGCTGTCCGCCGGTTGGCTCATCGAGCGCGCCGGCTTCGGCAAAGGGCTCCGCCGTGGCCCGGTGGGCCTCTCCCGCGCGCACGCGCTGGCCCTGATCCACCACGGCGGCGGAAGCGCTTCGGCGCTGGTCGACCTGGCGCGCGAGATCCGCGACACGGTCCGGACACGGTTCGGCGTCACGCTGGTCCCTGAACCGACCTTCGTCGGCCTAGCGTGGCCCGCCGATTAGCGCGCTGTCCGAGGCTAAAGCCGCGACTTCCGACTTCAAAATGTGCACTTGGCCGGTCCGGCGGATGCACAGGGAGAAGCGGTGACCTGGTAGGTACAAGTCGTCGAGGCGCCGCCGTCCTGACCATCGAGGACAAAACTCTGGGTCCCGGAGGCCACTCCGTTGGTCACGGTAAACGTGAACTTACTCAGGCAATCGCCCTCGAACGTGCACGCCGAGGTCTCGCTGTTGTCGCACGAGTAATCCGGTGGAAGGCCGCCGTCGGGGGCGAGCAATGGTTGTAAGAAATACTCAACGTCGGCCGACGCCAGGCTGACACTGTCGGTGACATGGCTCGCGGCCACGTCATACGAACACTGGCTGCAAGAGCACGCTGCCGGGCTGCCCGCTATTGGCGCAAAAGTCACATGAAAGGCGCCACCGAGAGAACAGGGGCTCGCGTCCTGACTGGCCTGCGCGTCGCTGACCATACCGCTGCGCGACGACGATGAGCACGCATCGAGCGTCACCCCCAGCGTCAAACAGGCCAGAAGACTCCCCGCGGTCCACGAGGTCCGCCGAGATAGAACCAGCGAGGTCATTTGGGCGTTCATCCTATGAGGCCGGAACGGGGGGGGTCGACCTGAGAATCGGCCGGTTCAGGACCGGCGCCCGCCGACCCTCCAACTGCTCGCACGCGCCCCCGAAACCTCGGCCGCCGCCGTGCATCCAACCGGCGCTCAACAAAACTTCACACCGCCGCCGTTGACAAACTGCCGTCCCCGCCTCACCATGTTCAAAATATGAACCGTCGTTCACCAGTTGAATCCCACCCCCAGAGCTTGCGCGAGCGGTTCAAGGAGACGACCTTGCAGGCGGTCCTGACGGCGGCCGAGGACGTCTTCGCCGACGCCGGCCTGCACGCCGCGCACATGGGCGAGATCGCCACCCGCGCCGGCGTCTCGGTCGGCACGCTCTACAACCACTTCGCCGATCGCGAAGCCTTACTCGCCGGCCTCATGGAGGCCCGCTTCGCCGAGATGCTGGCCGAGATGGACGGGGCCCTGCGGGGCAGCGCGAACCGCGAGTTCCGCGAGCGCCTGCGCGCCCTGGTGGTGGCCATGCTGGCCCACTGGGAGCGTCACGAAAAGTTCATGCAGATCGTCCTGCAGGGCGAGACCGGCCGCTACCAGCAGACGTTCCCGCAGGCCTGCCAGAAGATGCGCACCAAGATGAGCGAGATCCACGCCCGCGCCGACAAGGTGATGGTCCAGGGGGTCAAAGAAAAGGCCATCCGGCCCGACCAGGCCGACCTGGCGTCGTTCTTTCTGCTCGGCATGATGCGCGCGCTGGTCATCCGCGACCTCGTCCTCGAGATCGGCGACGGGCTCCTCGTCGAAGCCGATCGCCTCATCTCGGCATTCCTCGGCGGGGTGGGCGCATGACCGCCGCCGGAACCACCCTCGACACCTTCGTGGGCGCGCCGTCGCGCGCGCCCGTCAACAAGTGGTTGGTCACCGTGTCGGTGACCTTCGGGACGCTCATGGGCGCCATCGACACCTCGATCGTCGCCGTCGCGACCCCGCACCTGTCCGGATCGCTCGGCTCCACCGTCGAGGAGATGACCTGGGTGACCACCGGCTTCGTGATCGCGACGGTGGTCGTGATGCCGCTGACCGCGTTTTTGGGCCGCTTCTTCGGACAAAAGCGGGTCTACTTGTTTTCCCTCGGGCTGTTCCTGCTCGGCTCGGCGCTGTGCGGCCTGGCCCGCTCGTTGCCGGTCATGGTGGCCTGCCGCGCGCTGCAGGGCCTGGGCGCCGGCGCGCTGCAGCCCACCGAGCAGGCCATCTTGCGCCAGACCTTCCCCCCCGAAGAACAGGGGATGGCGATGGCGCTCTTCGGCCTGGCCGTCGTGGTCGGGCCCGCGGCCGGCCCGGTGCTGGGCGGCTACATCATCGACAACCTGAACTGGCCCTGGATTTTCTACATCAACATTCCGGTCGGCCTGCTGGGCATCTTCATGGTGACCCGCTTCGTGCACGAGCCCGACGACATCCGCCGCGCCAACCGCGAGCGCGCCGCCGAGCAACGCAAGAACCTCGACTGGCAGGGCGTGCTGCTCATGACCTCCGGCCTGGCCTGCCTGCAGTACGTGCTCGAGGAAGGGAGCCGCAACGACTGGTTCTCGTCGACGGCCATCGCCATCACCACCTTCCTGGCCATCTTCCTGCTGGCGGCCTTCGTGATCCGCGAGCTGACCGCGCCGGTGCCGGCCGTCGATCTGTCGCTGTTCAAGGATCGGGTGTTCCTGTCGGGCACCCTCATCGGCTCCATGATGTTCGCGATCCTGATGTCGATCACCTTCCTGCTGCCGCTCTTCATGCAAGAGCTGCTGGGGTTCTCGGCGGTGCAGGCGGGAATGGCGCTCATGCCGCGGGCGCTCGCCATGATGGTGGCGATTCCGCTGGTGGGCCGGCTCTACAACTACGTGCAGCCGCGCATCCTGGTGATCACGGGCGTCGTGCTGGTCGCGCTTTCCGCCTACGAGATGTCGCACTACACGCTCGACACCGGCAGCCACTCGGTGGTCGCGGCCATCATCCTGCAGGGCTTCGGGTTCGCGGCGCTGTTCGTGCCGCTGACCACCGTCGCGCTCGCCAGCATCCCGCGCTACCGCATGACCGACGCCACCGGGCTCAACTCGCTGCTGCGCCAGATCGGCGGCTCGCTGGGCCTGGCGGCGTTCGCGACCCTGCTCCCCCACTTCATCCAGAGCGCGCGGGTCGGCCTGGTGGCCCACCTGGTGGCCGGACGCCCCGCGGTGATGCAGCGCCTGGGCGGGATCCAATCCGGCCTGGTGGCCCGCGGCCTCGACCCGGGCACCGCGCGCCAGACCGCTAGGCGGGTCCTCGACGGCATGATCACCCGTCAATCGACGTTGCTGGCCTTCGAACGGATGTTCGTGCTGGCCGGCCTGGCCTTCCTGTTCGTCATTCCCCTCGCGCTGCTGCTCAAGCCGCCCGCCGGCTCGCGCAGCAAGCAGCGCGTCGATCTCCACTAATCACCGAAAAGCCGTCAGCAAAGCGAGAACAGACATGGACACCGCCACTGAGACCAGCCGATCCCCAAACGTTGCCCCCGCCGTTGCCGCCGCGCCCGCGGTGGTGGTCCCGGCGACCAAAGCCGAAGCCCCGCCCAAGCGTCGCCTGCGCCCCTTCTTGATCCTGGGCGTGATCGCCGTCCTCGCGGTCAGCGGCGTCGCCATCTACCACTTTGCGACGGTCGGGCGCGAAGAAACGGACGACGCGCAAGTTGCCGCCGATGTGGTGCCGATCGGGACGCGGGTCGCCGGCGCGGTGACCCATGTCAACGTGACCGAGAACCAGCTCGTCAAACGGGGCGATCTGCTGGTCGAGATCGATCCCTCCGACTACGACGCCCGCGCGCAACAGGCCGAGGCCGAGCTGTCGATCGCCAAGGCCCAGGCGGCCGCGGCGGACGCGCAGGTGCAGATCGTCGACGCCACCTCCAAGGGCGGTCTGGCCTCGGCGCGGGCGGCACTGACCGGTTCGGCCGCCGGCGTCCAGAGCGCCGGCGCGCAGCTGGCGGCCTCGCACGCCGACGTCGAGCGGTCCGATGCGCAGCTCCGCAAGGCCGAGATCGATCTCGGCCGCGCCAAGACCCTACGGCAGGCCAACGCCGTCACGCAGGCGCAGCTCGACAGCGCGCAGATCGCCTTCGACAGCGCCAAGGCTGCCAAGGCCCAGTCCGAGGCTCAGGTGGCGTTGGCCGAAGACGCCCGCCGCGGGGCCGAGAGCCGCGTCGGCGAGGCCCGGGGTCGGGTCAGCCAGAGCGCCCCGGTGGCGCCGCAGATCGCCGAGGCCCGCGCCAACGCCGATCTGGCCAACGCGCGCGTGCGCAGCGCCGAGGCGGCCCTGGCGCTGGCCAAGCTGCAGCTCGGCTACACCAAGATCACGGCCCCCTCGGCGGGCTACGCCTCGAAATTGACCGTGCACGAAGGCCAGCTGGTCTCCGTCGGCCAGCCGCTCATCGAGCTGGTGCCGTCGACGACCTACCTGATCGCCAACTTCAAAGAGACGCAGGTCGGCAGCATGCACATCGGCCAGCCGGCCGAGATCGAGATCGATGCCCTTCCCGGCCGGAAATTCCAGGGCAAGGTCCAGAGCCTCTCGGGCGGCACCGGCGCCAGCTTCTCGCTGCTGCCGGCCGACAACGCAACCGGCAACTTCGTCAAAGTCGTACAGCGCGTCCCGGTGCGCATCGCCTGGGACAACTTACCCGCCGGGGTGGATCTGCGCGCGGGTCTGTCGGCCGATGTCACCGTCGACGTGAGGCAATGACCATGGGCCGCTTCTTCGTCCTCCTCGCCACAGTTCTCTCCGCGGCCTCGCTCGCCGAGGCGGCGCCCCGCGCGCTCACCATCGACGACGCGGTCGCGCTGGCCATCCAGAGCAACCCCCATTTGGGCGCCGTCCGGGCACGCGCGGAGGCCGGCGACATCAACGTCAGCTCCGCCACCCGCCGCATGCTCCCCACCATCCACGTCAACGACGAAGCGCAGTATTGGAACGCGCCCTTCAACATCCCCTTCCCGATCCCGATGGGCACCTCGGCGGTATCGATCTTCACGGTGCGCGATCAGAAGACCAACACCTTCACCGCCTCGGCCGACCAGCCGCTTTTGGGCCTGCTGCGGGCCAACGACGAGCGGGAGATCCTGCTCGAGCAGAGCGCCGCCGATCGCTCGCAGATCGCGGCGGCCGAGTCCGATCTCCGCCAGAACGTCGAGACCCTTTTCTTGCGCATCTTCGAGGCCAAGGCGCTGGAGGATATCGCGGCCTCCTCGGCGCACGATCTCGGCGAGCAGGTGACGGTCGCCAAGGCCCGCCTCGCGAGCGGCGTGATCACGCAGGCCGATCTGCTGCGCATCCAGGTGGCGGTGGCGAACGCCGTCCAGCAGGGCCTGGAGGCGCACAGCCAGGGGCAGATGGCCCACGCGCAGCTCTTCGCGGCCATCGGCCTGGCCCCCGCCGACGCCGCCGAGCTGACGCTGGTCGAGCCGACCGAGCGGCTCAACGCCGCGCGCGCCAAGCCCGCCTCCGGCTCGCTGGACGCGCTGCTGCCGCTGGCGCGCGCCCACCGCCCCGAGCTGGCCCAGCAGGCGCATTTGGTGCTGGCGGCCGATCACCAGACCAGCTCGCGCGGGTTCGCGCTCTTGCCCGATCTCGATCTCGAGGGGGCCTACCTGCGCGCGGATGGCCAGCCGTTTTCCCCCAAGAACTCGGCCTACATCGGGCTCAAGGCCAGCTGGGCCATCTGGGAGTGGGGCGCCACCAACCTGCAGCGCAAGGCGGCCGCCGTCCAGGCCGACGCCGCGCGCCGGGACGGCGACATGCTGCAGCGTCAGATCGAAGCCGAGCTGGCCGCCAGCCTGGCCCAGGGCGACGCCGCCCGCGGCGCCGTCGACAGCGCCGAAAAGGCGGTCGCCAGCGCCGAGGAGGCCTATCGGGTCACCGACGCCGCCCTCAAGGCCGGCGCCGCGACCACCACCGACCTGCTGGAGTCGCAAGCGGCTTTGACCCAGGCGCGTCTCAACTTGACGCGCGCCCAGTACGAGCTGGTGCTGTCCGACGTGGCGCTGACCCACGCCACCGGCCGCTGACGCCGCGGCCGACGGCCGGCGGACGCGAGGTACCATCGGCCGTCAGACGCCGACATGTCGGCGTCTGACGGCCGATGGTACCTCGCGTCCGCCGGCCGTCGGCCGCGGCGTCAGCGGCC
>DASRLC010000426.1:0-2725 GCA_035648655.1 Polyangia bacterium
CCAGCGCGCCGCCCACCAGCAGACGGGGGTGGCTGCCGACCAAGCGCGCGACCGCGCCCATCAGGCGGCCCGACACCGGACGCACGCGCGGCGCGTGCCGCCCCCGATCGAGCCAGGCCAGCAGCGGCGGCATGAGCAGGATGGTGGTTCCCCAAGCGAACGCCATCCCGAGCCCGCCGATGACGCCGAACTGCCGGAAACCGCGGAACTGCATCGCCACCAAAGAGGCGTAAGCGACGCCGGCCGCCATCGCGGCCGACAACGTCCCCTTGCGCGTGCCCCACAGCGCCGTGGCCAGCGCCCCCTCCACCGTCTGGCCGCGCCGCCGCGCCTCGACGTAACGGGCCAGCTGGATGATGCCGAAGTTGATCCCGTTGCCGACGATGATCGACCCCAAGAAAGCGGTATTCGAGTTGAGCTCGCTGATGCCGAACGGCGGCAGGCTGGCCAGACCGAATGCGTACAGCACCGACACGCCGAGCGGCAGGAACAGCGCCGGAATGGCGCGCGCCCACCCATAGAAGAAGACGATCGCCAGCACCACCGCGACCAGCACCAAGATCGACGAGAGGGTCAGGTCCTGAACCAGCGCGGCCATCTCCTCGGCGGCGATGGCGACGTCGCCGGTGAAGCCGACCCGCATCCCGGGCGCGTAGTGGTCCGGACCACCCAGCGCCCGCATGTCGGCTTTGACGTGCCGGATGAGTGCCGCGGCCTGCGCCGCGCTGGTCGAAAAGCCACCCACCTCCACCAGCATCAGCGTGAGGCCCATCCGCCGGTTCGAAAACCGGTTGCCCTCCAAATCGCCGCCGCCCAGCTGGCTGGCGTACTTGCGATCGATGTCGGTAAAATCGAGCGGCGGCTCCGGCTCGTCGGCGTCGAGCAGCGTACCGGTCCTCTTGCCGTACTCCCAGTGCAGGCGGTCCTCGATCCGCTGGCGGACGATGCGCAGATCCCCGAGCGCGATCAGGCTGCCGGCATGCTTTTCGACAAAGGCCCGCTCGGCGGCGAAGCCGGTGCGCACGTCGCTGACCTCCGTCCGCGGGTACCGCCGGATGCGGGCCGCCAGATCGTCCAGGAAGCGCTCGCCGGCCGGGAGACGATCGGGACCGCCGGTGTCGACCAAGAGGCCGAGGTACTGCAAGCCCGACATCCGGCGGCGCAGCTCGCCGATGGCGACCACGCTGGGCGCGTCGCGCGGCAACAGCTCCTCGATGTCGCTGCGCAGGTGGCCGTAGAGCCTCGCCGTCCGCCAGGCCGCCGGGATGGCCAGCAGCACCGCCAGCGCCCAGAGCAGCTTGCCGCGGCGGAGGGTCCAAGCCACGTACCGGCGGGTCAGCGGGCCGGGGGTGGAAAGTGGACCAGATGGATCAACTGGATCGAATGACACGTGGATATGGATGCAGGGGCCGGGCTATCTCGAGTGGGCGGCCGGGCGCCCATGATAGCCGAAGGTCGACGGCGCGGCGGATAACTCGGCGCGACTTTGCCCGAAAAGACCGGGCCGTCTGGCCCACCCGCGGGTGACCGCGGACACGCATGGTATGTTGAAACGCTCATGCGCTTCGTACCGGATCGGGCCGGATTCCTCGAGCGGGCGGGGGCCAGCCGCTTGGCCTTCGTCTACCGCGAGGTGGTGGCCGACACCGAGACGCCGGTCTCGGCCTACGCCAAGCTCGGACGCGGGCCGTACTCGTTCCTGCTGGAGAGCGTCGTCGGCGGCGACAAGTGGGCGGCTTACAGCTTCGTCGGGGTGCGCCCGCGGGCCGTCGTGCGCGCGCGCGGCGAGACCGTCGAGGTGCTCGAGCCGAACGGCGGCGAGCTGCGGGTGGTCGAGCGCGTGCAGACCGCCGAGCCGCTGCGCTTCCTCGACGGCTACCTGGCCAAGCTGGCGCCCTCGGTGCCGCCCGGGCTGCCGCGCTTCTTCGGCGGCGCGGTGGGCTGGCTGGGCTACGACATCGCGCGCACCTTCGAGCGACTCCCCAGCTCGAAGCCCGACGACCTCGGTTTGCCCGAGCTGTGCTTCGCCATCACCGACACGGTGGTGATCTTCGATAACCTACGCGGCACGGTGAAGGTGGTGGCGGCGGCCGACGTCGGTGCCGGCGACGCTGGCCGCGCCTACGACGACGCCTGCGCGCGCATCGACGAGGTGGTCGAGCGCCTGGGCCGGCCGGCGCCCGCGTTGCGCGCGCTCGACGTGACCCGCCCGGCGTCGCCGTCGGCGGAGCCGCAGTCGCGGTCGGACGACGCGCCCCGAGCCACCGTCACGCGGTCCGCCTACGAGGCGGGCGTGCGGCGCATTCAGGAGTACATCTTGGCCGGCGACGCTTTCCAGGTCGTTTACTCGCAGCGGTTCGAGCTGCCGCGGGGCCCGGTCGATCCGTTCGACGTCTATCGCGCGCTGCGGGTGATCAACCCGTCGCCCTACATGTTCCACCTGGAGTTCCCCGAGGCCATCGTGACGGGCGCATCGCCCGAGGTGCTGGTGCGGCTCGACAAGCGCGAGGTCGAGGTGCGGCCGATTGCCGGAACCCGCCGGCGCGGCGCCACCGCCGAGGAGGACGCCGCGCTGGAGGCCGAGCTGCGGGCCGATCCCAAGGAGCTGGCCGAGCACACCATGTTGATCGATCTCGGGCGCAACGACGTGGGGCGCGTCTCGGTGGCCGGCTCGGTCGTTCTCCACGATCGGATGGTCACCGAACGCTACTCGCACGTCATGCAC
>DASRLC010000427.1:0-4985 GCA_035648655.1 Polyangia bacterium
ACCAGCCTCGCCATCGCCGCCCAGGTCCTGAACATCGCCCACACCGAAATCCTGGCCCCGGGCCACGACCGCCACGACCCGTGTCTCGATACCCGCGTCGCCGCCGAGATCATCGCCGAGGCCGCGCACATGATCGCCACCCGGCCCCGGCCGATGGATCAACGTCGCGCCGGAGACGTGCGCGTGCGCGTACACGACGAGGCCATCGGCGGCACGGCCAACCGAGTCGCGGGCGTCTCTGAGGGTCACGTCGATGCCCACTGCGGTCGCCGTATCTTCGATGTGCACCGCCGCCGTCGAGCGGGATGGCAGGCTGACGCGTGCGGGAGTCGCTCCCTGGCCGTTCGAAAACTGGGGGGTCAAAGTGCCGCCAACATTCGCGAATTCCTGGGCGAGCCCGGGCAGCAGCGGTGATGCCGGTCGTGCGCGAAGCGCCGACAGCAGCGCGCTCGCCTGGGCCTCGGACACGCTCGGACGATCGCCTCCGCAAGAGGCGATCGTCGCCAAGCCCACAACGGCCACTCCCCTGGTCGTATAGGCGAGGAATCTCCTGGCCTTAGATCGGCGGCGACGAGACATTGGGAGGCTCCTTTAGCGGGTGGGTCTACGAGGACGACAAGCAGACCGAGTCTTTCCAGATCGGGCCCATGCCTAAAGACGCACCTGTACCCGAACGCACACGCATTTCATGACGCTGGCAGTCAGTGAGGCCTCGCGTCCCCACCGAATCCCTGCCAAGCGCCGTCGGGTATTCGGCGCGCGCAGTCTTTCGGTTGCGTCAGGCGGCGCCGAGCAGACGAGAGATGCTGACGTCGAGCTGACTGATCAGCAGGCGGGCGACGGAGGTCATGTCGCCACCGGGTAGTTGCAGCCGCGCCTCCTGCGCGAGGCCCGCACCATCGCGCGCCTGTCGCACCCCAACGTGATCGCGGTCTACGACGCCGGCACCTTCGGCGAGCGGGTCTACATCGCCATGGAGTTCGTCGACGGCGACACCCTCGACGACTGGCGGCGCGCCGCCGCGCGCAGCTGGCAGGAGATCTTGGACGTGTTCGTCGCGACCGGGCGGGGCCTGGCGGCGGCCCACGCCGCCGGGATCGTGCACCGCGACTTCAAGCCGCAGAACGTGATGGTCGGCAAGGACGGCTCGGTGCGGGTCATGGACTTCGGCCTGGCCCGCCTGCTTCGAGAAGATCTGCTCGACACCGGTTCGTTCGCGCGGGAGGTGCGGGAGGCCGTCGCGTCCGACGATCAGACGGCCACCCATGCCACGATCAGGACCGGGGACGGTACGTTGCTCGGCACGCCGGCCTATATGGCGCCCGAACAGTGGCGGGGCGAGCCCTCCGACGCCCGTGCGGATCAGTTCAGCTTCTGCGTCGCCTTGCACGAGGCGCTGTATGGAAGGCGCCCGGCATTGTCCCACCTGCGAGGCGAATCTAGGGAAAGCGGAAGCGGCGCCATGCGCCGAGCCGGAACGCCGGTCTGGCTGCGCGGCGTGGTGGCCGGGGGCCTGTCGAACGATAAACAGAAGCGCTACGGCTCGATGGATCAGCTCCTCACGGCGCTGACGCGCGGTCGAACACGCGCGCAACGCCGCTTCGCAGGGTTTGCGGCCGCGTTGGCCGTGGCGCTACTCGGCGCGGGCGCGTGGCGGCTCTCGCACGCCCAGCGCTTCGATTGCCAACCTCCCGCCGACAGACTCGCCGCCGCCTGGAGCCCGGATGGTGTCTCGGACCAGCGCCGCCAATCGGTCCAGGCTGCGATCCTCGGCAGCGGCCATCCCCAAGCGGCCACCATCTGGCAACAGATCTCCGCCGGGCTCGACACGTATATGGGCCACTGGCGCGACATGTACAAGGAGACCTGCGAAGCCACCCACGTCCGCGGCGAGCAGTCCGAAGAGGTGCTCGACCTCCGAATGCGCTGCCTAAACGAAAACCTCGACGACGTGCGGGCGCTGACGACCGTCCTCGCGACCGCCGACAGGATCGCGGTCGGTCGAGGAATTACGGCGGTCGGCGATCTCACACCGGTCGCGCGTTGCGCCGACCTTCGGGCTCTGCGATCGGCTGTGCCTCTGCCGCGCGACGAAAAGACCTTGCAAGCGGTGCAAGGTCTCCGATTGTCGTTTAAAGATGTTCGTGCGCTTTACAACATCGGACGCTTTGCAGACGCACTAGACGCAGCGATGGCCCTTCGACCCAAAGTGGAATCGACACAGTACAAACCCTTACTGGCCGAGCTCCTTGAGTTGATCGGCGGGACGGAAAGTGAGACCGGCAATTTCGCGAAAGCGGAGGGCATTTTAAGACAGTCTCTCGTTCTGGCTGTCGCTGCCGGAGATGACCTGGTCGCAGCGAAGGCTGCGACTGGCGCCGAGGCCTCTCGCCGGGAGTGAGGTCGACCATATTCGGTGTGGAGGTGACTTGACCGACGACCAGTCGGCCGGCGTTGGCGAAGCGCAGAACCTCCGGGCGGGCGATCAGGACCTCAAACGTGATTGACCCGATCCCGACGACCGCCAACAAGACGAGCAACCACGACCCCGATGCGATCGCCAGCCGCCTCGGCAAAGCCACCTCGCGCACGTGGCTATCCTGGCACTCTCGCCGAAGGGCAGGAAGGGCGGGTGCAGACTCGGTCCCGAATCGCCTCGTGAGCGCGACAGCCTGACACAGCGAGACAAATCGCCTTCGCTGCGGAGCCCCTCACCCCTTGATCCGCTTGGGCGGGCTGAACCGCTGATCGGCGTCCTCGAAGACGTGGATGTCGCCCGACACCGAGACACCGGCGATGAATGGGACCGAGAACCGTCGCAGGGTCTTCTTGATCGCGGGGAGCGCCGTTGTCAGCGCTGCCGCCATCTGTTCACCTCGCAGGTCGCTGCGGCCGAGGAAAAATGCGGCGATGCCGGCCGCGATGAGCGCTTCTCGCTCGACGGGGTTACGGCGAATCCGATCGTCCTTGCTTAGAACGACCCAGCCCTCGGCGCCGACTTCCCCGAGCCAAGTCTCGTCGGACGCGTCGCGGGCGAAGTGGTCGTCGTGCACTTCGACCTGCTCGCCGGCCGCGCGCAGGGCCTCCGCGACCACCTGCCCGCCCAGAGAGCGATCGATGAAGAAGATCCAGGGTTCAGGCAGCCGCCGGGATCGCGGTCCTGATGGCATCGTTCACGTGGTCCGTGGGGATGCGGTAGTCGCGGGCGATCTCGCTCGGATCTTCCCCCGCCCGGTACCGGCCAACGATGACGCTGACGGGGATACCCGTCTCGACGATGACGGGCTTCCCGAACGAGAGCTTCGGGTCCATCAAGATCACCTTCGGCTCTCCCTCGGTACCCCGGACGAACGGGAACAGGCGAGAGGCCACACCCTCCTCGTCGCGGTCGATACGGGCGAGCGACTTTCGAATCGCCTCGTCTATTTCCGTTTGACCTGCACCGGAGGCGTTGATCAGCCTCCCGAGCTCCTTGACGAAGAGGTCGACCCCATCGGTCTGAAACTCCACCGTGATGAGAGGATGTGGCTGCTGGATCTTGCGCTGCACGAATCGGAGAGCCTTGCGCACCCGCTGCAGGGAGACCCCATGCTGACGGCGGATGGCCCCCAGAACGTGGGCTTCCACGAGATTCTGAAAGGACAGCAGGCCGCTGCTCGCGGGGAGCTTGATGACCGCCTCAGCCTGGCGTCCGTTCTGGTCCAGGCGACCATGGACCCAGGTCTTCAGGGTGGCACGGGGCAACCGCAGGTACAGAGCCGCCTCCCCAACCGCGTAACGCGGCACCGTGCGGGGGTCCTTCCCGCCGTAGAGGTCGATCACCTTGCCCACGCGTCAAAAGTACCACAGCGTCCGACGGCCTTCCCGCCCCGCTTGGGCGATCTACTTCGTGGTCACACGCGCGACGCTCACGAAAAGTGCCTTCATCGCCTTGTCCGCGGCCACGAGCCTGTCGGTCTTCTCGAGCAGCCGGGGAAGCGACTCCCAGGTGTGAACCGCGCCCGAGACGGGATCGACATTCTTAGGGGCTCGGTAGCCCGTCTCCCGGAGTCCTCCCGCGGGGGGAAACCCCATGACGATGATCGAGCACAGTACCTCCGCTGCCTCGATGGTCTGAGGATCGAGGTCGGCGCCCCGACAACCGAGTACGCCGAGCTGCCACTGGGTGGCTGGTAGCTTGTCCGGCCAGCTCATTCTCTCCACGACCGTGTACGCAGTGCTCCCATCGGCAAGCGCCCAACCGTGAACAGCCCCCAGCCGTGGACCGCCGACATCGAACCTGTTCGGCAGAAACTCGTCCAGGGCATCCCAGGCGACACCGATGGCCTTCGTCGTCGCCGTCGCCGGACGTGGCTCACCGTCGGTCCGCAGCTTTTTCAACCGATGGCGCGGCAACTCGCCCCTGCGCTTGACCTTGGGCTCGAACATCGGACTTGCGCGATGCTCCGGTGCGAGGAAATCATATCGACCGCTGGCGTTGTAGTCCGGGCGCGCCGACCGCACACCGACGTTGGCCAAAGGGCCCGTAGGAGGGAGGTCGTCGAGCACGACGTCCAGCAACTCGGTGACCGGGGCCCCGACGAGACCGCATTCCGGATCGAACGCCGCGACCCGGAGGACGACGTACTTCCCGTCGAGCGTTCGATAAGCCCAGAGTTGTCCCCGTTTCCAAGCAACCGTGTCGCCCACCACGCGAATCGGCTTGGGCGGGGGCGGGGACTCTTTTAGGCGCTCAGCGAGTACATCGAAGACGCGTACCCGGTTGGCGCGATCCTTCGATTGCTCCCAGAGCGAGAGATCGGCACCGGCCGCGAGTACGCGCTCAGCATGCTCGCGTACGTGTGCCTCTAGCAGCCCGTTGACGAAGTCGTGTTTCTCACGCGGTGGCCTGAGCGCCGCGGAGTTCGGGTAGCCGCCGCGGCGTCGTGGGAAGTTCGGGGTTGTAGCGCGCTGGAAGGCGAAGTAACGCAGCCATAGTGTCCAGG